>NZ_JAPDCI010000002.1:63488-408231 GCF_027705905.1 Aeromonas sp. Y293-4 | reverse complement strand
GGGGAAGTGATGGCGTATGTTGGTGCAATCAACAAACTGAACACCCTTGGTCTGCCGGTCAGAAAGCCCCGAGTGTAACGGTCACTTGGGGCTGGGGAAGTCATGACTTGTTGGTTGATTTGGGCAACAACGCCCATTTAAAGTATAAAGTGAATGGGGGGCTGTAGTAACAGGCTCCCCAATGCCATACCGGCTCTTGAAACTGCCTGGGGTCATGGGTAATCAGGTTGATTTTTAACACATTGCAACCACAAAGCATTAATGAATATGCCATACTGTGACAACTTGAACCACTGGCTCGGAGCATCAACATGCTACATGCGAAGGAAAAAATACATGATCTTGAAGTAGAGGTAGCAGAAGGTGTACAGCTGGTTTCAACAACAGATACGAATGGAGACATAACATACGCAAATTCAGAGTTTTGCCAAGTAGCCGGATTTTCCTTAGAGGAAATGATCGGGCAGCATCACAATATTGTTCGTCATCCTGATATGCCTAAAGCTGCCTTTGCTGATTTATGGGCACATTTAAAAGCAAAAAAACCATGGAGAGGGATCGTCAAAAATCGCTGCAAAAATGGAGGTTACTATTGGGTCGATGCATATGTAACTCCAATATATGAGAACGATAAAATATCTGGTTATCAATCAGTCCGATGTAGGGCCTCTATTGAGCATATAGAAAGAGCTAAAAAAATATACAATACGCTTAAATTACATGAGAGTGGGGCAAAATCCCTTTTTTACAAAAAATGGTTAGTGCCAAATTACGTAAGCGTTTTGTTATTGTTAAGCAGTTTCTTTAGTATTGTCATGCTAGTACCCTCGCTAGAAATAGTATGGATACTAATGCCATTAATTTTAGTGTTTATAATAAATTCAAATTTTATATTATCAACACCTAAATATCTAAAATCTTTAGGGCATGATTATGATAGTATTAGTCGATTGATATTTTCAGGAGATGCTTCTCATAGTATTGCGGACTTCCATATCAAGCTTGGGCAAGCAAAAAATAGAACTATTTTAGGACGGATTGATGATGAGACTGTATCTCTAAGAAATATTGCAGATAATCTGCGAGGTTCAGCATTCCTTGCAAGTCAAGATATTTCATCACAAGACCTACAGATTCAACAAATAGCTACAGCAGTGACTCAAATGGCATCGGCCGCAGAGGAGATTAGTAGAAATATTCAAGATAGTAATCAACAAATAGAAGATGCACGTAATCATTGCATAATGACCAATAAACAGCTCGATTCTGTGGGAGAAAATATTTCATTGTTAGCAATTAAAGCTGAGCATGCTTTTAAATCAGCTGTTGAGCTTTCTACTGAGTCAGAGCGAATCGGTACAATTATGTCTGAAATACAGGGTATTGCAGATCAAACTAATCTATTAGCCTTAAATGCAGCTATTGAAGCAGCCAGAGCTGGTGAGCAAGGGCGTGGTTTTGCTGTCGTAGCTGATGAGGTTCGTAATTTATCAACTCGAACACAGAAGGCAACAGAGCAAATACAGAGTAGTATTAATCATATTCAAAAGACATTATCGATGTGGAAAGGGTGGATGCATGAAAATGTAGAAAAAACTAATGACTGCCTTTCTATTACTCGCTCTGGTTCAGAGGGCTTAAATAAAGTAGTGCATGAAATAGATAAAGTGTCAGATTTTTCAAATCAAATATCATCTGCTGCAACCCAGCAACAAGCAGTTGTAGATGAGATAAGTAGGAATATAAATGAATTTTCTTGTTTATCTCATGAAAATAGTAAAAAAATTGAGAATATACGAGATACTAGCGGAGTTTTATTAGACAGAGCTAATAGACTGAAAAATTTAAGTAAAACTTTTGGCTGAATTGGAGGAACTTACACAAGGGATCTGCCCACCACGTTCTTCCCTGCGGGCCTTAATAAAGTAAGCATGGGGTATGTCAGTGCCGAAGACTGTTATACCCGCTGAAAAAGAAAGGTGCCAAGGCAACGTCCCTCCGAAGGCACGTAGACGCCAGCAATGCGCTCACGCTCGGCAGGCACGAGGTATGCCGCGTCTTTACATCACAAAGTACAAAAAGAGGCGGTTCGGCCCATCTTCCGCTCTATGGTGACCCATTCGGATAAAGGGGACTTACTCGGCAAATTTCTCTCCCTTCCTTGCCCACAGCACTTTATGTTTGGGGAGCAAAATGCCCATCTATCCTACCTGGGTCAATTATCTCAAGCTAGGGTTTGGCTGACCAATATCCCCAACAGTGGTCACTTCCCTATGTACTCCAATCCTGTCCTGATGTGGTGGGCGCTGGCTGAGTTTATCGAGGAGAGTGAACGCTACATCGGTCTTTAGATGGCGGTGCGTACTGAGTGGATAAACACCAACCAGTGCGCATTTAGATCTAGCTCTTCAGCAGTACGATAGCGAGCAATAGGAATAAAAGGGCGCTAATACGATTTATCCATCCTCCTCCGCTACCTTGCAGCCAGCTTCTCGCCTTATGGGCTGAGAGAATGTAGCCACTATGCACAAGCATCATCAGAAAGCAAAAGCTAAATAGCTGTTCCGAATAGTAGATCACTGGAGGAAAGGAACTCAGTCCAGTTTGTGCGATCTCATTAGTCGCCAAACAAAACAAGCCACACCCAAAGGACTGAGTTGATGCCTATCCTACCACCCCTGCCACGACCACAACGGCACCGCATTCACAAAATCATCCATGCCACCCGTGATAAAGGGCATGCTCGTCGCTTGATGGCCATCTTGCTGTTACATGAAGGACGCACGATCACTGATGTTCATCACCTTACCGGCGCGGCTCGCTCGATCATCGGCCGTTGGCTTCGGTGGTATCGGGATGAAGGTGTGGGGGCTCTAGAAGCCTTACTGGCTGGCCGTGCCCCGGTCCTACCTGTCGCCAAGATTGTCACCTTACTGGTGCTGCTCATGCAGTTTTCTCCGCAAGATTTTGGTTATCAACGCAGCCGCTGGTGTACCGAACTATTGGCTATCAAAATCAATCGGTTAACAGGCCTCAACATGGCAGCCTCCACGCTCCGCCGATGGTTACCGCGTATGGGCATTGTCTGGCGAAGGCCCGTGCCGACCTTGCGGATAAAAGATCCAGCCTATCAGGATAAAATGGCGGATATCGACGAGGCACTGGCCCGCTGTGATGCCGATAATCCGGTGTTTTATGAGGATGAAGTCGATATCGACCTCAATCCCAAATTTGGGGCCGACTGGATGTTCAGAGCGCAGCAAAAGCGGGTTGTCACACCGGGACAGAATGCCAAACATTACCTGGCAGGCGTTCTCCATGCAGGCAACGGAAGAGTGCTTTACGTCAGTGGGATAAAGAAAAACTCATCCCTGTTTATCGCCATGCTGGAAAAGCTGCTTCGCCACTACCGACGAGCCAAAACCATCACGCTGATCCTCGATAACTACATCATTCACAAAAGCAAACAGACCGAGTGATGGTTGAAGAAGAACCCCAAGCTCTGCTTGGTGTTCCAGCCAGTTTACAGCCCTTGGGTTAATCACATAGAACGGCTGTGGCACAAGTTACATGAAACAGTAACGCGCAATCATCAATGCAGAGGAATGGCCAATCTGCTGGCCCGAGTGAAACACTTCATGGATACCGTGTCTCCTTTCCCGGGGAATGGCTATGGCACAGCGAAGGTGGAGCACTATTAGGATCAGTTATTTAGTCAGTGCCGAAAATTGACAGTGAAGACGTGAGATTTTGAGGAGATAAAGAACCCCACATTTTGTGTGGTTCGTAAAGGATTGCCTTAAATGGCTCCGATCTGGGTGAGCCTTGAAATGTTCTGGATTAAGGTTTTCAGCAGTAGCTCCAGTCTGCTGCCATCGATAATCTCGCTGATTTTGTGTCGCGGGCAAGCAGTGCAATGCCAAAAATGAGCCGAATTGACACCACATTCGGCTCATTCCACAACTCACAGGGCTGGTCTACTGGGTGTCGGAGAGGCTCGGGGCGAGAATGGACTCTTGGACAGTGCCACTTACTAGGTTATGATTTGTCTTGGCTGACCGGCCAGACTTTCGCACGAGTCAAAATGGTTACTACTCTCAAGCGACATGATCTCAACCTCAAATCCTCACCTTGGATGGATTAAACGTGCGATGTATACCCCAGGGTAGGACTAGGAGATTGGATCATGACCATCAAAGCGTTCGTCCACACAACCCAACTTGAGCTCAAAGATGTACTAGGCATCTCCCTCAAACGTAGTCATATCTACGAGATGATTGCTGCGGCCTATGGCTACAGTACTTACGCGTCATTGCAAGCTGATGCGATTCTGCTCAGTAATACGAAATGGCAGGTTGCGTTGGATGTAAGTGCAATTGAGGCTAGAGCTAATATTCTGGGTATTAGTATTCCTGAGCGTATTGCTCAGAAGTTGGCCACATCGTTAGTACAGGCGGGTATTATAAGCCTACGCGTAAAAGAGATTTTGAGGAATCGCCTAAACGACGATTACATTACTCATCTTTATATTAAGAGTAATCAACTTCCTCCTAATTCGACTACTGCTAGCCGCTTTAGCTCCTCAGACCATTATGCTGGGGAATTAATGAATATGTTTAAACAGAATGAATTTAACTCGCCATTAGTACACCAGGGGTTGGTCCAGCTAAGTGCATTTGCAGACCGAAATGCTTCATCTTTCCCACAATACGAGCTTCATCAAGAGTTTTATAAACTGGCTGGTGAGTTTAATGATACAGATGTAGGCGGATTAGTTGATAATGATAGAGAACGATACTCGCTTTGGCTCCAGCACTTGAAAAAATCAGCTATGAGATTTGACATAGAGGCTATAGAGTTATTGTCAACCTATCGGCTTGATGTTTCTTTATATATGAATGAATTAAAAGACTACACGTATCATGAAAATGTAGCAGTCAAATGCGAAGATGCTGGGTATATGCAACATGCATATTACTGGTGGATTAGAGCTGCATTACAAGGGTCTATTAACGCAATGCACAAGTTGATTAGCAACTATGAAAAAGAAGACTTATATCGTTGTTGGATATGGGTACTTTTTGCAGAGTGTATTGGGTATGATCTCCTAAATGAGGTCGATACATCCACAACTTATGATATGTATGTGGGTAGTGACAAGAATACATTCACTATTCAAGGGCAGTCTTTTCCTGCACTGACATTACCAGCTCTAGAGATGGTCTTGCATCACAAGGCTCAGCGAGTTGTAGATAAGCTATGTCAAGAACATTTTGATGATGGAATCGTATTTGAAGATCACGGCTCATATGACTAAGGCGGAATTAACTAAAAAAGATATTTTTTATCTTTTGTGTTGAGTTTTTATTTGTGATCGACAGCTGTCGACAGTGTGAGAGGCGTGTTAAAACGTGAAAATAATCATTGCCTCTCACTCACTACATTTAGATCTTGCTGAGTTAGGTGTGCTAATTACTTTAACAAAAGATAATTCACTCAAAAAATGAGTGTTGACACACTATATTTTAGTAATTTCTTATTGTAAGTGCAATTTTCTTACTTTAAGGAACGCTAGCTCGAAGGAATTAAAAATCTGGATTATCTTCGCTGCGAAGCAGCGGAATGTTGAAATTCTTAAATTTTTTAATTGTTCTCAATAATAGTAAATGGACAGTTTTTCGATTTTTTCAAGTGGGGTAAATGAAAAAAGTTCGAAAAAAGATGAGGTTGGTTGTTTTTGAAGCGTTCTTAAGGGGGGGGTTAGCCTATCAGCTACCTCGCTCTAGGTGCACACCCCATGTTGGATTCGTCCTACAAGTACTATTACTGCCTGAGCCCCTAAAGCTGTCGACAGCACCTCTGCTGGCCGTTTACCACCTAAGCCCCAGGCTGGGCGGTGTAACCATGACATTGCTCTGACGGTATTGTTTCTGTGGAGGAAGAGAACAGCGTCGAGTGCCTGTACAACGCCGTATACCCTTTCACCCTGTGATACTGATAGGGTGGTCTTATTCCTGACCTTACGTGACAATGTGCCTCGGCTAATGCCCACAAGGCGGCATATCACACCAACATCAGTCATCACTAGTCCGGAAATTTGATGAATGATGCTTGGCGCTACGCCAGCTATGATCCAGAGATGTGCACTCAGTGGATCTTGAGGGATGTTGAGAGTCGTCATAAGGGTGGGTGCTGAACTAGCCTGCGTACTGGGTTGATAAACTGAAAGTGACATATTTTACTGTTCCCGTATTGACAATGATTTGTTCTCATCATCGTACTCCATGTTCAGATTTTCTGACAGTTACCTCACTGGTTATAATTGTTGATGTTGCTGATATGGAGGGCACCCGCCCCCTCCATTAGCGAATGAACGAACTGAATCATGTTCATGGCCTATACCTAGAAATATGGCCTCATTCAGCAAATCCATTTCAAAAAAGCAATAGCGTTATATTCAAGCTACAGCATTTCTTTAAGCCAAAAAATTTGCTCTGCATTTAGTTGGTTTTGGTCACCCAAATCTTTCATTTCTTGTACGAACGTAGAGAGTTCATATTTTATATTCTTCTTTATACATCTCCTAACATAGCTTTCATATAGGCTATTAACAGATGGAGGGAAATTCGTTTCCTGTTGCACCTTTATAGCTGCATTAGAATTGGTTGCACTCCTTAATTTTTCTCTTGTAGCTTGGCTGATATTGTTGTCAATATAGTAATTCATCAGCGTTTCGAGGCTGTGTCCAGTGATCTTAGATAAATCTTGAATAGGTACTCCACTTTCTAGTGCTTTTTTGGCAAAAGTATGTCTGGCATCATATAATCGGCCTATCTTAGGAAAATTAAACTCTTTTTTAACTGCCTGCCAAGTTTTCTGATAAAGGCTCGAAGTTACATGGGGGGCCTTTGCTTCGCGGCAACAAGGAAACATCAACTCACCCTCTCGATCACTCAAGCTTTTTAGAGTTTTGTATTTCGCTACGTAATTCCAGTATGAGTCTGACTCAATAGCAACAATGCGTGCAGCCTTGTTTTTACTAATGTGCTCAGGAATACGTATGGATCTATCATTAATATTAAAATTGTTGCTTGTGTTTCTATATATTTCAGAGTTTCTTGCCCCGCATAGGAACATGGTTGCAACTATGATCTTGGAATCCCCACCACCTGGAGTGTCTTCATCAAAAATAAATTCCACGACTTCATTTGTGGGGTCAGTATATGTTGTGACAGGCCTCTTAGGGTTTCTTGGGAACAGAAAAATATGCCTATCAATTTTATTCTTTGGTAAATAGGCGCACGTAACGCACATATTAAACAAGCTGTTTAATAAGGAATAGTATTTCCTCATTGTTTCTGATGTTATTGGCGTTTCTTTGTTCTGCCAATACTTTTTGAATATTACTGGGTGATCTTCATTAAATTCAGATAGCTTGAGGTCTAACCATGGTTCAAAGGCAGATGAGATTTCCCTTATTGTTTTGTCGGTAACAGGGATTAATGAATTCCTCTTGTTTGATTTGTTTTCACGGTCGTTTTTATAATGCTCTAAAAGATAAGTTCTCAATGTAAAAGACTGATATTTCCACTTTTCTGGATTAATCTTTTCAGCATCACTAACTAATCTCTTAAACTCTTCCTTAGCCTGTGTAACGCTAAAAAAACCTTTTGGATAATGTCCACTTTTAGTGCGAGTCATCCAATTGCCAATTTTCTGCCTCCGATTTTTATCGTAAACAATATAGAATGTCTTAACACTGTTTCCGATTCTTAGTTTTAATCTTGGTTTGTTCTTTTCATTATATTTCTCATCGTCAGAACTATAGTGCGTTAATTCAACGCATTTATTTTTATCATTAATAAATGGAAGACTATCTATGTACTGGTCTTTAAAGGTGAATGAGAATTTCCCTTTAATTATGGCCGCAGGGTGACCCTGGAGCAGCGTCTTAAGATCGAACTCTTCTTTGCGTATGGATGTAGCCGGATTTTTGGGAGCCATTAGGTACCACCGAAAAATGTTCTATTGAGACATTATAGCGGCAAAATAGCGCAAAAGTAGAGTTGAATGGCGTGAATAGCTCTTAAATAGCGCAAAATAGGCATCGATTGCACCGCTCACAAAACAAGCGGCCTGGTTGTTTATGAATGCTTTTTGAACTATAAAGCTATGTTTTTAAAGGAAATATTTATAATTCCTAATATTTAAAAAATCTTATAACAGCCTATTTAGATAGATTTTTAAGCAATAAACATCCCTTAGGAGGGGACCGCTCTATCCTGCTGAGCTACGGGAGCTGTGTGGCGGGCATTATACAAGAAGCAACTCCCTTTTAAACCCTTGATTCTTATTCCAATACTGCCAAATCCCCATTCTGGATGTTAAACGGCGAATATTTGTTCTGGCTGCTGATGATGGCGCCATCGTCGAATACCTGCACTACCTCGAACAGGCCGTCGGCCGGGTTGCGCATCATGCGCGACTTGCCGTAGGGGTCGATGAAGTCGGCGTTGTGCTGGATGCGGAACTGGTCGCCGAGCTTGACGCCGTTGCGCCGCCCCAGATTGATGTAGGGGCCGCGTTCGTTCTGGCCGACCACCCGGGCGGTGACCGGTGCACAGGTGAGCTGGGCCACCAGATCCTGAGCGGCCTGCTGCAGCTGGTAGTTGACCTCCTGGCCATAGCTCGATTGCCAGAACTGGCCGCTGCTGCTGCCCACCTGTTCCCGCTTGCCAAAGGTCCAGGTGGCGCGCCCTTCGTAGACCTTGCGGTTGACCAGACTGCCGTTGATGCCATCGAACAGGTAGAGCTGCATGCGAAAGTTGCGCACGGGATCCTCATACCAGCTGGTCAGCTGGTTGCCTTGCGGTTCGATGGAGAGATCGTCGATGCTGCCGAGCACCAGATACTGGCTGTCGGTACGCAGGCTGAGCGCCTTGATCTCCTCGAGGGCACTGCGATCCCCCTGTTGCAGATGGAGCGGATCGATGCGCAGGTTTTCATCCAGCCACTGGCGCACCGCGACCCCTTGCGACGCATTGGCGAGAGTTTCGAATAGCCGCCGCGAGAGGTTTTCCGGCATGTCGTCCATGGCGCCATAGCTTGCCTGATCCGGATAGCGCATCCGCAGCCGCACCAGTGTCAAATCCTTGGCGAAGTGCTGGGTCTGGCAGATCTGGCGTTCGGCCTGAATGTCGGCCACCAGGGTGATGTACATGCGGCCGTTGCGCACCTCTTCCCGTTTGAGGCGGTACTGGCGAATGTCGCCGCCGGAGCGGATCTGGATCTGCTCGGATCGCAGGCTGCCATTTTCCAGACGCTGGACGCTGGAAACGGCCGCGCCGCTGGCCAACAGCGCCTGACGCAGGGCGTCGCGGGTCGCCTGCTCTCGGGCATAGACCTCATCGCCCCCCAGAATGGCAGCACTGCCCTGCGCTTCGATAAGCTCGGCGCGGGCGCTCAGGCTGGCCAGCAGCAGGGTCAACAGCAGCGGTAATTTCATAGCAGATACCTTGAGTTGGCGGGCAGCCGAGCCATTTTGAGGAAATGGCACCTGCTGGCCGACATGGATCACAACACTTTCCAAGTGGCAGCGCACGCTGGCGCTGACAATGACCATTAAAAAGCAAGAATCATGCCTCATTCCCGGCTCAAGCTTTGTCCGGTGCGTCCGATAATAAGTCAGGTGCAGATACAGGAAAGGTATCCATGAACAAACTCATCACGGCGTTGGCGCTCGCCCTGGCATTGACCGGGTGCGGCTCCGACCCTATCAATCGGGATCAGGGTGACCCCCGCCAGGCGGCGCAGGGTATGGAGCTCAACTGGCTGGTGGCGCGCATGACCGATCAGCTGATGGAGCGCAAATCGCTGACCACTCTGACCGAACCTATCGCGGTGGCCTCTTTCGTCGATCTCGATACCCTGCAGGATACCAACTGGATGGGGCAGCAGATTGAGGAGAGCTTTATCTACGAGCTCAACCGCCGCGGCGAGGTGGTGGTGGACTTCAAGCTGACCGGCAGCATCAAGGTGACGCCGCAGGGGGACTTCGTGCTGAGCCGCAACTATAAGGAGCTCTCTTCCCGTTTGCCGATCTCCCGCATTCTGGTCGGCACCTTCAGCCGCAACAGTAAGGGAATTCTGGTCAATGCCCGCGTTATCGACATGCGCACCAAGATGGTGGAGACCACGGCCCAGAGCCTGATCCCGCAAAAATATCTGTTCGGTGCCAACAATTCGTTTGGTCGGGCATCGATCAATCGCGGTTATCTGATGCGTGACAGTCAGGCCCGGCCGGGCGGTCATCTGGTCAACCTGACCCCGTGAGGAGCGAGTCATGAAGATCCTGTTTGGTTGCCTGTTGGCACTCTTGCTCACCGGTTGCAGCTACAACCGGGTGGTGGATTATACCCAGGGTGGCAAGCCCGATGATTTTCCGGTGCTCAAGGCTGTGGGCTATGCGGTGATCGACATCCAGCCCGGCCCCTCCCAGTCGGAGAAGATGCTGCAAGCCATTCGCGCTTCCAAGATGGATGCTTATCGCGAGCTGGCCGAACAGCTCAATGGTCAGCAGGTGCGCGGCCAGAGCAGCTATCGTGACCTGACCCAGACCTCCAACTCGCTGGATGTGTCGGTCGCCGGTGTGGTGCGTGGTGCCCGGGTGGTTGCCTCCTATCCGCGCGGCAATACCTATGCCACCGAGATGGAGCTCGATACCCGTGCCCTCTACAACATCAATCAGTTGATGGCCGGTCAGTTCTGAGTTGATGGGCTTGCCGTGAAAACCGGCATCAAAACAAAAGGCGAGCAGGGTGCTCGCCTTTTGTCGTTGTGGGCTGGTTAGCTCCCCATCAGCACCGGCGGCACAGCGGTGGGTTTCACATCCTCGCTCGGGTAGCAGCCAAGCACCTTGATATAGCGGGTGATCTTGGTCAGCTCCACCAGTGCGGCCTGCATCGCCGGGGTCTGCAGGTTGGCGGAGACATCGAGATAGAACATCTCTTCCCACGGGTTGCCCTGCACCGGACGGGACTCCAGTTTGGTCATGTTGATCTCGTGGCTGCGCAGTACCAGCAGCGCCTCGACCAGCGAACCCGGCTTCTGGGAGGTGGACATGATGAGGGTGGTCTTGGCCGGGATCTGCGGTGCCACGTCGATGGGCTTTCGCGCCACCACGATGAAGCGGCTGTAGTTCTCTTTCTGGTTGGCGAGCTGCTCGGCCAGCACGTCCAGACCATACAGTTCACCACCGGCGGCGCTGCCGATGGCGGCGGCCTCCGGGCTGGCCAGTTCTTTCACCTTCATCATGGCACTGGAGGAGGAGTCGCAGATCTCGTGGCGCGCCCCTTCCAATTTGCTCAGATAGTGGGAGCACTGCTGGAACACCTGCGGGTGGGCATAGAAGGTCTTGATGCGGCTCAGCTCGGTCGGCACGGCGGTGAGAATGCAGTGCTCGATGGGGTAGGTGAGCTCGCCGACGATGGAGAGGCTGGTGTGCTGCATCACGTCATAGACTTCGTTGATGGAGCCCGAGCTGGTGTTCTCGATGGGCAGCACGCCAAAGGCGGCGCGACCCGACTCCACCGCATCCAGCACTTCGCGGAAGTTCTGGCAGTTCACCTCGATCACCTGATCCTTGTAGCGCGCCAGATATTTGCGGGCGGCCAGGCTGGAGTAGGAACCACGCGGCCCCAGATAGGCGACGCTGGTCATCGGCTCCTGCTGCTCCGGGTTGAGCAGGCTCTGCAGATAGGCCTGCTGGGAGAGCACAGAGTCTTCGATGATGGTGTGATAGATGCGAGTGATGTACTGGGCATCCAACCCAAGCACGCGCCCTTTCTGGATCAGGGCGACCAGCAGCTCCTGCTCCCGCTGGTGGTCACGGATGGGGCGCGGGTTGGCTTGCTTGGCACGGGCGACCTCGATGCTGAGGGTCTTGCGTTTCGCCAGCAGGGCAAGCAGCTCCTGATCCAACCGGGTGATGTCTTGTCTGATCTCGTCGAGCGTTGCCATGATTGTTCCCTATCCAAGTAATCGATTGATATTAATGCAAAAAAAAGCCTCCGCTAGGGGAGGCTCGATTCGTCTTTGCTTTCTGTTCACACGACGACAGGCCTTCCCTCAAGCGGGCCGGATAAACGAGAAAGCAAAGAAGAATAGTGCGTGCATAGGTGTGTCCTTGAAGTAACGTCATAACCATTAAGGGATTTGCCGGTCTGATGCAAGTAAAACTTGCCCGCGGGCGGGGATGGGGGCAGGGTATTCGGTTGAGAAAATGGCGTATGAATGATGTTCTATTGACTCTGTTTTGATGACTGAAACCCAGTGGGGGAGGTAAAGACGATGGCGATTATTTTCGATCTGGGACGGGTGGTGGTGAGCTGGGATCCGGTAGGCATAGTGCGTTCGGTGCGTGGGCCGCAAGGGGCTGAACAATTGGCCGAGCAGCTCTTTAACCACCCGGACTGGCTGGAGGTAGACAGAGGCACCATGTCGCTCCACACCATGGCCAGGGAAGCGCAAGCGCGCACCGGCCTTTCGGCGACACAGAATCTGGCCATTTTACAGGCAGTTCCCGCCTCCCTGCAGCCAGATCCCGCTATGCTAACCCTGATAGCCGAGCTTCACGGGGCGGGGCACACCCTGTATGCCCTCTCCAACATGGGTCATGCCAGCATCGACTGGCTGGAGCAGCATCAGGATTTTTGGCACTTCTTTAGCGGCAAGGTGGTGTCGGCGCGGGTACGGATGATGAAGCCGGAGCCGGATATCTACCGCTATCTGCTGGTGTCGTTCGATCTGAAACCGGCAGAGTGTCTCTTCATCGATGACTGTTCCGCCAACATCGCGGCCGCCGAGGCCCTCGGTATCAGGGGGATCGTCTTTACCGACGCGGCGAGTTGTCGTCAGCAACTGGGTGAGCTGGGCTGTTTGCCCGCCACCGGCAGGGGGTGATGCCCCTTTAGGAGCACTATGGAGCATGGCCGGTTTCGCAATTGGCTCAGTCACTATCCCGAGGCGACCCTGATCATCGCCTGCAAGGATGGTAGCGGTTATCAGCTCTGTGTTGAGGCAGAAGGGGAGTGCCTCTGCCTGACCGACAGCGAGGGAGGGCGCCTGACTTTCACCTCGCTGGATCAGGCGCAGGGTTTCTTGCGAGCCCATCGGGTTCACCAAGCAAGATTACGGATTTATGACGCCCAAAATGAAGATTTAGCAGCAGAATCACAGGAAATAATCATCAAGTTTTAATTTTAACCAGACTCTTTAAGGGTCTATTCAGTTTGTTTGCCGCACAATACTGCACCTGTTCATCATCCGGAGCTGTTTAATGGGTGCCAATGTAGTTGTACTGAATCAGGGATATGATCACTCTTTTCAAGCCAGGGAACAGCTGCTGATTGAGCGACTGGCAAGTTTTGACGAGCTGGTTGTCTCTTTTTCGGGACGGTTGGAATCCTGCTACAGCATCGAGCTGTGCCGCGCTGCCGGTGTGAAAATCCACGCAATTACCCTCGATAATCCGACCCGCAGTCGCAGCGAAGTGGCCCGTGCCCGCCGTTATTGCCAGCGTTATGGCATCGATCACTGGGTCATCAAGAGTGACGAGATCGTCTTTTGCGATCGCCTGCCAAATATTGAAGGGCTGATCGACCCGGTTCGCCGCATTGGTGAGTATGTGCAGACTCGTCCGGAGTGGGCTCATCTGCCGTTGCTGGTTCCGGCAGCGGTGGAGGAGCGTGATGATTATCTTGCCCAGTTCGGGTCTCTGCCTGCCAACTCAATCTGGTTTTTTGCCGACAACGGATTGATGCGCCGCGATTATCGTTACGGCTTCAACAAGCGTCAGCTCGGTCGTTGGGGCAAGGGGAGCAACGGTTGCCTCAGCAATCGCTTCACCAATCCACGGCAGCTTGAGCAGCGTTATCTGCGAATGGTGGATCAGGCAGAGCAGATGCTGGCCGACATGGGGCTGGACGAGGCACAGGTCTTTTTCCATACCCTGTGTGACTGCTCCACCACCCTGGCCCGGGTGCGTCTGCCCGAGCATCAGCGTGCGCAGGCATTTGATATGCAATCGGATATTTTGTCTGCCCTCAAGGGGAGCAAGTTCGATCTGGTGACCCTGGATATGGCACAGAAAGAGCGGCACGATCTCGCCATCTAGCCTGCGGGCAAGCGATGCCGGTGCCAGAACGTGAGTGCTGTCATAGGCAAGGGGCGACGGGACTGTTTATACTGTCGCCCTTTCACCCGTTACCGAGCTTCGCCCTATGAAACCCTTCTCCCGTCTGCTGATTGCCCTGTGCCTCTCCCCCGTACTGGCGCAGGCTGCCCCTCTTTCTCAGGTGACGCTGCCCGATGGCCGGCAGGTTCAGCTCAACGACGACTTCACCTGGGAGTATCTGGTGGTCAAACCGGCCGAGCCTGTGCAGGGCGTGGCTGCTGATGGGAAGGCTGGGGCCGTGGTGGCCGTCGCGGCCCCGGTGTTGACCGATCAGGCCAAGGCCAATCCGGACCTGCTTGCCCAGATGGCGCGTGACGGTGTGGTGGTCAAACTGGACAAGATCGAGGGATCTGACCCGCTGGTGCTGACCTTTATGGTGAGCAATACCGGCACCCGCAATGTAGTCGGGGTGCATGGCATGGTGACCCTGTTCAGTGCTGACGGGGTGCAGCTGAGCCGTCAGGAGGCCCGCTTCTGGGTTGCCGAGAACCGCCTGCCGGAAACCTATCTGCGCAAGGGGCAAGCCCGTCCGTCGCTGGGCCTCGAGATCCCCCGTCCTGCCGGATTGACCGGTCAGCCGCTGGTGCGGGTTGAAATTGACGAGGTGGTCTTCCGCTGATTTGGCGTTGTTCCGGCCCATGCAAACCGTGTGGGCCGGCAACTTGTTGCCGCTGACACCCCCTGCAATATCTGCTTACATCTGACATGGTTCTGCAACAGCTTGCAGCTCGGCAAGCCGGGAACCTGATCGCACAATGACTCCATACCAGCTCGCTAGCAACGGGCCCAATCACATGGAGTTATCATCATGAAAAAAGCAACTGTCTCTCTTCTGGTTCTGGCCGGGTTTGCCTCTACTTCCGTCATGGCGCAGGATGCCTTCAGCTACGCCAAGGGTTCCGCCACCTGGGCGCACACCAAATCCGACTATCTCAGCGGTACCTTCAGCAATGACAGTAAAGGAACCCGTGATTTTGGCGGTCTGAGCCTGGATCTCTCCAAGAGCTTCGGCTCCAATTTCTATGGTCGCGGCAGCACTGAATACACCTCTCGCAGCAACGGCAACGACAGCATGTCGATCTCCAGCATCGGTGTCGGTGTATTTACCCCGCTGAGCACGGGTCTGAACCTCTACGGTGAAACCGGTGTGACCGGCTACATGCTGGAGCGTGAACTTGCCAGCGATATCGCTAACAAAGGGTGGGATGCTGTTGCTCGCAAAGATAGCGGCAGCATGTACGGTGAAGTGGGTCTGCGCTACGACATCGGCAATGTCGAGCTCTCTACCGCTTATCGCTACGCCAACATGACCGACGATATGCACGACTTCAAGGTGGGCGGTGCCTACAAGCTCAACCAGAACTGGGCGCTGACTGCCGATTACACCTATCGCAACTGGGATCTGCAAAAAGGTTCCATCTCCAGCCTGGGTGTGAAGTACAGCTTCTAATCCCCCTTCCCGTAGTCCGTAGTGTCTTGTTTTTTACCCATGGCGTTCGCCATGGGTTTTTTCTTTTTCCGGTGATCCCTTTTTTCTCCTTGTGTCGTATCAGTCGCAAATAGTTATACAACTTTCATTTTTTTGTATAACTGCTATAACTGAATCAATGCTTATACAAGGAGCGTTATCATGTACAAGATTAAAGTCGGTATCAGTGCCTGCCTGCTGGGACAAGAGGTACGTTTCGATGGGGGCCACAAGCGCTCCAGCTTCTGCGAACGGGATCTTGGCGCTCACTTTGACTACCACCCCGTCTGTCCCGAGATGGCCATCGGTCTGGGGGCGCCTCGCGCCGCCATCCGTTTGGTCAAGCGTCACGGCGAGATCCGCGCCGAGGCGAGCAACGGTAGCTTCGATGTCACCGAAAAGCTGATTGCCTTCAGCGAGCAGAAAGCGCGCCAGCTCGACTTTATCTCCGGTTATATCCTCTGTGCCAAATCACCCAGCTGCGGCATGGAGCGGGTCAAGGTCTATGGCGCCAACAACGAGGGGAGCGCCAAGGAGGGGATTGGCCTCTTTGCCAAGGCGTTGATGGAGGCCAACCCCCTGCTGCCGGTAGAGGAAGATGGCCGCCTGTGCGACCCCATCCTGCGGGAGAACTTCGTGCTGCGGGTCTTCGCCTACCACGACTGGCAGCAACTCTGCGCCCGCGGCATTACCGCCTCTGCGCTGATCCGCTTCCACTCCCGCTACAAGTATCTGGTGCTCTCCCACGCCACCACCCACTACCGGGCGCTCGGCAAGCTGCTCGGCAATCTGGGCAAGTCCACCAATTTGCAGGAGGTGGCCGACAACTACATCAAGGGATTGATGACGGCGCTGACCCTGCGGGCCAACCGTCGCAGCCACACCAATGTGCTGATGCACCTGCAGGGCTACTTCAAGCGGGTGCTGACCCCGGCCCAGAAGCAGGAGCTTGCCGATACCATCGACAAGTACCGCACCGGCATCTTCCCTTTGCTGGTGCCGCTGACCCTGATCCGCCACTACCTGCGCGAGTACCCCAATCCCTATCTCGCCGAGCAGGTATATCTCAATCCACACCCCGATACGCTCAAATTGCGTTACGGGCTCTGAATCCGTTCTGTTGCCCCGGCGCATGGTTTGCGCCGGGGCGCTTTACCCCTCTGTTTGATGGACGTTGTCATGTCTGATTTATCGCAAGAAGTTGCTCCTCTCGCTGATGAGGGGATCTACCCCATTCGCGAGGTCTCCCGTCTCACCGGCGTCAACGCCGTGACCCTGCGTGCCTGGCAGCGCCGCTACGGTCTGGTGCAACCGGCCCGCACCGAAAAGGGCCACCGCCTCTACAGCGAGCAGGATATCCGCCAAATCGGCGAGATCCTGAGCTGGCTGGAGCGGGGAGTGAGTATCGGGCAGGTGAAGGGGCTCCTGAGCGAACCCCATTCCGAGCCGGTGAGCGATCACTGGCAGCAGACCTTGGAGCAGTTCAGTCAGGCGTTACTCGCCTTCAACCAGCGCAAGGCGGAGGCTGAGCTCAACGACCTGCTGGCGAGCTACCCGTTCGAGCTGGTGCGCAGCCGGGTACTGCAACCGCTGGTGGAGCGGCTGCTGGGGCTGTGGCGCGAGCGGCCCGATGGCGAGCTGCTGCAACAGGTGTGGCTGGGCTGGCTCCATACCCGCTTCGCCCGCCACCTGATCGAGCAGGAGAAGGGTGTGCCGATCACGCTGGCGAGTTGGGGGCAAGTCGGCCCCCTCGATCTGGTCTGGGCCGCCTACGAGTTGATCGGTCAGGGCTATGAGGTGCAACTGCTGGGGGCGGTCGAGCCGCGCCATGCCAGCTTGCTGGAGGGGCGTGCCGTTACCCCCTGGCTGGTGCTGCTGGGTGCCGGGCTCGGCAAGCAGGAGCTGGCCGCCGGGTGGCCCGCAGGCACACGCCTGTTTGGCGAGCTGGGGCGCCTCTACGACGATGAGTGGCTTAAAGGCCATGGCTGGCAGGCGAGCCTTGCCGAGCTGATGGCGGATGCCCCAGATGCTGCTGGCACCAGCGGACGCGGGAGGAAAAAATCATGAAGCTGGTCTGGTTGCGCAATGATCTGCGCCTTGCCGACAACCCGGCGCTGCGCCATGCCTGCGCCGGTGACGAACCGGGTGCCGCGCTCTTTATCATCTCCCCCACCCAGTGGCGGCAGCACAAAATGGCCCCCATCCGTCAGCGCTTTATGTTGGCGCAGGTGGATGAATTGGGCCGCGAGCTGGCGGCCCTCGGCATCCCGCTCCATCTGCTGCGAGTGGAGACTTTTGCCGAGGCGCCTGCTGCGTTGTCAGACCTATGCCGCGAGCTGGGGGTGACCCAGCTCTATGCCAATCAGGCTATCGAGATCGACGAGCAGCGCCGCGATCACGCCGTCAGCGCCGTACTGGCAGAGCAGGCGGTGAGCTGTCACTGGCTCAACGGCTGCTGCGTATTGCCGCCGGGGCGGGTGCTGACCGGCTCGGGGGAGATGTTCAAGGTCTTCACCCCTTTTAGCCGCGCCTGGCTCAAGGCCCTCGACGAGGAGGGGTTTGTCATTCATCGCGCGCCCACTGCTCGTGGTGAGACGCTGCCGTGGCAGCCGCTGGCCGAGCGGGCGTGGGTTGATGAGGCGCTCGGCGAGCTGACGCCTGATCCACGTTGGCCAGTGGGGGAGGCGGAAGCCCAGCGCCGTTTGAACGATTTTCTGGAGCAGGCAGTGCTCGACTATGGCGAGACCCGGGATTTTCCTGCCATCGCGGGCACGTCCGTGCTCTCCCCCTATCTGGCGGCGGGCATCATCAGTCCCCGTCAGTGCGTGGCCGCGCTCCAGCAGCGGCTCGGCTATCGGCCCCAGTCCAAGGCCCAGCCCGGCTTTGTCTGGCTCAATGAACTCATCTGGCGCGAGTTCTATCGCCACCTGTTGGTGCTGATCCCGACCCTCTCCATGAATCGCCCCTTCAAACCCGAGACGGCGGCCCTGCCGTGGAGCTGGGACCCGGATGCCTTCGCCGCCTGGTGCGAGGGGCGCACCGGCTACCCCATCGTCGATGCGGCGATGCGCTGCCTCAACGCCACTGGCTGGATGCACAACCGGCTGCGAATGATAGTGGCGAGCTTTCTCACCAAGGATCTCCATATCCACTGGCGGCTCGGGGAGGATTACTTCATGAGTAGGCTCATCGACGGAGATCTGGCGGCCAACAACGGCGGCTGGCAGTGGGCAGCGGGTACCGGTGCCGATGCAGCGCCCTATTTTCGGGTCTTCAACCCCACCACTCAGGGGCAACGATTTGATCCACAAGGGGAGTTTATCCGTACTTGGGTAACTGAACTGGCCGATATTCCCGCCGCTTATGTGCATCAGCCCCACGACTGGCTGCGACTCAAGGGGCGACAGGATTATCCGGCACCCATGGTGGATCACGCCGTTGCCCGGGTGAGAGCCATCGAGATGTTTCGCTCTCTGGAGAAATAGGATGAACGAGCCGCTGGCCCGCTTTATTGGCCTCTATCAGCAACTGGACAAACAGCAGTTGCACCGCTTGCCCGAGGTCTATGCCGAACAGGTGGTCTTTACCGACCCGGCTCACCGCATTGAGGGGCTGGCGGCCCTTGGCGACTATTTTGCCGCCCTCTATCAGCGCCTCGCCTACTGTCGCTTCGTCATCACCAGTCAGCAGCAGCAAGGGCCGCAGGCCTGGCTCGGCTGGACTATGACCTTCTCTCACCCCAGATTGCGTGGTGGTGAGCCGGTGACGGTGGAGGGGGCCACCCGCCTCGAATTCGACGAGGCGGGCAAGGTGTGCCAGCACCGGGACTATTTTGACCTGGGCGCCATGCTCTACGAGCAGTTGCCGCTGCTCGGGCCCGTGGTGCGCGCCATCAAGGGGAGACTCGGCGCATGAGCGGCCGGGTGCTTATTACAGGCGCGACTTCCGGCATCGGTCGCCAGTTGGCGCTGGATTACCGGCGGGCAGGCTGGCAGGTGTGGGGTTGTGGCCGCGATGTCGAACGGCTGCAGGCGCTGGGGCTGGATGGCGTCACGCCGCTGCAGTTCGATGCCCGGGATCTGGCCGCAATGAGCGGGGTGGCTGCTACGCTGCCATCCCTCGATCTGCTGATCCTCAACGCAGGCAACTGCGAGTACATGGATGTAGCGGAGGGGTTTGACAGCGAGCTGTTTGCCCGTGTCATCGACACCAATCTGACCGCCACAGGCCATGCGCTGGCCGCCTTCTTGCCGTTGTTAGGGGCGGGATCTCGGCTAGCCATCGTCAGCTCGTCGGTGAGCTGGCTGCCGCTGCCACGAGCCGAGGCCTATGGCGCCTCCAAGGCGGCCCTCGACTATCTGGCGGATACCTTGCGCCTCGATTTGGCCAGCAAAGGGATCGGGGTGACCCTGATCCGCCCCGGCTTTGTCCAGACGCCGCTCACCGCCAAAAATGATTTTCCCATGCCCTGTCTGGTGACGGTGGAGCAGGCCTCCCGCGCCATCATGGACGGGCTGACCGCTGGTCGTCACCAGATCCACTTTCCCCGCCGTTTCATCTGGTTGCTGCGCCTGCTTGGTGCGCTGCCGGTGGGGCTCTGGCTGCGCCTTGGCCGCGCACTCGTATCGAAAGGAAGCCATTCATGAAGAAAAAGATCGCCATCGTCGGTTCAGGGATCTCGGGGCTCACCGCCGGTTTTCTGCTCCACAAACTCCATGACATTACCCTGTTTGAGGCGGCGCCGACTCTGGGGGGGCACACAGCCACTGTCGATGTGAATCAGGCTGGCCGCAGCTATGCCATCGACACCGGCTTTATCGTCTTCAACGATCGCACCTACCCCAACTTCTTGAAGTTGTTGGCACGGATCGGCATGGCGCGCCAACCGGCCGAGATGAGCTTCTCGGTAAAGAGCCCGGAGGGACTGGAGTATAACGGTCACAACCTCGACACCCTGTTTGCCCAGCGCAGCAATCTGTTGAGCCCCCGTTTCTACGGCTTCGTCGCCGAGATTTTGCGGTTCAACCGCGAGGCGCGGGCCTGGCTGGCGGATGGTCAGCATCAGGGGGCTGGTCCCGAGCTGACTCTGGGGGATTTTTTGCTGGCGGGGGAGTTTAGCGACTACTTCGCCCGCCACTACATCTTGCCGATGGGGGCGGCGATCTGGTCATCGACCCTGGCCGATATGCGCGCCTTCCCCCTTGGTTTCTTCCTGCGCTTTTTTGCCAACCACGGCCTGCTGGATGTGGCCAATCGCCCCCAGTGGTACGTGATCCCGGGTGGCTCGCGGGAATATATCGGCCCCCTTACCGCGGGTTGGCAGTCGCAAATCCGCCTCGCCTGTCCGGTGCAGAGCGTGTGGCGGGACGCGGGTGGCGTGGTGATCCAGAGCAGTTACGGCGAAGAACGGTTTGACGAGGTGATCTTCGCCTGCCACAGCGATCAGGCGCTGGCGCTGCTGGCGGATCCCGGCGAGCGGGAGCAGGCTATTCTCGGCGACATGCCCTATCAGGCCAACGATGTCTGGCTCCATACCGATGCCCGTTGCCTGCCCACCCGTCGCAAGGCATGGGCAAGCTGGAACTATCAGCTCGATGGCAATGACGAGGCGCGGCCACTGGTGAGCTACAACATGAACATCCTGCAGGGGGTTAACTCGCCGGAGCCCTTCTGCGTCAGCCTCAACCCCAAGGGCAAGGTGGATGAGAGCAAGGTACTGCGCCGCTTCGTCTACCACCATCCGGTGTTCAATCAGGCCTCTATTGCCGCCCAGCAACGGCGTGCGGAGATCTGCGGCCAGCAGTACACACACTTCTGTGGTGCCTACTGGTACAACGGCTTCCATGAGGATGGGGTGCGCAGCGCGCTGGATGTCGCCAGACGCTTCGGGGCCGAGCTATGAACGGCGCCACCGTGGCCACCGCACATGAGCGTACAGACGAACTGGCCGGTGTTACCAGCGCCAT
This sequence comes from Aeromonas sp. Y293-4, assembly GCF_027705905.1. Taxonomy (NCBI): domain Bacteria; kingdom Pseudomonadati; phylum Pseudomonadota; class Gammaproteobacteria; order Aeromonadales; family Aeromonadaceae; genus Aeromonas; species Aeromonas sp. Y293-4. The sequence continues at coordinate 386,564 of NZ_JAPDCI010000002.1, read as the reverse complement.
CTGGCAGGGCTCGGTACGCCACCGCCGTTTTGCGCCGCGGGCTCACGCCTTCTCCTACAGCCTGTTTATGCTGGGACTGGATCTCGACGAGCTGCCGCAGCTCGATCAGGGGCGCTGGTTCGGTGTGGAGCGCTCGGGACTGCTTTCGTTTCACCGCCATGACTATCTCAAGGGGAGTGAGGGAAGCCTCAAGCAGGCGGTGTGGCAGAAGGTGAGCGAGCTGGGTGGCGATGCCGACCCCGAGGGGCGGGTGCTGCTGCTCGGCAATGTGCGCTGTCTGGGGTTCTACTTCAGCCCGGTCAACTTCTACTTCTGCTACCGGCAGGGCGAGGCGCGCTATCTGCTGGCAGAGGTATCGAACACTCCCTGGAACGAGCGTCACTACTACCTGCTGGATCTGGCGGCGCTGGCACCCCATGACAAGGATTTTCACGTATCCCCCTTTATGGGGCTGGCGATGCGTTATCACTGGCGGATCAGGCCGCCCGCGCAGGAGACACTGATCCACATCGAGAGTCATCCCGTATCCGGTGAAGCCAAACTATTTGACGCAACCCTGGCGCTCACTCGCGAACCCTTGTCGCGCAAGGGGCTGGTGGCCCTGCTGGCCCGCTGGCCCTGGATGACCATGAAGGTGCTGCTCGGGATCTACTGGCAGGCCCTGCGTCTATTTATCAAACGAACCCCGATTTTTACCCATCCGGAGAGCCGCTAATGGAACTTGCTCAATCAACCCTCTCTGCCTCTTTCATCGACAAGGGGGCAAGACAACTGCTGCTCAATCTGCTGGGTCGCCTGGAACATGGCCAGCTGCTGCTGTGGGATGGCGGTGAGCGCCACAGCTTTGGCGTCGCGGGTACCGATCTGCATGCCGAACTGGTGGTGCAGGATCCGACCTTCTATCGTCGCCTGTTGCTGGGGGGAAGCATTGCCGCCGGAGAAACTTGGGTGGAGGGGCTCTGGACCAGCCCGGATCCGGTGGCGCTGGTGCGGCTGCTGGCCCGCAACCTGACCCTGCTTGACTCCCTCGAGCGGCGCCTCGGCTGGCTCAGTTTCCCCTTCAACAAGGTGCGCCACTGGCTCAATCGCAATACTCTGACCGGTTCGCGCTCCAACATCGCCGCCCACTACGATCTCGGCAATACCCTCTATCAGGGGTTTCTCGACAGCCATATGCAGTACTCGAGCGCCATCTATCCGAGCGCCGAGGCCACTCTCGAAGAGGGGCAGCAGGCCAAGCTGCGCACTATCTGCGAGCGACTGGCGCTGGGGCCTGACGACCATCTGCTGGAGATCGGTACCGGCTGGGGCGGCCTGGCCGTCTATGCCGCCCGCCACTATGGCTGCCGGGTGACCACCACGACCATCTCCCGGGCCCAGCATGACTACGCCAAGGAGTGGATTGCGCGGGAGGGGCTGGGGGATCGCATCACCTTGCTGCTGGAGGATTACCGCAAGCTGGAGGGGACCTATGACAAGCTGGTCTCCATCGAGATGATCGAGGCGGTGGGCCACGCCTTCCTGCCCGACTATTTCCGCCAGCTGTCGCGGCTGCTCAAACCCGGTGGCCGTCTGCTCATTCAGGCCATTACCATCGCCGATCAGCGCCATGCCCAGTATCTGCGCGGAGTCGATTTCATCCAGCGCTACATCTTCCCCGGTGGCTGTCTGCCGAGCGTATCCCAGATGGCGGGGTTGCTGGCGCGGGAGACCGACATGCAGCTGGTGCGGCTGCATGATCACGGCCATCACTATGCCCGTACCCTGGCCCACTGGTGCGAGCGTTTTCTGGCGTTGGCGCCCGAGCTGCCCAAGCTCGGTTACAGCCAGGATTTCATCCGGCTGTGGCACTTCTACTTCGCCTATTGCGAGGGGGGATTCTGGGAGCGCACCATCAGTCTGGTGCAGTTGGAGGCCGCCAAGCCGGGGCCTGCGGGCTGGTCGGGTGATGTGCCAGTAAGCGGTCACTGACCATGTGGCAGTGGGCTCACCTGCTGGGGTTCAACCTCTACTGGTTGCTGGCGGTGAAGTGGCAGCAGCCGGGCCCGCTGCTGGCAATGTTGCTGCTGCACTTTATCTTCTCACCCAGCCGCCTGCGTGACTGGCGGCTGCTCCCCATCGCGGTGGCCGGCTGTCTGCTGGATGCCCTGCTCTGGCAGCTCGGCCTGTTCCGGTTCCCGTCCGGTTTTCCCCTCTGGCTGGTGCTGCTCTGGCTCGGTTTTGCCCTGACGCTGGCCCACGGTATGCGCTGGCTACTGCGCTTGCCTCGCTGGCAGCAGGCGCTGTTTGGCGTATTTGGTGGTGCCTCCTCCTATGTGGCGGGGGCCGCCATGGGGGCAGTACACTTACCCTGGGGCATCTGGATCAGCACGGCGCTGCTTGCAGTGATCTGGATGTGGTGGTTACCCGTACTCCTGTGGGTAATGGTCAAGCTGGAGGGTGAGTCATGACAAACACCTTTTCGACCGACTCGTTGCTTTTTTCCAAATGGACCAAAGAGAGCCAGCATGAGCTGACTGATCGCTTCTATCTGGTGGTTGCCTGCCAGCGGGATGCGCAGGGGCAGTTGGTGCAGGTGGTGATGCAGGATATCAACACCCTGCAAGAACAGGAGATGGACTGGCATGAACTGGAAGACCCCAACCACTGGCATATGGGGTGGAATTAACCCGCTGCTGCTGGCGTTTACGCTCTTTGCTGCAACCGCGGTGCAAGCTTCTTCCGCCCCCTGGCAGCAGTTGCGCCCGGTCGGGCAGGGGGAGATGAACTGGCTCTGGTTCAAGCTCTACGATGCCACCCTCTACAGTGAAAGCGGGCGCTATCAGCCCGGTCACTATCCGCAGGCCCTGACCCTCACCTATGCCAGATCCATCGAGCGGGAAGACCTGCTGAGCGCCACCGCCGCCGAGTGGCAGCGACTCGGTCTTGGCTCCGACGCCGAACGTCAGCGCTGGCTCGGCCAGCTCGCTGCACTCTGGCCCGATGTGCAGGCAGGCGACAAGCTCACCTTCTATGTCGACAAGGGGGGGGCAGGCCACTTCTGGTGGCAGGAAAAACCCCTCGGCACTCTGGCCGATCCACAATTCTCGGCCGCTTTTCTCGCCATTTGGCTGGCTGACAACAGCCGCGATCCCGCCCTTACCCGCCGCCTGCGTGGCCAACCCTGAGCATGGAGTTTCCAATGTTTTTCTATCGTGCATACCGCTGGTTGCTGTTGCTCCCTTTTTTGCTGTTGAGCGGCTGTGGTGCCAGTCTCGATGACTATCGGGGGCAGGGGCCAAACTGGGATCTCGCCCGTTTCTTCAACGGTAAATTAGTGGCTCACGGCTTGGTAACCGACCGCAGCGGCGAAGTGACCAGTCGCTTTCGGGTCGAGATGGTGGGTCGTTGGAAGGATGGCAAGGGAGAGCTGTTCGAACAGTTCTACTTTGACGATGGCCGCCAGCAGACCCGTACCTGGTATCTGAGCAAGGGCGATGATGGTCACTGGCGCGGTACTGCTTCCGATGTGGTGGGAGAGGCGGTGGGTAAAAGCGAAGGGTTCGCCCTCAACTGGCGTTATCAGCTCGATCTGGCGCTACCGGATGGCGAGGTGGTGCGGGTGAGCTTCGATGACTGGATGTACCTGCTGGACGAGGATCGCCTGATCAATCGCGCCGAGATCAGCAAGTTAGGTATCCATCTTGGCGAGGTGATCCTCTATATCGAACGTCAGCCCTGACCGTTAACGCAAGATAACGCCCAGTAAAAAGCGCGCCGATGGCGCGCTTTTGTTTACCGAAAAACCAGAGTCATCAGATGATGCGGTTCTCTTCCAGCATCTTGCGACGGGCCTCTTCCTTGGCCATCTTCTTCTTGCGGTTGTCGCAGGGTTCCGGGCAATCGCACTCTTTCTCGATGCCGACGCTACCCAGACCGCCACAGGAGCCGGAGATGGTCTTCTTCTGGAAGATGTAACCGATAGCCATGGCGGCTATCACCAGCATGAATACCCCGAAGGTGATCAGAAAAATCTGCATCTCTACCTCTTACTTCTTGACCAGATAGGGCTTGAAGGCATCGGAGTAAGCCTCTTCAAAGCCGTTGTCCGTCTTGGTGATCACGAAGATCGCCAGGCCGCGCTCATTGGCATAGGCCAGGCTTTTCTCGGTCCCCATCACCATAAACACGGTGGCCAACCCGTCTGCGGTCATGCAGGAGGGGTGGATCACGGTGACCGATACCAGACGGTGCTGGATCGGCTTGCCGCTGCGCGGATCTATGGTGTGGGAGAAGCGCTGACCATCCAGTTCATAGTAGTTGCGGTAATCGCCCGAGGTGGCCACCCCGTTGTCACCGGGCACTATCACCTCTTGCACCGTGCCGGTGCCTGCGGTGGGCTTCTCGATGGCCACGCGCCAGGGGTGACCCTTGCCGTTGACGCCATTGATCCGCAGCTCGCCGCCAATCTCCACCAGATAGTTGCGCGCACCCAGTGACTCCAGATACTCGGCTACCTTGTCCACACCAAAGCCCTTGGCGATGGCGGAGAGGTCAACGTAGAGATCCGGAATGTCTTTTTGCAGGGTATCGGCATCCACCGAGGTGATGACGTGCAGGTTGCCCAGACCGGTCTTCTGGCGAGTCTGGGTGATCAGCTCGTCGGAGGGAACCTTGGTCGGCTTTTTGTCAGGGCCAAAGCCCCACAGATTGACCAAGGGGCCAACGGTGACGTCCAGCGCCCCCTGGCTCTCACGGCCAATGTGAATGGCCTCTGTGACGACCCGTGCGGTATCGCGGGAGACCACTACCGGTTTGTTGTCACGGCTCTGGTTGAAGCGCGACAGTTCGGAATCGGGGCGATAGGTCGACATCTGATCGTTGACCCGCTCCAGCAACACATCGACCTCGGCCTGTAATTTGGCCGGATCGCTGATGGCGCTGTCCGCCACCTTGATGGAGTAATAAGTGCCCATGGTGCTGCCGGTGATGTGGATCTCCGGTTTGGATTGGACCGTCTCCTGACCGCACCCAGTCAAGAAAAAGGCTAGCCCGAAGGCTAGCCAGGTCTTTACAACACTGTGCATGGATTAACCACCAAAGTCATCCAACAGGATGTTTTCGTCTTCAACGCCCAAGTCTTTGAGCATGTTGATGACGGCAGCGTTCATCACCGGAGGTCCACACATGTAGAACTCGCAATCTTCCGGTGCTTCGTGGTTCTTGAGATAGTTCTCGTAGAGCACGTTGTGGATGAAGCCGGTGTAGCCGTCCCAGTTGTCTTCCGGTTGCGGATCAGACAGGGCGACGTTCCAGGTGAAGTTCTCGTTCTCGGCGGCGAGCATGTCAAAGTCTTCGACATAGAACATTTCGCGCTTGGAACGGGCACCGTACCAGAAGCTCATCTTGCGCTTGGACTTCAGGCGACGCAGCTGGTCGAAGATATGGGAACGCATCGGCGCCATACCTGCACCACCACCGATGAATACCATTTCGGCATCGGTATCCTTGGCGAAGAACTCACCGAACGGACCGGAGATGGTCACCTTGTCGCCAGCCTTCAGGCTGAAGATGTAGGAGGACATCTGTCCCGGAGGGGCAGTCCAGTTGCTGGGCGGCGGGGTCGCGATACGCACGTTCAGCATGATGATGCCGAACTCTTCCGGATAGTTGGCCATGGAGTAGGCACGGATGATCGGCTCATCGACCTTGGACTCCAGCTCAAAAATCTTGAAGCGATCCCAGTCACCGCGATACTCCTCGGGAATATCGAAGTTCTTGTAGTGCACGTGGTGAGCCGGGGCTTCAATCTGGATATAACCACCGGCGCGGAACGGCACGCTCTCGCCATCGGGGATCTGCAGCTTGAGCTCCTTGATGAAGGTGGCCTTGTTATCGTTGGAGATAACAGTACATTCCCACTTCTTCACCCCGAAGATCTCTTCCGGCAGTTCGATATCCATGTCGGAGCGAACGGTAACCTGACAGGCCAGACGCTCGCCATGACGGGCTTCGCCCTTGCTGATGTGATCCAGTTCGGTCGGCAGAATGTCGCCGCCACCGGATTTCACCCGTACCTTGCACTGGCCGCAGGAGCCACCGCCGCCACAGGCGGAGGAGACGAAGATACCGCTGCCAGCCAGCACGCCGAGCAGCTTGCCACCGGCCGGGCTGGTCACAGCCTTGGCCGGGTCACCATTGATGCTGATTGTCACGTCGCCCGCGGTCACCAGCTTGGACTTGGCGAACAGAATGACTGCCACCAGTGCCAGCAGGATCACGGTAAACATGACCACACCCAAAATAATTTCCATCTATCGTTCCTTTCTGATTGCAGGAAAGCCGATTACAGGGAGATACCAGAGAAGGACATGAAGCCCAGCGCCATCAGACCGGCGGTGATGAAGGTGATGCCCAGACCGCGCAGGCCTTCCGGAACATCGGAATACTTCATCTTCTCGCGGATACCTGCCAGCGCAACGATCGCCAGCATCCAGCCTGCCCCTGAACCCACACCGTAGACCACAGACTCCATGAAGTTGTAGTCACGCTGCACCATGAAGGAGACGCCACCGAAGATGGCGCAGTTCACGGTGATGAGCGGCAGGAAGATACCCAGCGCGTTGTAGAGTGCCGGGAAGTACTTGTCCAGCGCCATCTCCAGGATCTGTACCAGTGCTGCAATCACACCGATGAAGGTGATGAAGCTCAGGAAGCTCAGATCCAGACCGGATACCAGAGCGCCATCTTTAAGCACGTAGTTGTAGATCAGGTTGTTGGCAGGAACCGCGATGGTCTGCACCACAATAACGGCAATACCCAGACCCATGGAGGTCTTTACCTTCTTGGACACCGCCAGGAAGGTACACATCCCCAGGAAGAAGGAGAGTGCCAGGTTTTCGATGAAGATCGATTTAATCAACAGACTCAGATAGTGTTCCATACCTTAATCCTTCGCCTCCACCTGCTTGGGATCCTTGGTGCGCACGCCCCAAATGATCAGACCAATGATGAAGAATGCACTCGGCGGCAGCAGCAGCAGGCCGTTGGGCACATACCAGCCACCGTTGTTCACCAGCGGCAGCAGCTCGATGCCGAACCAGGTGCCGGAGCCCAGCAGTTCACGCACGGTCGCGACACTCAGCAGAATGGCGCCATAGCCCAGACCGTTGCCGATACCATCCAGGAAGGAGGGCAGTGGGGCACTTTTCATGGCGTATGCTTCAGCGCGGCCCATTACGATACAGTTGGTGATGATCAGACCCACGAAGACCGACAGTTGCTTGGAGATGTCATAGGCATACGCCTTGAGCACCTGGTCAACCACGATAACCAGTGAGGCGATGATCGCCATCTGTACGATGATCCGGACGCTGTTCGGGATCTGGTTGCGGATCAGGGAGATGAACAGGTTTGAGAAGGCGGTGACCGCCATGACCGCGAGGGTCATTACAAACGCAGTTTTCATCTGGCTGGTAACCGCCAGTGCAGAACAGACACCCAGCACCTGCAAGGCGATGGGGTTGTTGCCCAGCACAGGCGTCAACAGCAACTTCTTCATTTCGCTCTTGTCAGCCATTGTTGATTTCTCCTGCACGAACCTTGGCCAGGAAAGGACCAAAGCCCTTGGAACCCATCCAGAAGTCGAAGGTATGCTGTACACCGTTACCGGTCAGAGTGGCACCGGAGAGACCATCGATCTCGTGCTCGGAGCCCGCCGGAGCATGGCCCTTGATGACGCGCAGCGCCGGCATGCCATTCTGGTCGAACAGTTTCTTGTCCTTGAACAGCGCCTGCCAGGCCGGGTTTTCGATCTCGCCACCCAGACCCGGGGTTTCACCGTGGTCATAGTAGGTGATGCCCTTGATGGTCTGGCCATCAGCGGCAACGGCGACGAAGGCATACATGGTCGACCACAGACCCTGACCGTAGATGGGCAGGATGATGCTGTCGATCTTGCCTTCGGCATCCTTGGCGAAGAATACCGGGATCTGCTTGGAGATCTGACGCAGGCTGGCCTTGTCGTCAGAGGCGGCAAGACGGATGCTGCGGGCCGGATCTTTGGCTGCCTGCTTGGTGTCGAAGTTGTCGGCATCGCCGTCAACAAAGTCACCGGTTGCCAGATCCACCAGACGGGCTTCGATCTTCTCGCCGTACAGTTTGGCCAGGTCGCGTTTGGCCACTTCGCTCACATCCACACCGGCTACGGCGAGAATGTTGCTCTGCTTGTCCAGCGCCTTGTTTTCCTGCTGGGTAGAACGCAGGCCCACAGCGGCAACGGATACCACGATGGAACAGGCCAGACACAGGCCGGTGACCACGCTGACGGTGCCGAGGGTTGAATCTTTATTAAACGCCACGAGCAATCCTCCGCTTGATGTTTGCCTGAGCGACGAAGTGGTCAAACAGGGGAGCAAACAGGTTCGCAAACAGAATGGCCAGCATCATGCCTTCCGGGAACGCAGGGTTGACCACGCGAACCAGCACGACCATTACGCCGATCAGGGCGCCATACCACCACTTGCCTTTGTTGGTAAAGGCTGCGGAGACAGGGTCGGTCGCCATGAAGGCCATACCGAAGGCGAAGCCACCCAGTACCAGATGCCAGTGCCACGGCATGTTGAACATGGGGTTGGTATCGGAACCGATGACGTTGAACAGCAGGGAGGTGGCGATCATACCGATCATCACGCCGGCGATGATGCGCCAGGAGGCGATGCGCATGTAGACGATCATGGCGGCACCCAGCAGGATCATCAGGGTAGAGACTTCACCGATGGAACCCGGTAGGTTACCCAGGAAAGCGTCCATCCAGCTGATAGCCTGGCCGGTTGCACCGTTGATCAGCGCCATCTGGCCGCCTTGGGCCCACTGGCTCAGGGCAGTCGCGCCGGAGAAGCCGTCAACGGCAACCCACACGGCGTCACCGGAGATCTGGCCCGGGTAGGCGAAGAACAGGAACGCACGACCAGCCAGTGCCGGGTTCAGGAAGTTCTTGCCGGTACCACCGAACACCTCTTTGGCCATCACCACACCAAAGGTGATACCCAGCGCAGCTTGCCACAGGGGCAGCTCGGGCGGCACGATCAGGGCAAACAGAATTGAGGTTACGAAGAAGCCTTCGTTGATCTCGTGTTTGCGCACCATGGCGAACAGCACTTCCCAGAAACCACCGACAAAGAAGACGGTGATGTAGATCGGGAAGAAGTGGGTGGCGCCGATCAGCATCTTGCTGCCGATACCGGCTACAGCCGGATCGAGGGAGGCGCCCAGCATGGTAGCCAGGGCATATTGCCAGCTGCTGGCACCAGCAGCCGAGCCCATGTGGGCAATGGCGGCAATCGCCTGGTTACCAACGTTGTACATGCCCCAGAACATGGCCGGGAACACGGCCAGCCACACCATGATCATCATGCGCTTCAGATCGAGCGCATCACGAACGTGGGAGGCGTTGCGGGTAACGCTACCCGGGGTGTAGAACAGGGTGTACGCCGCTTCGAACAGGGCATAGTACTTGGCGTACTTTCCACCCGGTTCGAAGTGGTGTTCCATATTTTCAAGAAGTTGCTTGAAACTCATCGCTTAACCTTCCAGTTCAATCTTGGTCAGGCACTCACGCAAGATCGGGCCGTACTCTGTCTTGCCGGGGCAGACAAAGGTACAGAGCGCCAAATCTTCCTCATCCAGCTCCAGGCAGCCCAGTGCTTGCGCACCGTCGGTATCGCCGGAGACCATGTCCCGCAGCAGCAGGGTCGGCAGGATGTCGAGTGGCATCACCCGCTCATAGTTGCCGATAGGCACCATGGAACGGTTACTACCGTTGGTAGTGGTGGTGAAGTTGATCAGCTTGCCCTTCATCAGATGAGAGAGGGTGGTACGGGTGATAGAGAACTTGTTGGCGCTGGGGTTGATCCAGCCCAGGAACTCTTTCTCGCGACCTTCACCCAGCACGCAAACCTGATTGTGGTAGCGGCCCAGGTAGTCGTGAACACCTTCGGCTTTGGCGCCACTCAGGATAGAACCGGAGATGATACGGTTTTCGTCGGCACGCAGCTCATTGTTGGTGAGCTGGCTGATGCAGGCGCCCAGACGGGTACGCAGCAGACGCGGCTTGAGCACGTTCGGGCCAGCCAGCGCGATCACCTTGTCAGTGAAGATCTGACCGGTGGTGAACAGCTTGCCGAATGCAATCACATCCTGATAGTTGATGTGCCACTGCACCTTGGTGCTGCTGACCGGATCCAGGAAGTGGATATGGGTACCCGGCAGACCGGCAGGGTGCGGACCAACGAAGATCTCTTCCTTGACCTGAGCCAGCGGAGAGTGGGGCAGACTGCCTTCGCCTTTACAGACGTAGACGGCGCCGTCGGTCAGGCGGGTCAATACGGCCAGACCATCGAGGAAGGCCTGCGGCTGTTCCTTGATAATCAGCTCGGCATCGGCTGCCAGCGGGTTGGTGTCCATTGCAGTCACAAAGATGGCGCGCGGGGCAGACGCTACCGCGGGGACTTTGCTGAACGGACGGGTACGCAACGCAGTCCACTGACCTGATGCGACCAGGATCTCTTGCACCTTGCTGCGCTCGAGCTTGGCCAGCTCGGCAGAGGCAAAATGCTCAAACGTCACCTGTTCATCGGAACCGTCGAGGTCGATGACCACAGACTGGAGAACACGTTTGGCACCACGGTTGATCTCTGAAACCACACCGGTGGCAGGAGCTGTGAATTTAACGCCCGGATTCTTCTTGTCTTCAAAAAGATCCTGACCTTTGATGACGCGATCACCTACTTTGACGAACATAGTAGGTCGCATCCCCACAAACTCCTCGCCCAGTGTCGCAACACGGGTGATGGCGGGGCCATCGTAGATTACTTGCTCTGGCGCACCCAGCACGGGGATGTCCAGTCCTCTTTTGATTGTAATCATACTTACTTGCACTACCGTTACGGGAGAGGTTGGTTAGCGCCGAGAAATACATCACGACGGGTGGTTGAATGAGTCGATGTTGTGGTTGTGCCAGGTGGGCAGGCTCAACAATTATTCAACATGCAGGCTCACTCAAAAGCGCTTGAGTTTACCACTTAAGGTGCATTTTCTGCCATGCCAAATGGGCAAAATCCCCGTGCCATCACAAAATTAACCTGCAATGAATAAGCCACCGACACCTTGTAAGTAGTGGTTTTAAAGGTTTTTTTATTGCGATACCTCGATGGGGGTATTTGCCGTTGTCTCCACTATCAGCAAAAAGCCTTGATGCCGAAATATACCCCCTTGGATGTAGCCTTTTCGGGGCCAATGGGGGAAATATGTTTAATTTTTGTTGGCAGGTTATCGAGGAGAATCCTGTGGTAGAACCGGTTTCAGGAGAGTGACGGTTTGCCAACGCAGCTCGGGGTGCGCGGGGCGTGGCCTTTTTCCTGCCACTCGCTCTCTGTGTAGGTATGCAACGCCAGTGCATGAACGGCACCGGCCAGCTCATCGGCCAGCACCGAATTGACCTGACGATGACGGGCCAGCAGCCGCTGCCCTGCAAATTGCTCGCTGACGATCACCACCTTGAAGTGGCTCTCAGATCCCGGTTCCACACGGTGCATGTGGCTCTCGTTGATCACCTCCAGCACGGAGGGGGAGAGGGCGGCGGTCAGCTTGGCTTCAATCAGTTGTTGGATGGTCATCGGATCGGCTTCCAGAGTGAATGTCGGGCCATTCTATCGGCAGTCGCTGGATGGAATAAGCCCCCGTAAGAGGGAAATCACCCGTCAGTTGCCCCCTTGATGCGCATCGAACTGGTGAAATTCCTGCTCCTCGCTAGAATAGCGCCACTTTGCGTCGCCCCTGGCGCCTGTATACACGAATCAAGCCGAGGTTGGACTCTTCCTATGCAAACCCTTCTCGACACTCCCCATTGCCAGCTCACGCTCTACCGCTATCCGCGCCAGAGTCAGGAGACCCTGCAAGCCTGGGATGCGGCTGACGAATACCTGATCAACACCCTGGCGGAGTCTCCCCTCGAGCAGACGGGCCCCGTCATCATCATGAATGATGGCTTTGGCGCGCTGGCCGCCTATCTGCATCCGCACTCCCCCTGCTGCGTCACCGACTCTTACATCAGTGAGCGGGCGACCCTGGCCAATCTGGCCGAAAACGGACTGGATGCAGGCGGGATCCGCTTGCAGGATGCGCTGGCGCCGCTGCCCGATGCCCCTGCGCTGGTAGTGATCAAGGTCTCCAAATATCAGGCTCTATTGGAGCAGCAACTGCTGGCGTTGCGGGAGGTGGTAACACCGGCAACTCGCGTTATCGCTGCCGGCAAGGCGAAGGATATTCATACCTCCACCCTCAAGTTGTTCGAGAAGTATCTGGGGCCTACCCGTACCTCGCTGGCCTGGAAAAAGGCGCGTCTCATTCACTGCGAGCCGCAGGCCGGGCAACCCGCGCTGGCCAACCCCTTCCCGACTGTCTGGCCGCTGGAGGGGAGTGGCATGCTCATCCACAACCATGCCAACGTCTTCTCGCGCACCAGTCTCGATATTGGTGCCCGTTTTATGCTGGACAACCTGCCCATCCACAGTGCCCGCAAGGTGATCGATCTGGGCTGTGGCAACGGGGTGCTGGGTCTGTCGCTGCTTGCCAAAGACAGCGAGGTGGAGGTGACCTTTATCGATGAATCCTATATGGCGGTTGCCTCGGCACAGCTCAACGTCGAGCATAATCAGCCCGATGCACTGCCGCGCGCCCGCTTTATGGTCAATAACTGTCTCGACGGGGTGGCGGTCGGCTCTGCGGATCGGATCCTCTGCAACCCTCCTTTCCATCAGCTGCAGGCGATCACCGATCATATCGCCTGGCAGATGTTCAGCGATGCGCACCGGGTGTTGCCTCAAGGGGGTGAACTCTGGATAGTAGGCAACCGTCATCTGGACTATCACAACAAACTCAAGCGCTTGTTTGCCAACGCACAAGTCGTTGCGTCGAACAGCAAATTCGTTATTTTGAAAGCCATCAAACGCTAAAGCCAAAGGAAACCATGATGAAAAAGTCACTCTTGCTGCTGGCCGCCCTGATGCTGGGCGGGTGTGCCACTCATTGGCCGGAGACGGCGCTGCTCAATCCGCAGGTGATCCCTGCCAACCAGCAATACTACTCTGGCAATCGCATCACCATGGAAGGGGTAGACAAGCGTGAGGCTGCCTACGTATTCTCCATCAAACATAAAGAGAAAGCCCCCGTGCTGGTCAACAGCGAGCGTCCGCTCAACCTGCTGATGGCCGAGCGGCTGGCCGAAGGGCTGCGCAGCCAGGGTCTGGAAGTGGGCAACAGTGGCACCACCAACCTGACCCTGGTCATCTCTAACGCCGCAGTCAATGTGGAAGAGAAGACCTTTACCTATGTCACCAAGTCCCGCGTCAGCCTGCAGGTGATCGCTGATTTCCAGGGTAACCGTCTGACCAAGCAGTTCAACATGTCTTCCAGCAAGGAGAGCCCGAGCGAGCCAAGCATGGCCGACCTGGAGTCTACACTGAACCTGCAGCTGGGTAGCGTGCTGCAGCAGATCATGGCGGATGATGCGCTGCGCGGTTACCTGAAAGGTCAACCGAACGGTGCAGGGGTCTGATGATGAAAAAACTCTGGTTGCTGGCCATGCTGATCGCCCCGCTGGCGTTCGCGGGCCCGAAAGTCAGAATGGAGACCAACCACGGCAATATCGTGGTGGAGCTGGCGTCCAAGCAGGCGCCCCAGACGGTGAAGAACTTCCTGCGTTACGTGGCTGATGGCAGCTATGACGGCAGCATCTTCCACCGGGTGATCCAGGATTTCGTGGTGCAGGGTGGGGGGTACAACCAGCAGTTCCAGCAACTGCCAACCTATGAGCCTGTGGTCAACGAGTCGCGCGGCGGTCTGCCCAACAAGCGTGGCTCCATCGCCATGGCCCGCACCCAGGCGGTCGACAGCGCTACTCGCCAGTTCTACTTCAATCTGGTCGACAACAATAACCTCAACGCCGGTGGCGCCGCGGGTTATACCGTGTTCGGTCAGGTGGTGCAGGGGATGGAGGTGCTGGACAAGCTGGCTCAGGTACAGACCGGTTACAGCCCCATTTTGCGTGCCAACGATGTGCCGACCAGTCCCATCATTCTGAAGAAGGTGGTCTTGCTGGCAGAAACTCCGGCAGACAAGAAAGTCGACAAGAAAGCGGGCAAGTAACTCTCGCCGGACTCGGTTCGTCACCTCGCCTCGTCAGGTCACAATACAAGGCTCATCCCGTTCGGGATGGGCCTTTTCTCTATCCGGGCTTCTTTGACCTATCTCTTTGCTCGCCTTGGCTATCTGCCATCAACCTGCCAAAATGACGCACTTTGCCAAAGTCGTCAGGTAGTTGAACATGATCCGCAAACCAAGCTGGAGAGAGTCCCTCGCCGTCTATCTCGAATTTCGGGTGTTTATTCTCTTTGCCATGGGTTTTTCATCGGGTCTGCCGCTGCTGCTGGTGTTCGGTACTCTCTCATTCTGGTTGCGTGAGGCCGATGTCAGCCTGACCGATATCGGCTATATGAGCTGGGTGGCGCTCGCCTATGGCTTTAAATGGCTGTGGTCGCCGCTGGTGGATCGCATGCCGCTGCCGTTGCTCTCCACGCTGCTGGGGCGTCGCCGCAGCTGGATGTTCTTCTCCCAGCTGTTGATTGCCGCCGCGCTGGTCGGCATGGCGTTCTGCGATCCCAAGACCGAGCTGGCCCAGCTGGCGATGTTTGCCCTGCTGGTGGCCTTTGCCTCGGCCACGCAGGATATCGTCATCGACGCCTATCGCATCGAATCCGCCCCCGAGCGGCTGCAGGCGGCGATGGCTGCCTCCTACATGACCGGTTACCGGCTGGCGATGATCATGGCGGGCGCCGGTGCGCTGGCGCTGGCAGCCTGGTTTGGCAGCAATAGTGGCTATGACTATCGTGGCTGGCAGATTACCTATCTGGTGATGGCGGGTCTGATGTCACTCGGGGTTATCACCACGCTGTTTTGCCACGAGCCGGATATCGATCTGGCCGAGCAGGGTAAACAACAGGCCGAACGTAAGGCGCAGCTCTTGGAAAAAGGGTGGCCTACTCTGCTGGCGAGTGCGGGGGCCTGGGGCTATGAGGCGGTCTGGTGTCCGTTTGCCGACTTCTTTCGTCGCTATGGCAGCTCGGCGCTGCTGATCCTGGCTCTGATCGCCTGCTATCGGGTTGCCGATGTGGTGATGGGGGTGATGTCCAACAGCTTCTATGTGGATATGCAGTTCAGCAAGACCGAGGTTGCCACCATTACCAAGGTGTTTGGCGTCATCATGACGCTAGTGGGGGCGGCGCTGGGGGGCGTGCTGGTGATGCGCTTCGGTACGCTGCGCATCCTGTTCTTGGGGGCGCTGCTCACTGCCAGCACCAACTTGCTGTTTGCCCTGCTCAATCAGGTTGGTCACAACCTAGAACTGCTGACCCTGATCATCTCGCTGGATAACCTCAGTGCCGGTATCGCGACCGCGGCCTTCGTGACCTATCTCTCCAGCCTGACCAATGTGGCATTTTCGGCCACTCAGTACGCCCTGTTCAGCTCGGTAATGTTGCTGCTACCCAAGTTGCTCGCCGGTTTTTCCGGGCAGGTTGTGGAGCTGATTGGCTACAGCGCTTTCTTTGTCGGAACCAGTTTATTGGGCTTGCCGGTGTTGTTGTTGATTGTGCTTGTCGCCAGAAAAGGGAGTGAGTTGCTCTCAACGGCTGACAAATAGCAAGCGTTTGCGTAGAATCGGGGGTGATTAGATTCACACTTCCGGATAAAGTTCCCGAGAAGTTGTTTCACCCCCAATTTTATTTGATTAGAATCCCTCTCGCTCCTTGTGGGCAGGCTACGGAAAACCTCAACTAACGCACAAGAGACCAATAAAATGGCCAAATTTACCAAGACTCTGATCGCTGCCGGTCTGCTGGCTGCTGCCGCTACCCCGGCCTTCGCTGCTGACTACAGCGGTGATATCCACAAGAATGACTACAAGTGGATGCAGTTCAATATCATGCACACCATCGATCAGAAGCCCCATGGTCCGGATGGTTACAACGATACTTATTTCGAGATGGAGTTTGGTGGTCGTTCAGGCATTTTTGACCTGTATGGTTACGTTGATTACTTCGATATTTTTGACTCCAAGCACAGCGACAAGCACAAGCAAGAAAACCTCTTCATGAAGTTTGCTCCGCGTGTATCTCTGGATGCATTGACTGGCCAAGACCTCTCTTTTGGTCCGGTGCAAGAAGTTTACGTTGCCACCCTGTTTAACATCGGTGGTGTACAAGGCCTGAATGATGCATTTGTAGGTCTGGGTGCTGACGTTATGGTGCCGTGGTTTGGCAAAGTTGGTATGAACCTTTACAAGCGTCATGCTAACGAAACCTTCAGTGGTCAAGGCGAAGGCTGGAACGGCCAACAGTTCTCCATGAACTGGTTCAAACCTTTCTATACCTTCTCCAATGGCAGCTTCGTCTCTTACCAAGGTTATCTGGATTACACCTGGGGCATGAAAGAAACCAGTCATTCTGATGGTCTGGGAACCTTCCACGGTATCTACTGGCATTCCGACCGTTATGCCGTTGGCTACGGTCTGAAGTACTTCAACGAAATCTACGGTATCGACAACTCCGACGCGTTCAAGTCTACCGGTTTCGGCCACTACTTCTCTGTTACCTACAAGTTCTAATAAAACTTGGGGTACAAAAAAACCGGAGCATCTGCTCCGGTTTTTTTATGGCCGCGATTTAGATAGCGTGGCGCGAGTCATCAAGTGCGCCACGGCTGAGTGGAGAAATCAGTCGCGGAAGTTCTGGAACTGCATCGGTTGACCCAGTTCGGCGCCACGGACCAGTGCCATGGTCTCTTGCAGATCGTCACGCTTCTTGCCGGTGACACGTACTTCATCACCCTGGATGGCGACCTGTACCTTGATTTTGGAGTCCTTGATCAGCTTGACCAGCTTCTTGGCGATCTCTTTCTCGATCCCCTGTTTGAACTTGACGGTCAGGTGGAAGCGTTTGCCGGAGTGAACGGAGTCACCCACTTCCATGGAGCTGTTTTCGATGTTGCGCTTGAGCAGGGCACCGCGCAGTATTTCGACCATCTGCTTGAGCTGGAAATCAGCATCGGCTTCCAGCTTTACCTCTTCCTTGTTCAACTCGAAGCTGGCTTCTACCCCACGAAAATCGAAACGGGTGGCCAGTTCACGATTGGCGTTGTCGACTGCGTTCAACACCTCGTTCATTTTGACTTCAGAGACAATATCGAATGACGGCATAGCCGGAGCTCCTCATGTTGCGTTATCGGGGGGCAAATCTACCAGAAAACGGGCAAATTTGCTGATTTTGATGGGGTTGCTCTGCTAGAATCCCCTGCGCACAGGACGGGTGGACCCGTTAGTGTCCACCAACGACATCTTCACTTATCCCCGGTAACAGGTTGAGAGGATTGCAACCCTTACCCTGACAGAGTCACACCATGCCAAGCGGATTAAAAAATTCCCGACAGCCCGTTATTCCACCCGTTACTCCGAAGTGGTCACTGTTGGGTTGTGGCGCCCTCGGCGGCGTTTTTGCCTCCCTGTTGACCCTGAGTGGTCAATCTACCCGTGTCTTGTTGCGCGAACATCATAAGTCCACGCTCCATCCGGGGATCGATTTCACCTCGCTGGAGGGGCATGTTCAGCTGCTCAATATCGAGCGCGGGTTTGTCAGCAAACCCGGCAAGATCCAGCGTCTGCTGGTGATGACCAAGGCCAGTCAGGTGATTGCCGCACTGACGCCGCTGGTGGGTAAGCTCGATGCCGGCGTGCCAATCGTGCTGCTGCACAACGGGATGGGCATTGCCGAGCAGGTGGTCGAGATGTTCCCGCACAATCCGGTGATTGCCGGTGTCACCAGTCATGGTGCCATGCAGTGCGGCCATTTTGTCTTCCGTCATACTGGCAAGGGGGAAACCTGGCTTGGCCCGATCAACGATGCCGCCAAGGCCCATGTCGCGCTCGCGGACGAGCTGGCGCTGGCACTGGGTCAGGCTGGTTGGGATGAACAGGTATTGACGCGCCAGTGGCAAAAGCTGGCCATCAACTGTGCCATCAATCCCCTGACGGCTCTCTACAAGCTGAAAAATGGCGAACTGGCAGGCCCCCGTTTTGCCGATGCCCTGCAGCAGATCTGCGTGGAAGTGGCGGATGTGATGTGCGCCGAAGGAGTTGCAACCACGGCAGAGGAGTTGCAACGCCGGGTGATGACAGTGGTGGAACTGACCGCTGACAATTACTCCTCCATGTATCAGGATATGGAGCTGGGACGCGAGACCGAGATTGAGGCCATCACCGGCTTCCTGTTGGCCAAGGCTGCCCGGCATGGCATTGCCGTACCGGTCAATCAGGGTCTCTATCAGGCGATCAAAGAGAAGAGTCAGGCTGCCTGATCCGTTACATGACAGAGCAAGCTGCAAGGAGGCGAACGTGAGTGTACTGGTGCTGGTGGCCCCCGGGTCGGAAGAGATAGAGACGGTCGCCATTGTCGATACCCTGGTGCGCGCCAGCATCGAGGTGGTGCTGGCCTCTTGTTGCCCTGCCGGATTGCGGCAGGTGAAAGCATCGCGCGGGGTACAGCTGGTGGCCGATTGTCATATCGACGAGCTGACCCGTCGGGACTTTGAAGCCATCGTGGTGCCCGGCGGTCTGCCCGGCAGCGAAGTGATCCGCGATACCCCGCTGGCCATCGATCTGCTCAAAGAGCAGGCCGCTCTTGGTCGCTGGCGTGCAGCTATCTGCGCCGCCCCTGTGGTGGTGTTGCAACATCACGCTCTGCTGGGTGATGCCATCGTCACCTGTCATCCCGGCTTTCAGTCCCGACTACCGACATCGCAGCTGTCACGTGAGCGGGTAGTCAGGGATGATGCTCATCGCCTTATCACCAGTCAGGGGCCGGGCAGTGCCATCGAGTTTGCGCTTGAACTGGTCCGGATGCTGCGCGGGGATGAGGTGGCGGCCACTGTCGCTGGCCCTATGGTGCTGCCTTGAGCGCACTCTGCTGCAGAATCCAGCTGGTCATGCTTTGAAAAATGGGCCCCGGTCATCTTGATCGGGGCCCGTTTGTTATCTGCCGTTGTCGGTCACGCCATCTTGTCCGGCTCAGTAGTCGTACTGTTTGCACTTCTTCTTGCGAAACTCTTCACGCCAGCGTGACAACTCTTGTTCTGTGCCGAGCTTGTCCCCTTTCTTGATGGCCTGTTCCAGTATCTCAATCCGGTCGTACAGCCAGCGGCACTCTGCCGTCGGGTTGTTCTTGCCGATGCCGGTCAACGGCAGCAAACAGAGTCCCAGCCAAAGATATTTCATCCCGAACGCTCCTTGTCATTGTGGTAGTAAAGGTCTCCTTGGAGTCTACTATTTTAGCCGCAACGAGAGAGATAGAGCTGTGCTTATCCTTGGGGTAAGATGGTACCATGTCTGTTTATTTATACAGTAGTATGCGCAAGATCATCCATATCGACATGGACTGTTTTTTTGCCGCGGTGGAGATGCGAGATAACCCCGCATTGCGGGAGGTGCCGCTCGCCATCGGTGGGTCCTCCGAGCGGCGCGGTGTTATCTCGACCTGCAACTATGTGGCGCGCCGGTTCGGGGTGCGCTCCGCCATGCCGAGCGCCCTGGCGAAAAAACTCTGCCCGCCGCTGGTGCTGATCCCTGGGCGAATGGCGGTGTACAAGGATATCTCCCGTCAGCTCAGGGCCATTTTCCTCCGCTATACCGATCAGGTTGAACCACTGTCGCTGGACGAGGCTTACCTCGACGTGACCCACAGTCGCTGTTGTGGCGGTAGCGCCACCCTGATGGCGCAAGAGATCCGGCAAGCCATCGTCACCGAACTGGGATTGACCGCCTCGGCCGGAGTGGCCCCCAACAAGTTTCTCGCCAAGCTCGCCTCGGAGCAGCGCAAGCCTGATGGTCTGTTTGTCATTCGTCCCGACGAAGTGGCCGAATTTGTCTGCCAGTTGCCCCTCGGCAAACTGCCCGGGGTGGGTCGCAAGACCGCCGAGCGGCTGGAGGCGCAGGGGCTTTACACCTGTGAGGATGCACGGGCTTTGTCGGCACAAGAGCTGTGCAGCCGTTTTGGCAAGCTGGGAGAGATGCTGACGACCCGGATCTGGGGGCTGGATGAACAGCCGGTGCAGGCACACCGGATCCGCAAAACCATCGGGGTGGAGACCACCCTGGCGAACGATGTTTGTGACGAAGCCGCCTGCCTGACGGTATTGCAGCAACTGCTGCCGGAGCTGGAGCGGCGATTTCAGCTGGCGTGCCCTGCCGAGCAAGTGATGGGGCAGGGGATTAAACTCAAGTTTGCCGACTTCCACCAGACCACCGTCTATCGCAGTCAGGGTGGCTATCAGCCAGCCTTGTTCGTTCCCCTGCTCAAAGAGGGGCTACAGCGGGCGCAAGGGCGTTCGGTTCGCCTGCTGGGCTTGGTGGTGGGTTTGCCAAAAGAGGGTGAAGTTAATCAACTCTCGCTGGATTTGCTGTGAGAGAGTTAAGTTTTTGTTTATAAAGTCGATAATCTATCCATATCTGTATGACGTAGGAATATTGGCATGAGCGCTCTTTCTGTCCAGGGTCGGATTACCCTGATCGCCGGTTGCTGTCTGTTGGTGACAGCCGCCGCTCTGGTTGCTTCTTCGATTTACAACGCGAACAAGATGCAACAGCAGGTGCGGCAAGCCACAATGCACGAGGCGCAGCAGTCTGCCGAGAACTGGATGAAGGCGATGGGCTCGGAGCAGGCGGCCAAGGTGACCAGCTATCTAGATGAGGCCTATTTCCGCGCCAGTTTGCTGGCGGAGAGCGTGTTGTTCCAGCGCAAGAATGCGGCCGAGAACTTTGTCCATTCGGAGGCGCTGCGCAGCGCCGTCAATCAGCAGCTGCACGATGCCGTTGCCTCATCGACCAATCTGCTTGGTGTCTATGCGGTGTTCGAGCCTGACCAGCTGGATGGGGAAGACAGCAACTATCAGGGCTCAACGGCGCTGGGTTCCAACGACAAGGGTCGTTTTTCCAGTTACTGGGCCTATGACAACGGCAAGATAGAGCCGGAAGTGCAGAATGAGGATGTACTGGCCGATGAGAGCCCGACTGAGGCTGGTGGCATCGAAAACGAGTGGTATCGCTGCAGTATTCGCACCCGCGCCCTCTGCCTGCTGGAGCCTTATCTGGACGATGTGGGCGATAAACAGATATTGATGACCTCGGTGACAGTCCCGCTGCTGGAGCAGGAGACCTTGCTGGGGATGGTCGGGGTCGATATTTCGCTGGCCACTTTGCAGAGTCTGGTCAGTACCATGGACAAGGAGCTCTATGAGGGCAAGGGCAGAATCTTGCTGGTCAGTCACGAGGGGCGCGTGGCGGGAGCCGATGAGTTCGATGTGACCATGGGGCGCGGGTTGGATCAGAAGTATCAGGGGCTGGCCAGCGAGCTGAAAGGCTGGCTCAGTCAGGGGCAGGAGCTGACTCGCTGGAGCAGCGACGGCGCCCTGTTGCAGACCTTTGTCCCGGTATCCATGCGTGGCACCGACCGAAAATGGGGCATCTACATTGAATTGCCACGGGCCGTAGTACTGGCCTCGGCCCAGAAACTGCAAGATGAGCTGGCCAGTGAAGCCAATCGCAGCGTGGTCTCGCAGCTGTCAATCGGGGTGCTGATCTCGCTGGTGGCCCTGAGTTTTATCTGGTTGATGGCGCGCCAGATTGTGGCGCCCATCCGCGCCGTGGTTGCCCGCCTCAAGGATATCGCCAGCGGCGAGGGGGATTTGACCCAGCGTATCGAGATCCAGCGGCAAGACGAGATCGGCGAGCTGGCCAAGTGGTTCAACAGCTTCCTCAACAAGTTGCAATCCACCATCAGTCAGGTGATTGATACCGTCTCCGGTACGCGCAACAGTGCCGAGCGGGCCGCGCAGGTGGCCGAGCGCACCAGCAGCGGCATGCAGGCCCAGTATCAGGAGATCGATCTGGTGGCAACGGCATTTGAAGAGCTGAGCGCCACGGCGTTGCAGGTCTCCGGTAATGCCGGCTCGGCGGTGGCGGCTGCCAACACCACTGATGCCGCGGCGCAAGAGGGCAAATATGTCGTTGCCGACACCCAGGAGGCGATGCGCAAGCTGATGACCATCATCAACGATGCCCAGCCGGTGGTGGAGCGACTCTCCGCCAACAGCGACAACATCAACGATATTCTCACCGTGATTCAGGGAATTGCCGAGCAGACCAACTTGCTGGCGCTCAATGCGGCCATCGAGGCTGCGCGGGCCGGTGAACAGGGTCGTGGCTTTGCCGTGGTGGCCGATGAGGTGCGTAATCTGGCCGGTCGCACCCAGAATGCCATCGTCGAGATCCAGACCCTGATCAGCCAACTGCAATCCGGTACCGGCGCCGTGGTCAAGGCGATCCGCGATGGTCATGGTCAGGCTGACGAGACGCTCGCCAAGGTGGATCTCTCGGTGCAGGTGCTGGAGCAGATTATCCAGTCGGTCTCCACCATCCATCAGATGAACGAGCAGATTGCCCGGGCGGCGCAGGAGCAGAGCCGGGTGGCGGACGAGATCAACCGCAACGTCAGCAACATTCGCGATGTGAGCCACACCATTCGGGCCGAGGCGGCGACCTCCGCCGAAAATGGTCGCGAGCTCTCTGCGCTGGCGGATAAACAGCAGCAGCTGGTGGGGCAGTTCAAGGTATAGAAGGGATGAAAAAAGGCGCCATCCAGCTGGAGGCGCCAAACACATTCAGATGACAGACTGGGTCAAACCGGTGAGATTTGAGCCCCTCTTCCCGCAGAGGAAGAAACACAACACCACAATCGCAGTCGAAAGACTCACTAAAAACACATGTAAACCAACACGTAGTAGAAAATGTGAGCCATATGACGACTGATTGCTGGGCGAATTATGTTTATTCACTGGTCGACCCGCAACCGACAAATTATAATGCGCCCCATTAGAAAAACTCATCGTCGGCTGGTGTCATGTCTCGTCGTTTACCCCCGCTCAATGCCCTCAAGGCGTTTGAAGCTGCGGCTCGTCACTTAAGCTTTACCCGCGCAGCAGAAGAGTTGTTTGTGACTCAGGCTGCCATCAGTCACCAGATCAAGGCGCTGGAGGAGTATCTTGGCATCAAGCTGTTCCGCCGCAAAAATCGCTCCTTGTTACTGACCGAAGAGGGGCAGGGCTATTTCCTGGATATCAAGGACATCTTTGCCTCCATCTCTGAGGCGACCGACAAGCTGCTGGCTCGCAGTGCCAAGGGGGCGTTGACTGTCAGTTTGCAGCCGAGTTTCGCCATCCAGTGGCTGGTGCCGCGGTTGGTCAAGTTCAGCGAGCGCCACCCCGATATCGATGTACGGATCAAGGCGGTTGATCTCGATGAAGGGTCGCTTACCGACGATGTGGATGTGGCCATCTACTACGGCCGCGGCAACTGGCCGGGTCTGCGCTCGGACAAGCTCCATACCGAATACCTGATCCCGGTCTGTTCTCCCTTGCTGCTGACCGGGCCCAAGCCACTGCGTACGCCGCAAGATTTGACTCTTCATACCCTGTTGCACGATACCTCCCGCCGCGACTGGAAGGCCTGGTTCCGACAGCTCGATATCGATGCACCCAACGTTAATCAGGGGCCCATCTTCAGCCACTCAACCATGGTGATTCAGGCGGCGATCCACGGCCAGGGGGTGGCGCTTGGCCACAGCGTGCTGGCACAACCCGAGATTGAGGCCGGCCGCCTTATCTGCCCGTTCGAGCAGGTGCTGGTGAGCAAAAATGCCTTCTATCTGGTGTGCCAGGAGCAACAGTCGGATCAGGGCAAGATCGTTGCCTTCCGCGACTGGATGCTGGAGCTGGTGGAGCAGGAAGAGGCGCGTCGCAGGGCAAGGCTCGCCGATGCCTGATGTGATCCGCGAGGGGGCTGTTGATGCCCCCGTTCGCATTTTGCTGGCCCACGGGGCAGGTGCAGGGATGGATCACCCCTTTCTTGCCGAGATGTCACGTCTGCTAGCTGGCCCCGAAATCGAAGTGGTGCGCTTCAACTTTCCCTACATGACCAAGCGAGCACAGGATGGCAAGCGCCGTCCGCCGGACAGAGCACCTGTGCTGCTCGCCCATTGGCGCGACATGATCCGCGAGTTTGCCCATCCACGGCTGTTTCTGGCGGGCAAGTCGATGGGCGGGCGGATGGCGGCGGAACTGTATAGCGCAGGCGAGGGTGAGATGAATGCTGCAGGATTGCTCATTCTCGGGTATCCTTTCCACCCTCCGGCCAAGCCCGACAGTTGGCGAGGCGAGGTACTCAAGCATATTGCAGTGCCAACTCTGCTGTTGCAGGGGGAGCGCGATACCTTCGGTAGTCGCGCCGAACTGGCCGATTTCCCCTTCTCACCCGCCGTATCGGTCCATTGGTTGACCGATGGTGATCATGGTTTCAAACCGCGTAAAGCCAGTGGCGTGAGTGAGCAGGATAATATGCAGCATGCAGCGGCGGCCATCAGCCATTTTGTGGCCCGGCATGGATAGCACGAGAGGGTTGGCTTTATTGCCAGCCGTGATGAGAGAGGGAGAGTGAGGATGCAGATCCATCGACATTGGCTGATACTGGCCGGTCTCTTCGGGTTGACGGCCACCATGCTGGGGGCTTATGGCGCCCATGGATTGGCGGCGACCGGCATTACGCCCGAGCGTCTGGCGGCATTCAATACCGCCGTGCAATATCAGTTTTTTCACGCATTGGCCCTGCTGGTTCTGGGCTGGTGTGGTGTGCGCAGCAAGGTGATCCACCTGGCTGGCACCGCTTTTGTGCTGGGGATCATCGGATTCTCCGGCAGTATTTACGCCATGGTGCTGCTTGGCAGCAAGGGGCTGGGGTTGATTACTCCGGCCGGTGGCCTCTGTTTTATGTTGGGATGGGCGGCCCTGATCTGGGCTGGCTGTCGTCTTGGAGGAAAAAATGAATAATCTGCTGCTTTATTGCCGCCCCGGTTTTGAGAAAGAGGCGGCTGCAGAGATCACCGAGCGTGCCGGTAACATGCAGTGCTACGGTTTCGCCCGGGTCAAGGACGACAGCGGTTATGTGATCTTCGAACTGTATGACGAGGAGCAGGCGGACCTGCTGGCTCGCAAGCTCCCATTCCGGGAGCTCATCTTCATCCGTCAGATGCTGGTGGTCACCCATGAGCTGAAGGATCTGGATGTCGCGGACAGGATCTCCCCGATCCTTGAGGCGGTGAGTGACTACACCATTTGCGGCGATCTGCGGGTCGAAACCGCGGATACCAACGAAGCGAAAGAGCTGTCGGCCTTCTGCCGCAAGTTCACCGTGCCGCTTCGTCAGGCGCTGCGCAGCAACGAGATCCTGACCAAGAAGGAGACGCCAAACCGTCCGGTGTTCCACGCCTTCTTCATGGCCAATGATCACGTGTTGCTGGGTTACTCCTACTCGTTCAACAACTCCGGATTCCACATGGGGATCCCGCGCCTGCGCTTCCCGGCCGATGCACCGAGCCGCTCCAGCCTCAAGCTGGAGGAGGCGTTTTACGTGTTCGTGCCGCGGGAAGAGTGGGATGTGCGTCTCTGTTCAGGCATGAAGGCGGTGGATCTGGGCGCCTGCCCGGGTGGCTGGACCTATCAGTTGGTGCGCCGTGGCATGATGGTGACGGCGGTCGACAACGGCATGATGGCCCAATCCTTGATGGATACCGGTCAGGTCAAGCATATCCGGGATGACGGTTTCGTCTGGCGTCCGAGCAAGAAGAACACCTACTGGCTGGTATGCGACATGGTCGATAAACCGGCACGGGTCGTTCACATGATTGCAGACTGGTTCCGTGAGGGCGACTGCCAGGAGGCGATGTTCAACCTCAAGCTGCCGATGAAGAAGCGTTATGCCGAGTCGGTGCACAATATCGAGGTATTGCGCGAGATGCTCAAGGAGATCGACAACGCATTCGTGATCCAGGCCAAGCAGCTCTATCACGATCGGGAAGAGATCACTGTGCATGTTTACAACAAGTACTGGGTCTCCAAACTCGAGCCCAAGGCGTGATGTAGCAGTTCTGCCCGTACGATAAATACCAAGGCCGACAGGGAAACCTGTCGGCCTTTTGCTATTCGGGAGGCAAAAAATCAGAAACGGTAATCGAGGCGCAGGGAAGATTCGTCGTCGGTCACCTTGATCTCTATCTGCAGCGGGATGGTTTTGTCGACCGGATTGAATTGCATCTTTATCCCGTCCCCTCTCAGCCTGAGGGCGGTGTTCATTCCGCCAGCCTTGAACTTGACCTTGGGTCTGAAGCGTTCGACCGACAGACTGACGCTCTTTTCCGGGGTCAGATTAAGCTGCGGGTAGGAGGTGATCTTTTGATTACCAAAGTTGTCGGTGGAGACTTCAATACCAAACGACAGGGGTTTGGGTGCCTTGAGCAGGTCGTTGGTATTCAGGCTTGAACGCCATACCTCGGTGGCAGTCCGTTTTTCCTGCTGCGGCAGTTTGGCGGTTTGGGTTGATTGAGCCTGTTCGAAGGCACTTGCAGCACCACAAACCAGCATCAAACCCGAAACCAGATAGCACCCGTATCCCTTCATGAAAAACACTCCCTGTTCTTCTTCTCTATTGAACATAGTTGCTGTTTGGGGAGTGGCAAAGGATTCGGAAATATAAAAAAGGGAGCCTATGCTCCCTTTTAAAATCAATTGGTTAGCTTACAGGCGATCGATGATGGCTTGGGTGAATTCGCTGGTGGAAGCCGTGCCACCCAGATCGCGGGTGACCCGATCACCGGATTCGATGGTAGCTCGCACCGCCTCGCGGATCCGCTCTGCTTTATCCTGCATGCCGAGGTACTCCAGCATCTGGATGGAGGCGAGGATCACCGAGGTCGGGTTGGCAATGTTCTTGCCAGCTATGTCAGGCGCAGAGCCGTGGACCGCTTCGAAGATGGCCGCGCCATCGCCGATGTTGGCGCCGGGCGCCATGCCAAGGCCGCCGACCAGACCGGCGCAGAGATCCGATAGAATGTCGCCGAACAGGTTGGTGGTGACCATGACATCGAAACGCTCCGGGTACATCACCAGGTTCATGCAGGCGGCATCGACGATCATCTCTTCGCTCTGGATATCCGGATAGTGGCTGGCGATTTCACGTGCCACTTCGAGGAACAGGCCGGAGGTCGACTTGAGGATGTTCGCCTTGTGGATGATGGTGACCTTCTTGCGCCCTTCCTGACGTGCCAGCTCGAAGGCGAACTTGACGATGCGTTCGGCCCCTTCGCGGGTGATGATGCTCATCGCCTCGGCACTCTTGTTGTCATCGCTGCGCTTCTGACCTGCACCCGAGTACATCCCTTCGGTGTTTTCACGCACCGTGATGATGTCGATGTTGTCGTAACGGCTTCTGGTACCCTTGAAGGAGATGACCGGGCGCACGTTGGCGTAGAGGTTGAACTTCTTGCGCAGGGAGACGTTGATGGAGGTAAAACCGCCGCCGACCGGTGTGGTCAATGGCCCTTTCAGGCTCACCTTGTTCTTCTCAATCAGATCCAGGGTAGCCTGGGGCAGCAGCTCGCCATGCTTCTCGAGGGCAACCAGACCCGCATCAGCGTATTCGTACTCAAAATCACAGCCCGCATGGGTCAGGATCTGGATGGCTGATTCAATGATGCTGGGGCCGATGCCGTCGCCGGGGATCACGGTAATTTTTCTTTTGGACATGAGAGGGTTCCACTTCCAGGGTATAGGGGAGGATGGGGCTGCTTTATAGCATTTACTCAGCAAACCAACCACATTCCTTTACATTCTACTCACTTTTATCAACAGCGAGGGTGAGTCTCGTCATGGTTCACGCCCTTGCCTGCATTTTTGTTCGGCACTTCAGTCCGGCTGGGTCGGGTAGCGGATGTCCCGCAGGTTGAATCCCAGCGGAATATCCTGCTGCAAGCGCACCAGCCGCTGGGCCAGCAGGGCCTCATCCTGATGTTGGCGCAGCTTGATCAGGGGCTTGGCGGCATCCTCTTGCTGACAGGCTTCGAGCATGGCTGCCAGATGGCCATATTTCTGCAACAGCTGGGTGGCGGTCTTGGGGCCGATCCCCGGAACCCCCTTGATATTGGAACCGCTGATACCGGTCAGGGCCCAGAAGTCGACCAGCTGAGCAGGGGCTACCCCATATTGCTGCTGGACGAAGGCGGCATCCAGCCAGCGTTTGTTGAAGTAGTCGCGCACCCGGATCTGCGGGCAGATCAGTTGGCAGAAGCCCTTGTCGGTGGAGATGATGGTCGCCTGATGGCCATGGCTGGCGATGCCACTGGCAAGGGTGGCGATAAGGTCATCCGCTTCATCGGTCTCGGAGAGCAGGGCATCGACCCCGCACTCCCAAAAGGCATCCTGCAGGGTCGCCAACCCCTCACGCAGTTCGGGGGGCATGGGGGTTCGCCCCTCCTTGTAGGCCGGATAGACCTCTTTGCGCCAGCTATGCACCTCGCCATCAAACACGGCAATGACATGGGTCGGCTCGCTATTGGCCAGCAGCTTGCGGCAGGTATTGATAAGGTTGGCGCGGGTTGCAACCAGCGCCTGGGCAGGG
This sequence comes from Aeromonas sp. Y293-4, assembly GCF_027705905.1. Lineage (NCBI taxonomy): Bacteria > Pseudomonadati > Pseudomonadota > Gammaproteobacteria > Aeromonadales > Aeromonadaceae > Aeromonas > Aeromonas sp. Y293-4. The sequence continues at coordinate 357,922 of NZ_JAPDCI010000002.1, read as the reverse complement.
GTCAGTGCCTGCTGGGCCTGTACCGCGTGCAGACGGCGAATGAGGTTGAGGGCATCGATGATGAGCAGGTGTGGCCGGATAGTTGACATGGGGCACTCTTGGCGGTCGGGACGCCCCATTGTAACAAACCGCTCGCCTTATGGGGGATTGATGGCAGTCGGGAAGGCATTGAGCCAATAAAGAGGGGCGCCGATGCGCCCCTCTGTCGATGATGTATCTGTATCCTAGCGGACGATTTCGTAGCAGGGCACATACTGACTGCCCGGCAGCTTCATCCGCTGCTGCTTGACGAAACTCTCCAGCAGCTTGTCCATCAGGTGCATCAGCTCCTTGTCGCCGTGCAACTTGAAGGGGCCCTTCTTCTCGATGGCGCGAATACCCCCTTCCTTGACGTTGCCGGCGACGATGCCGGAGAAGGCACGACGCAGGTTGGCGGCCAGCAACTGGGGCGGCTGGTTGCGGTGAAGGTCCAGACTGGCCATGCTGGCGTGATCCGGCTCGAAGGGGAGCTGGAACTCCGGCTCAATCTTGAGGGACCAGTTGAAGGAGTAGGCATCACCGACCGATTTGCGATATTCGCGGATTTTCGGCATCGCCTCTTTCATCACTCGGGCCACTTCCGGCGCATCGCCGACAATGATCCGGTAGAGCTTGGTCGCAGGTTCACCGAGGGTCGCCTTGATGAAGTCGTCAATGGCACGGAAGTAGTCGGCACTCTCTTTCGGGCCGGTCAGGATGATGGGCATCGGCTGCCGCTCGTTGGCCGGATGCATCATGATGCCGAGCAGATAGAGCAGCTCTTCGGCGGTGCCGACCCCGCCCGGGAAGATGATGATGCCATGGCCCAGACGCACGAAGGCTTCCAGCCGCTTCTCGATATCCGGCAGGATCACCAGCTCGTTGACGATGGGGTTGGGCGGTTCGGCCGCAATGATGGAAGGCTCCGTGAGGCCTATGTAGCGGCCGTTGCGTACCCGCTGTTTGGCATGGCCGACGGCGGCCCCCTTCATCGGACCCTCCATGGCGCCCGGGCCACAGCCGGTACAGATGTTCAGCTCACGCAAGCCCAGTTCGCTGCCCACGGCGCGGGTGTACTGGTACTCGATCTCGTTGATGGAGTGGCCACCCCAGCAGACGATCAGGTTGGGATCGGCGCCGGGCAGGATCACCTTGGCGTTGCGCAGGATGGCGAACACCACGTTGGAGATGTGAGTGGAGTTGGTCAGATTGACCAGGCGGTTGGACTCGAGCTGATTGGAGACATAGAGAATGTCGCGCAGCACCGAGAAGAGGTGCTCCTGAATGCCGCGAATGATCTCGCCATCGACAAAGGCGTGCTCGGGGGCATTGAACAGTTCCAGCTTGACCCCGCGCTCGCGCCGGATCACATGAATATCGAACGATTTGAAGCGCTCCAGGATCTCCTTGGAGCTGTCGGTATGGCTACCGGAATTGAGCACTGCCAGCGAGCAGTTGCGAAACAGTTGATAGATATCGCTGGAGGCAGTCTGCTTGAGGCGATCCACCTCGAGCTGTGACAGCAAATCCATGCTGCCAACGGGATTGATGTGCGTAATCATAGGTTCCCCTTTACTCACTTGTTATCGTTGTGTTTTTCCCTGGGGAGAAAAGGGGACGCTATGTTGCATCCCCTGAGATCGATAGTAGTGGTAACAGAGGGTGGAGGGAAATAGGGCGACGACTGTTCGCTGTTTTTTTAGCCGCTTGTCAGGCCAGTGTCACTTGATCCCGACCGGTGTGCTTGGAGTGGTAGAGCGCCTTGTCCGCCCGCTCGAACACATCTGACGGGTTGTCCCCATCCTTGAACAGGGTTGCGCCGATGGAGATGGTGATCTCCACCTTGGCATCGCGAAAACGGAACGGGATGCTCTTGATGGTCTGGCGCAGGGTCTCCAGCGGCTTCTGGAACTTGTCCGGGTTGATGTTGGGCAGCAACACCACAAACTCTTCCCCACCAAAACGAGCGATGAAGTCGGTGTCACGCAGCGCGCTCTGCAGCGCCTTGGCGACTACTTTCAGTGCCTTGTCACCCGCCATATGGCCGTAGTTGTCATTGATGTTCTTGAAGTGATCGATGTCGATGATCGCCATGCAGAGCGGAGTGCGGTAACGAAGCCAACGTTTGTACTCCTGCTCCAGCCGTTCATCGAGGGCGGCCCGGTTGTGCACCTGGGTCAGGCTGTCGAGGAACAGCTTGTGTTTTTGAATGGTCAGCCGCTTCTTGTACTCGGCGGTCTCCTCCTTCATCAAGCGCAGCTTGGACTCCATGGTGGAGAGGCGGGTGAGCAGGTGACGTTCCCGTGCTGCGGTACTTTCCCGTTCTTGCAGCAGCAGGTTGATGGCGCCCATATGGCCGGAGATGGCGCGCTTGAGCGCATCGATGGAGTTATGGCTGGCCAGAGAGTGATCGATCGCCTGCAACTCGTTGACCAGTGCTTCGCGGGTCTCTCGGGTTTCGTTTTGCAGTGCACGCCCTTCATCGAGGGATTCGGTAAAGCCGACATGTACTGCGGACAGGCTCTCGTTGAGGGAGCTGAGGAAGGCGCGGGAGGCTTTGCGCTCCTCACGGGTGCCTTCGATGATGAGCTCGATCACCTGCAGGCAGGTTTCCGCCAGCAGGGCAGGGTTGATCCCGATCAGCAGTTGGCGGCGAATGTCGCTCAGGCTCTCGCCGATGGCGCCGGCAAAGTCGAGTTCGGTGATAAGCCGCTGCAACTCATCGGCGATGCGAGCGTGATCTTTTAGATCAAACGGGTCTACATCGGGCTGGCCATCGTTGCTGGCAGTATCGCTTGCTTGTTGAGTTGCACCTGAAGGTGCCAACAGGGGTTGGCTTGGCAGCAGCTGGATCTTGATCGCCTGCTGGTAGAACTCCAGCAGCTTGATCACCTTCTTCTGGTGATCGGCAATGCCGTAACCGGCAGGACTTGCCAGAAATTCCTTGAGGGACTTGCGGGTCTCTTCCGGGAAGCCCTTGATGGTTTTCAGCTGTTTGGAACCAAGATCGATGGCAGTTTGGGTCAGGGTGATCGACTCTTCCAGCGCATTGCTGTGCTGCTGCAGCAATTTTTCAATGGCCAGCAGGTCGGCGTCCAACGAGGTAAATGCGGGATTGTTATCCAGTTTCTGCTTGAGCTTGGCGAAGCGATTGTCCAGCTCGCGGTCGAAACCACGGCAGGAGAGCATCAACTTGTTGATAAACTGGATGCCGCGAGCACGCTCTGCATCGGAAAACGACAGCACGCCGTCGAGTTCCAGCTGTTTCTGCTGAAGGGATTCCCTGAGTCTTGCCAATTGTCCTGCTACGGCAGCGATGTCATTCATTATCAGGTCGCCCTGTTGTCATTATTGTTTTTGGTGTTGGATAGCAACAGTGGTCGAACCTGGTTTCGATCCTCGCCTGTTATCTACATTATTTCCTGGTGGTTATCGGCTGCCGGCTTCCTTGCAAGGCTGGGCCAATTAACCCATTGCTTTTCATGAGAAGAATTGACTTTTACCAGTCCCTTGTCAATTGCCATCAGGCCGCATTGCCACACATCTCCATTAAAAAATGCCGCTTGTTGGCAATCGATCGCCGCGAGCTCCAACCAGGCGTTTTGCTGGCATTTTTCACTGAGCTGAATGGCTCCCGACAGGGCGAGATAGCAGAGGTCAAACAGGCCATTGTGATCGAGCGCGGTCGCCGCTTTCGGCAGGAAGGGGTGACTGACAATCCCGAGGCTGATCTGGCGATCCAGCGGATAGTTGCAAGGGAAGGCGGCGATGGCGGTCAGCAGGTCTCCCGCCAGTTGATGCAGGTTGGTGACGTGGCGCTGTGGCACCACATAGAGCATGTGTCCTTCACGCAAGTCATAGATACGGCCATCTTGCGGGGTCAGGGTGTCCATATAGGCACCGAAGGCCTGCTCGATTTCTCTGCTGGCCTGATAGCCGTGGCGCTCCAGCGTGTTGACCAGGAAAGGCACACGGAACAGCAGATAGTGCAGCTTGTCATCGAACTCGCTGGAGGGCTGTTCGCTGAGGTACCAGCGATCCGATTTCAGCTGGCGCTTTGCCATCTCCCGCGGCCAGCGGTTCATCAGCCGTTGCCAGTTGGCCAGCCCCGAGCGTGGCTCGATCAGCAGGGCCTCATTGGTCCGTTTCAGTTGCAGGCGGGCAGTACGCAGCTTAAGCCAGAGGGTGAAGAAGAGGTAGATAAAGAGCGCCAGCAGCAGGCTGGTGGTGATACTCGACCAGAGATAGCGCTCCTGCTGATGCTGGCTGTTGTTAAGTCGCTGCTCCAGCTCTTTGATATGTTGCACCCGCTCGACCTGGACATAGTTGTCGCGGATCGCCGCCTGCTCCATAGCCTGCTCCTGCTGGCGCACCTCCTCGCCAAGACGGTGGAAGCGCTTGTAGCTGTCGAGGGCCTGGCGCAGATACCCCTTCTGCTCATAGGCCAGCGACAACAGGCGGAATACCTCGTACTGACGGCGAGTATCGCCGAGCTGATTGGCCAGCGCGCGGGCGTTCTCCAACTGCAGAATGGCGATGGCGGCCTCCTGTTTCTTCAGATAGAGCTCGCCGAGCAGCAGCAGGGTATCGATCAGCGGCTCTTTGGCATCGCTCAGTTCGTGAGACTGACGGGCCGCATTGAGGTAGTTGCTGGCCAGCGAGAGGTTGCCGCTTTGCAGGTAGGTTTTGCCAATTTCATATTTGAGCAGGGAGGCTTGCGGTCGGTTGCTCCCCTCATCGAGCAGATCCAGCGCATTGAAGAAGTAGACCAGCGCCATATTTAGGTCGCCCTGCTCGCGGTTGAGTCGCGCCAGCACCATCAGGGAGTCGCACAGCAGGGAGGGGTTGCCGATGGAGTGGAAGTAGTTGGCCGCCTCATTGGCATACTGCAGCGCTTTCTGTGGCTCCTGCTCCTGCTGGTAGAGTTTCACTATCTGGTTCGACAGCAGGCCGAGAAAGAGCGGGTCATTGAGGCTTTTGGCCTGTTGCTGGGCATCGATATATTCCCCAAGCGCCAGTTGCGGCTGCTGCAGCGCGCGATAGAGGTCGCCGCTGATGGCGCTGACCCAGGCACTGGCGAGAGGATTGGGGGTCTTGGCGGCCCAGATCCGCGCATCTGCCAAGTGGGCCTTGGCATCATCGAAGTGCTGGTTCTCGATGTCGTAGCTGGTGCGTTGCAGGCGGCCATAAATCTGGAGCTGGCTCTGCTTGAGCGTGGGGACGGCCAGCTGTTCGTCCAGTTGATCCATCAGGGCACGGCTGGTGCTCTGGTTATCCGGTTTGAGGGCCTGACTGCGGATCTTGAGATAGAGGCCGTGGGCCTTGAGTTCCGGTTGTCGCTCTTTGTCTGCCAGCGCCATCGCCTTGTCGAGCGCTTGCTGGGTGGCCTGATATTGGCCCAGTTGCAGCAGACACTCCCCTTTGAGCAGATGGGCGCTTATAGTCTGGGCCGCCGTGCTGTAACTCAGGATGGGCTCGCGATAACCGAACTCCTGGCGATTGCTGATGATTTGCTGGGGATTATTGGCTGCGCGCGTCAGGAAGGCGGTGGTGATCTGGACGCATCTGGCAGGATCGGTCAGTACCATCGATTGCGCTTGTTGCAGATCGATAGAGAGTTGCTCCTTGTCCAGATCCAGATTCGGAGCTGACAGGGAGGACATCATCATGGCCAGAAAAAACAGTTGATTCATTGGATTAAGGACGGCGCAGAGGTGTTGGCATGTTATCCAAGCCCCCCCCTGCGAGTCCAGCGTTTACTGTGGTTTGCTGGTGGCCGGCAAGTGGGTTTCGTCTGGATTTTATTATCCAGCCCCCTTATCCCTGCTGCGTAAAGCATCAATTGAAGCCTTTTGCCAGTCATGGAGGGCAGCGTACCTGCCCTCTCTGTCGCAGCTCGACTTTATTGGCGGATCAGACGCAGGTTGGCGGGCACGGCTTCGAAATCGGAGCGGAACGGGTTGATGTCGAGGCCGCCGCGGCGGGTATAGCGGGCATAGACGGTCAACTGCTCAGGCTGGCAATAGTGCTTGAGGTCGATAAAGATCCGCTCGATGCACTGCTCGTGGAACTCGTTGTGCTGGCGAAACGAGATGAGATAGCGCAGCAGCTTCTCCCGATCGAGTTTCGGCCCCTTGTAGCGGATCACCACAGAGCCCCAGTCGGGCTGGCTGGTCACCAGACAGTTGGATTTGAGCAGGTGGCTGTGCAGGGTCTCTTCTACCTGATCGCTACCGGCTGCACCTTGCAGCAGGGACGCATCAAACTCGTAATTGTCTACCTCGATATCCTGCTCGTCGATGCACTCGCCGGGCAGCTGGGCAATCTGGTGCGGCGCCTTGTCGAGGGGGAACAGGGTCACTTTGACGGTCTCGCCCGCACAGGCACTCAGATCCTTGGTCAGCATGGCGGCGACTGCCTCGATAGAGTCGCAACGGGTCTGGTTGAAGGAGTTGAGGTAGAGCTTGAAGGATTTGGATTCGATCAGGTTCGGACTGGTGGCCGGGATGGTCACTTCCCCCACCGCCACCATCGGCTTGCCCTTGGCATTGAGCCAGGAGAGCTCATAGAGGGTCCAGACATCGCAACCGCTAAAGGGCAGGTCATCGCCCAGCTTGAGATCATCCCGGTTCAGGCTACGTGGAACCGGCTGCAGCAGGGAGGGGGTGTACTGGCTGATGTAATCGGATTGCTGGCCCAGGCTCAGGCCGGTCAGGGCGCTGGCCCCGGCGTATCTATCTTGTTTGCTCACAGGGTTGCTCACGTAATGTGCTCATGATGAGTGGAATGAAACGGGCCATTGCTGGGCCGGATGGTTGCAGCCGTTTGGCTTGGGTGTCGGCCTCTCTGTATCCCGGGTTCTGTTTCCCGGGTCGCAAGGTCGGCTGGCAACCTTGTCTGTTACCGGGTTTGGTGGTGCAATAGCGGACTTTGCCAGCAATTGTGGGGATTTTCGATGTCGGATCAAGTTTTGTCTGCCCTGGAGCACTTTTTTGCCCGCTGGCAACGGGATGGCGAGGCCAGACGAGGCCTGCCCCTGTGCGAGTGGGAGGCGGACTGGCGTTCCCCCTGCCAGCTTGGTGAGCCCGCCGATGGTCGGGTGGCCTGGCGTCCTCACCATCGCTCCGAACCCGCCGATTTTACGGCTATGGCCGATGCTCTTGAGCTGACGATTCATCCCAGCGCCATCGCCCTGTTCGGGCACTGGTTCAGCCGCCCCATCCCCTGCCTTTTCAAGGGGCTGCGCCTTGAACTGATCCTGCCGTGGAACGAGGCGGATCTCGATCTGCTCAAGGAGAACCTCATCGGCCACCTGCTGATGCTGCGCAAGTTAAAACGAACCCCCTCCATCTTTATTGCCACCACCCGCAACGAGATGACGCTCATCTCGCTGGATAACGAGAGTGGGCAGGTGTGGCTGGAGTGGCTCGATTCCGGCCGCCGTCTGACGCTGGCTCCCTCCTTGCCAGCGTTTTTGGAACGGCTGGAGACGTTACCGCAATAGCACCTGTTCGAGCCAAGGTTACTCATCGGAGCGAAAAGAGCCTTGCCATGCGGCAAGGCTCTTTTTTATGGCATCGTGTACAGGGAACGCGCTTAATCCTTGAAATCCCAGGAGAGGTTGGAGACCAGACGGCAGCTGTCGCACTTGAAGTCGAAGATCTCGTGCAGTGGCTCTGCCAGCGCCCACTCACCGCCACAGCTGGGGCAGGGGCGCGCCTTCTCCTCGGCAGCGCTCAGCCCGCCCACCCGATAGAGGTAGTAGTAGGTGGGGATGCCGCTCAGCACTTCCAGCCGCTTGGCCAGATCGGTGCCGCGCCGGTAGAGGCGGCTGCCCACTTCGCCGATTTCGTGCAGCGCCGCATGTTCGGCGATGGAGCCGTTCATCTGTAACTGATCACACGCCTCCCAATCCTCCTGCCACTTGATGATTTGTTTCTGATCGCCGTTGGCGACCGCGGGCAGTTGGTAGAGCGGAATGGGGGCGAAGTGGTCGCCACAGCGCAGCGGCGAGCAGGTATGCAGGAAGCTGGTGTAGAGCAGCATCCAGCTCGGCCGCTCGCCCTGCTGGCCGCAAGGATCTGTGCTGTCGGAGAGCAGATCAGCCCCCTGCAGCTGGAGTTTGGGCGCCAGCAGCCCGGCCTGATTGAGCTGCTGTTCGGCCAGCTTGACCTGATCGCTCTGGTTATCGGGGTGCAGGCTATCCTGCTCCGGGCAGACCACCCGACTGACGAAATAGCCGTCATGCATGCTGGTGGGGAACTCCCGCCCGAGGATCTGGCCCTGATAACGCAGCATGTCGAGGTAGTTGACGATGGCCCGCTCGGCGTCGCCAAGGGAGGTATCGCGGTAACACTCAAAGCAGAGTTCGACGATATACATGGTTCAGCCTTGCCCCTGCTGGAGGAGCAGGTCGGTCAGGCGATCCACCTTCTGTTCGATGCGTGCGAGCTGTTCGGCGAGTTGCTGCAGGGTGAGCTCCGGCGCTGGCTGGGGCACGGCCTCTGGCAGGAGCTCGCTCTCGGCGGTCGCGACGGGTTGCTGCTTCCACTGGCTCAGCACTTTCAGCAGCTCGGCCATCGGTACGGGCTGGGTAAGGCGGGCCTTGATCATGGCGGTGGTGGGTGTCAGGCCCTTGGCGGCCAGCTCGTTGGCAATTCGGATGATCTCGTGGGCGGACATAAGCATGCTCTGGGTGAGAAGGAGGGATCGATATCGGGGCGGGATCTTAACCAAAGCCAGCAGGGGAGGAAAGGGGCGGGCGGCTTAGCGGGGCTGGCGCAACATCACATCGAGCTGGTCGATCGCCTCGCACCAGTCGGAGTCGTTCCACAGGGCATCGCGCAGAAAGCTGGCCTGGGCGGCGTTCCAGAAACCGGCCTCCGGCAGCAGGGTCTCATTATCGAGGTGATGGTCGTGCACAAAGCGGTGCAGGCTCAGCTCGTCGTTGGCCATCCCAAGCTGGGCAAACAGGGCTGGCAGATCGTGGACAAGGGGTTCCATCTCGTCTCTCCCTTTGTTTAATCCCTGAGATTATAGACAGGCACAGCAACCGGGAGCAGAGACGAGATTGGAGATCAGGCAGAGGGGATGCGATGGGGGGGCAGATCAACGCCCACGACGTGCAGCCCCTGCATCTTGAGGGTGCCCTGATAGTGGCTCTCGCCATCGCTGGAGAATTCAAACTGATAGTGGGTCAGCAGCCGCAGGGGATTATGTGCCAGCTCCCGCCGATGGCGGGCCAGTGACAGCAGTTGCAGATCATGGTGCTGGCAGTAGCGGCGCATGTATTGCCAGGCCACTTCTGCCTGTTGGCGTTGCAGCCAGAACAGGCCGGCTACGGCAATCAGCAACAAAATTCCGAGCATCTCTCCCATAGGCGGGCTTCCTTATCGTGATGTCGATAACCGGGAGTCCTGCTCGGCACTCCCGATCTCCTTTTCTATTTCCCGCCGTGTTGCCTCGTGGCGTGAGGGGGAGGCGAGGGATCAGGCCGAGGCAAACAGACGGCCGATGGCCTTGCCCAGCGCATCGCTGCGCTCGGGGTCACGCAGTCTGGCCAGCATATCATTGCGAAGGGCCGGTAAAGTGACCAACTCGGCAAAAACCTGATTGAAGAACTGGGTCGGTTGCAGTGCCAGCTGTTCCAGATAGTGGCTGAGCAGATTGGCATCTTTCAGATCGGGCCAGAGCCGGCCGGCGATGGCGAGCAGCAGCGCAGGGCTCGGCTGGGTTTGCAGCAGGGTCAGTAGCTTGTTGGTGCGCAGCGTGCTGCCGGGGCAGGAGGCCATAGCGCGGCAGAGGTAGGCCAGGGTCTCAGGGTTGGGGGCGGCGCACTCCTGCTCCTTGCCGATCCACTCGAGCAGGGCGCCTTGTACTGCTGGCGGCAGCGGGGCGTTTTCAAGGCTCTGGCAGAGGGCGTAGAGCGGCTCTTGCGGTAGTTTGGGCAGCGCCTTGCAGATCAGCGCCAGATTGCGCTCATCATGCAGCCGCTCCGCCAGATCGGCAAAGCCCTGCAGCCCCAGAGTCTGCCAACCGGTGTCGTTGGGGGCGGCCAGATAGTGGCAGAGGGCATCGTAATAGGCAGAAGGGGTCTGCTCCAGCTGGCGCGCCAGTTTGGCGTGCAGACTGGCCATTTTTGCCTCTGCCGGGCGGAAGGTGTAGGGATTGTCGGCCAAGCGCTGGGCTTTCTCTTCATCCAGATCGCCGGTGAGCTTGTAGCCCAGGGTCTCCACCACCTGATCCATGAACAGCTTGGGGCCGTTTGGCATCAGCAGGCCGCGCTCATCGAGGGCAAACTTGAGGAACCAGAGGTAGTGGCGAGACTCGCTCGGCTGGAAGAAGTGCACACCCAACCAGGCGTGCTGTTGCAGCGGCCAGGGATAGGGCTCTTGCTGCTGTTCGATGCGGACAAAGGTATCGCTTGCCAGTGGCCGCACCTGGCGGCCCATGTCAAACAGCTGGAACTGGGTGCCAGCCTGAGTCAGAAATTCGGTCAAGGTATTGATGGCAGTAGGCGTCGCAGACATGGTGAGATCCGGCTAATGGTGATGCGGGCCGATTATAAGGCCCTTGCCGAGGATAGCCAGTGGCAGCAGACGTGCGCTGCGGCAGATATCAACATGGCAGCCATGCGGGGGGAGGTGTATAGTATCGCCCTTTTTTAAAGGCGGCAGGCCGCGCTGGTTGCCGTGTATGTCGTTGACCCGGCTGAACCGCCGGTGCTGCGCGACCGAATGTATCGGCATCCTGGCTGACCCTGTCGGGTCGGCGGATCAATTTGTGGTTATGAGGAAGAGAGCGAGATGAATCAATATTTGCTGGTAGCTGGCCTGTTGGGGGAACTCACCGCCGAGTTGCAGCGCCTTGAGCGCTGGCAAGCTGACCATCCCGGTGACGAAGCCCTGGCAAGCACCCTGCCTTTTTGTGTCGATACCCTGAGCTTTGATCAGTGGCTGCAGTTCGTGCTGATCCCGCGCATGGAGCAGCTGGTGATGTTGCAGGCGCCACTGCCCACCAGCGTCTCCCTCTATCCCATGGCCAGCGAAGTCTACAAAGAGGATCTGGCCGAGGCAGAAGCGCTGCTGCGCCTGATCGCACGCTTCGACCTGCTGCTCTCCGGCAAAGTGATCGAACAATGATGCCAACGCAAACCCGAGAAGAGAGTGACCTGAAGCTGACTCTGCTCTATCAGGATGAGTGGCTGGTGGCGGTCAACAAGCCGTCCGGTCTGCTGGTGCATCGCAGCTGGCTCGACAAGGGCGAGACCCGTTTTGCCATGCAGATGACCCGGGATCTCATCGGCGGTCGCCATGTCTATCCGGTGCATCGCCTCGACCGACCCACCTCCGGTGTGCTGCTGTTTGCGCTCGATCCGGTGATTGCCCGCGCACTCACCGAAGCCTTTACCCAACGTCAGGTGCACAAGGAGTATCTGGCATTGGTGCGTGGCTGGGCGCCCGAGCAGGGGGTGATCGACTATCCCCTCAAGGAGCAGTTGGACAAGATTGCCGATGCCATGAGCAACCCGGATCGCCCGGCGCAGGATGCCGTCACCACCTTCCGGCGCCTGCATCAGGTCGAGCTGCCCCACGCGGTCTCCAAGAAGCACCCCACCAGTCGCTACAGTCTGGTCAGATTGTTCCCGAAGACCGGCCGCAAGCATCAGCTGCGCCGTCATATGGATCACCTGTTCCACCCCATCGTCGGGGATACCACCCACGGGGATGGCCGCCACAACCGTTTCTTTCGCGAGCACTTTGGCTGCGAACGGCTGCTGCTGGTGGCCCGCACCCTGAGCTTTACCCATCCGGTGCTCAAGGTGCCGATGCGGATCCAGGCGCCACTCGGTCAGGATGTGCTGCGCCTGTTTGCCGAGCTGGGCTGGCCCGCCAGCGAGAGCGACTACTAAGCGCCTGATCCTCAGCCTTGAACCGGTGGCATCTGACGCCAGCTTGCTGATAGAGTTGCTCAAAAGAGTGACTCAAGCAGGGAGAGGAGAATGGCGCAGATCGATATCGTGGTAGGAACTGTCTATGGCGCAGCCATGCTGGTGGCCGAGACCTTGGCAGATGAGCTGGAACGCAAGGGGCATCACTGTTCTCTGCACGAAGAAGCACGGCTGGCGGACATCGACCCCGGCCGTTTTTTATTGCTGGTTAGTGCCACTACAGGACAGGGAGACATTCCTCCCAATCTGCAGCCTTTTGCCAGCGATCTGGTCGACAAGGCGCCTTGGCTCAAGGGGCTGCGTTATGCCCTGATTGCCATGGGCGACAGCAGCTATGACCATTTTTGTGGCGCGGGCCGTCGGCTGGACGGATTGCTGCAAGAGCTGGGGGCCACGCGAGTGATTCCCCCGCTGGAGCTGGATGCCACTTTGCACGATGAACCCGAACAGGTGGCACTCACCTGGCTGAAAAAGTGGGATATTCAGCCCTGAATATTCTCTGAAATAGAGCCATATCAATCCCCTGATCCTTAACCGGCAGGGGATTGTTATTTGCACAAATGTCATCTCACTCAGCAAGCTTATTTCCCACTCTTATTGTCGATAGTGGCGGAGGGATATTTTCCCCTTTTGGCATTCCATCGGCGTAATGGTTTCAAGCGCACCGCAGACCCGTCCTTCAAATAAAAGTTCAATCTTGAAAGCGATCTCAGTCATGTTTTTGTCATTCGAACGTAAAATAATGACTTTGGTTCAGTCGCGAATTAATTGCTGGTAACGCTTTCAGGTTTGCTTTAATTGCTGATTTTGTTGTTTTGTTGGTCATGCATTGCCTTATTTGTCGGTTTTTTACCTGCTTGTGTTGTAGCGATCGTTTGCCGAGCGATTTGTCGCCATTTTGTGAGTCGCTTCATATTTGTCGTGAAATACGCTCCCTATAATCAACCTCGGTTATCACCAACAGGATTACATGGTGATAAGAAGTTGAATATTCAGGATCACACTCCTCACTGCGGGAAATAAGGAATATGACAATGAAAATGAAGTGGCTCCCGATTGCAGCAGCTGTTACTGCCGCCCTGGCTTCCCAAGCCGCCTTTGCCGTAGATTTCCACGGTTACTTCCGTTCCGGTGTCGGTGTTTCCGGCGACGGCGACATGGTTAAATACAACGTCAATAAAGTTGGCCGTCTGGGTAACGAAAATGATACCTACGGTGAAGTGCAACTGGGTCAGGAAGTATTCAACAAAGATGGCAAGACTTTCTATGTTGATTCCATGTTTGCCATGGCTTCCAACGGTTCAAACGACTGGGAAGGTACCGGTACTGTTTGTAACTTCGATGCCAAACAGTGCAATGGTGATTCTGACTTCGCTCTGCGTCAGTTCAACGTACAAGCCAAAGGCTTGCTGAACTTTGCTCCTGAAGCAACCCTGTGGGCTGGTAAGCGTTACTATCAACGCCATGACATCCACATCTCCGACTTCTACTACTGGAACATCTCCGGTGCTGGTGCTGGTATCGAAGGCATCCAGGCTGGTCCGGGTAAAGTCTCTTTCGCATGGGTACGCAACGATCGCAGCGCTGCCGATGTGTTTGGCCAATACACCAAAACAGGTGTAACTAAGAAACCCGTTTTGGATGCCAATGGTAATCCGACCGGTAATTACATCGAAGAGCCTACTTACACCAAGAACGAAGACCTGAACGTCAATACTCTGGATCTGCGTTATGCCGGCATCCCGCTGTGGACCGATGCTTCTCTGGAGCTGGGCGTGGATTACGCTCTGGTCAATGAGACCAATGATCAGAAAGCACTGAAAAAAGACCCGAAAGACGGCGTTATGCTGACTGCTGAACTGACCGCAGGCATCCTCGGTGGTTTCAACAAAACCGTGCTGCAATACGGTACCGAAGGTTACTCCAAGACCATGGCTTTCTATGGCGATGGTTCCTGGTACGGCGCTGAAGCCAAAGACGGTGCTGATGGTTTCCGTATCATCAACTGGGGCGTTGTTCCGATGGGCAACTCCTGGGAGATGGGTCACCAGCTGGTTTACGGTGTAGGCAACGAAATGTGGGATGGCAACGACAAGTACGAAACCATGTCCGCTGTTATCCGCCCGATGTACAAGTGGGATGACTTCAACAAGACCATCTTTGAAGGCGGCTACTTCAAGGACAACAATAAGTCTACCAATGGCAGTGAAGACAAAGATGCTGGCTACAAGCTGACTCTGGCACAAGCCTGGTCTGCCGGTTCCAGCTTCTGGGCCCGTCCGGAAATCCGTGTGTTCGCCTCCTATCTGGCTAACGACGAAGACAAGAAAGTCTTCGAAGGCAATACCTCCAAAGACACCTACCAGTTTGGTGTTCAAGCAGAAGCTTGGTGGTAAGCAAAAGTTTAAGTTAAGTTAGTGACTGCCCCCTTATGGGGGCAGTTTTGTTTCGCCGGATCACGGCCACCGGATTATGGAGATAAGAAAAATGAAACGGGTAAAGATGTCTATTGCAGCCGTAATCACTGCGCTATTAACCGGTTGTGCCGGAAACATGGTTGTTCCTCTGCAAGAACATGGCTCGATCTTGAGCGATGCAGATCAAGCCAAGCAAGCGTTGGCCAAAGCCTCAAGCTGCTGTGTGGCGTTTAAAGATTTCAGTTATGCCCCCTTGCCTGAAGGTGAGACCTTGCTGGCCATTGATGGCAAGCAACCCACTTTTCAGTTTGATGAGGGGATGAGTTACTTTGCGGCTTATCGCTTGCCGACCAACACCGGCAATCTGGCGATCAGCCTAGCATCACAGGTGAGTAAAACCGTGATGGTGCCCAAGGTTATTATGCTGGATGCCGAGTTCAAGGTGACTCGGGTCCTGGGTGAGTCAGTATTCAGCTATCAGCCTGCTCACTTGCTCGATAACGACCGTATTGAAGGGCGTGTTTTTGTTGACCGCAGCATGCCTGGCAACCCGGCCAGCGAAACATACATGATCGTTTATGCGCCCGCGGATAAGCTCTCTGGCAGCACAACAATCCTGCATCCATCAAAAGCGTTTGCTCGCGCTAATGGTACCGTTGAGCCTGATATCAAGGATCCAGTGATCCCGCACTCCCCGTGGGGTTTGGTGCAGATCAAAGTCAAAGATATGGCCCGTGGAAGTGGTCTTGAAGCGGTATTCAAACCCGAATATGCCGACAAGGTGGCCATGAGCCAGGGTCAGCAGGTTGCCGCGATAGCGACTACCGCAGCCGTTACCACAACTGCAACAGCTGCGGTCGCAGCCAAACCTGCTCCTGCCATGCTGAGTGAAACAGAAGCCTTCTACCAGAGCCAGATCGAAAAAGCGGTCAAGGCGGGGGATATCGACAAGGCGATGAAGCTGGTGAACGAGGCCGAGCGGGCCGGTTCAACCAAGGCAAAAAGCGTGTTTATTGATGCGGTCAAGCGCTCGCAAAAATAGAGTAATACGACCGTTTGCTGGTCAGATATATTTGTTGAGGCCTCCCTTGTTGGAGGCCTTTTTAATCGGTAGACTGTAATAAATAAAAATCAAGCTGTTACGTTTAGTTACAATTGGTTTCCGTTCGGTATAATTGGCATTATTAAAATACAAAGTGAAACTGCTATTTATATGTCTTTGTAATAAAGTGATAATGCGGATTATTAACTTATATTAGAGGTGTTTTTTAGCCGCTAAACAAGTTGTGATCTTCCCTCCAAATTCAATATTCCCCCGCCTTCGAAAGCAGCAATTTATGACCCGCTGGGTTATATTCTGATGGTCAAAATAAACAAGCCCGACTCGAAGATATCTGAATGAATCAGTGCTTATTTCATCCAGATAGATCGTTCAGGGACGACAATCCATTCAGGAGCGCACACAATGTTCAAAAATGCTTTCTCTAATCTGCAAAAGGTTGGTAAGGCGCTGATGCTGCCAGTATCAGTCTTGCCAGTCGCAGGTATTCTGCTGGGAGTGGGTGCTGCCCACTTCAGCTGGATGCCGGAAATTGTCTCCCAATTGATGGAGCAAGCCGGTGGTTCTGTATTTGGCCAGATGGCCCTGCTGTTCGCAGTGGGTGTTGCTCTGGGCTTTACCAATAACGACGGTGTATCAGGTCTGTCAGCCATCGTTGGCTACGGCATCATGGTCGCAACCCTGAAGGTCATGGCACCTGTGATGGGTGTTGAAACCATCGAAACCGGCGTGCTGGGTGGTATCCTGGCCGGTGGTATCGCTGCCTGGGCGTTCAACCGCTTCTACAAGATCCAGCTGCCAGAGTACCTGGGTTTCTTCGCGGGCAAACGTGCCGTACCCATCATCACCGGTTTCCTCTCCATCGGTCTGGGTGTGATCCTGTCCGTGATTTGGCCGCCAGTGGGTGGCGCCATCGGTGCCTTCTCTGACTGGGCTGCCAACCAGAACCCGGTACTGGCCTTCGGTATCTACGGCGTGGTTGAACGCTCCCTGATCCCGTTCGGTCTGCACCACATCTGGAACGTACCGTTCTTCTATCAGGCTGGTACCTGTGTCAACGGTGCTGGTGAAACTGTTCACGGTATCATGACCTGCTTCCTGACTGCTGATGACGCGTCCCGCGCTGCCGGTAACGGCTTCGGTCAGCTGGCTGGTGGCTACCTGTTCAAAATGTTCGGTCTGCCTGCTGCTGCGTTCGCCATCGCTCACGCTGCCAAGCCGGAAAACCGCGCCAAGATCGTTGGTATCATGGCCTCTGCTGCCCTGACCTCTTTCCTGACCGGTATCACCGAGCCGATTGAATTCTCCTTCCTGTTCATCGCTCCGGTTCTGTACGCAATCCACGCGGTACTGGCTGGTCTGGCTTATGTGCTGACCAACTCTCTGGGTATCGTACACGGTCACACCTTCTCCAACGGCTTCATCGACTTCGTGGTGCAATCACCGCGTGCCGACAACATGCTGCTGCTGGTTGGTCTGGGTCTGGTTTATGCGGCCATCTACTACGTGGTATTCAGCTTCGTTATCCGTGCCATGAACCTGAAAACCCCGGGTCGTGAAGACGAGACTGCTGAAGAGGCCGTTGGCCAAGGCAAAGACGAGATGTCTGCTGCTCTGGTTGCCGCCTTCGGTGGTAAAGAGAACATCGCTTCTCTGGATGCCTGCATCACCCGTCTGCGTGTTGGCGTGAAAGATGTTGCCAAAGTTGACCAGGCTGGTCTGAAGAAACTGGGTGCTGCCGGTGTGGTAGTGGCTGGTTCCGGCGTTCAAGCCATCTTCGGTACCAAGTCTGACAACCTGAAAACCGACATGGACATCTGGATGAAGAGCAACTAATTCTGTTGCCTGAATATCAGCGTGTTTGAAGAGGGAGGCGAAAGCCTCCCTCTTGCTATTTGTGGTTATGGAGCGTGCGAGTCGCTGTAGATCGATCTCGGCAGGAGTCTCTTTGCCCAAGGGGCGATATGTAACGGGATGCCCTCTGTCGGCACAACTGCTGGTGTGCCTCGCGGCGCCTTATCGCACACCATCACCAGATCAACCTATCGCCAGATAAAGTCATCCAGTAATCAGCCAATAAAAAGAGCGCCATCTGGGCGCTCTTTTGTCGAGTCGAGGGGATTAGAGTTTCTCCAGATCCCGTTCGATTTCGCTGATCTTGTTCTGTACCACTTTTTCCAGATGGCGCAGATCGCGCAGGATCTTCTGCTTGATGTCCGGGTCGGCCTGCTGATGGACGCCCTGGGTCAGGTTATCCAGCTCGTCCACCACATACTTGAGGTTGGCGTTGATCTCGGTGACATCCTTGTACTCATGGGTACCGGAGTCGACCAGCATGGTCTTGCGCTGGCGGGGATACTTGAATTTGACACTCTTGGCGAAGAACTCGCCCTTCTGCTTCTTGAAGTAGATCTTGAGGATGTCGTGGTTGGCCTCCTGGCGCAGGGTGTAGCTGTCGACGGAGGCGGGATCCTGGATCCCCAGGCTCTTCAGATTCTCGTACATCAGGCTTCCTCGGTTTGAAACGATCCTGTCCCATCCATCTTAACCGATGCCTCATGGCTTGCCTGTGACAGGGGCGCCAAAATGAAAAGGGCGCCATCAGGCGCCCTTTCATCACAGCAATGCTGATTACTCGTCGATGGAGCGCAGCAGGGCGTTGATGCCGACTTTGGCACGGGTTTTGGCATCGACCTTTTTGACGATCACCGCCGCGTAGAGGCTGTACTTGCCGCACTTGGAGGGCAGGGAGCCGGAGACGACTACAGAGCCAGCCGGTACGCGGCCGTAGTGAATTTCGCCGGTTTCGCGGTCATAGATGCGGGTGGACTGGCCGATAAAGACGCCCATGGAGATGACGGAACCTTCCTCAACGATCACCCCTTCAACCACTTCGGAGCGGGCGCCGATAAAGCAGTTGTCTTCGATGATGGTCGGGTTGGCCTGCAGCGGTTCCAGTACGCCACCGATGCCGACGCCGCCGGAGAGGTGGACGTTCTTACCGATCTGGGCGCAAGAGCCGACAGTGGCCCAGGTATCGACCATGGTACCTTCGTCAACGAAGGCGCCGATGTTGACATAGGAGGGCATCAGCACGGTATTGGGGGCGATAAAGGAGCCTTTGCGGGCAGTTGCCGGCGGCACCACGCGCACACCCGCTTCCTTGAACTGCTCGGCGGTATAGTTGGAGAACTTGAGGGGAACCTTGTCGTAGTACTGGGCATCGTCGCCCTTGATGATGCCGTTGTCGTTGATGCGGAAGTAGAGCAGTACCGCTTTCTTCAACCACTGATGGACAACCCACTCACCGGCGATCTTCTCGGCAACCCGTGCCTTGCCAGAGTCCAGCAGGTCGATGGCTTGCAGGATGGCGGACTTGGTGGCGCTATCCACGGAGCCCGGAGTAATGGTGTCGCGGCGCTCGAAGGCCGCTTCAATGATCTGTTGCAACTCGGTCATGACAGGTTTCCTTTAAAAAATTCTGTTTGTTGTATCACACTTTTCCGACTGTTTTTAAGGGGTTGACCGGAATTCTTCCGGCCAGTGGCCATTTCTTCATCCGGTGTGCGCCAACCAGTTGTTTGGCATGGCAAAAAACGCCCGACAACCAGTCTCTTTCGAATCACTCTTCGCTTAATCCAGTACCGACTGTTGGGGATTGAGTTGGTGTACCAGTCGCTCTTCCAGCTGTTTTTGCTGCTCGGCGGTCAATGGTTCGCCATCGAGGCTGGTCAGGCTGAAAAAGTCCTCGACCCTCTCACCGAAAGTGGCGATTTTGGCGGCGTGCAGCGACAGCCCGCACTGCTGGAAAACGGCACCGATCCGGGCCAGCAGGCCGGGGGTATCGAGGGCAGTCAGCTCCATCAGGGTGTGACGGCTTTCCCCTTTATGGGGCAGGAAGACCACCCGGGTCGGCACGCTGAACTGGCGGTGGCGCCGCGACAGCGGCTTGTTGCGCAGCACCAGCTTGCCCGGCTCCTGCAGCGCCTTCTCCAGCGCCTTCTTGATGGTGGCGGTGCGGTTGGGGCTGATGGGCTCGCCGCTCGGCTCCAGCACCACGAAGGTATCGAGTACATAGTTGCTGCGCGAGTTCATGATCTGGGCATCGTGGATGTTGAGGTTCTTCTGATCCAGCGCCGAGGCGACGGTGGCAAACAGATTCGGGGTATCGCGGCAGTAGATAAATACCTCGCTGCCGCCGCGGGTCGGGTGTTTGCCGATGATCACCAGCGGCGCCGGATTGTCACGATGCTCGATGATGTGGCGGCAGTGCCAGGCGATCTGTTCCGGGCTGTGACGCAGGAAGTAGTCGGCCTTGAAGTCGCCCCAGAGCTGGTTGATTGCCTCTTCCGATACATCCCGTTGCGCAAGTAGTTGCTTGGCCTGACGCTGGTTTTCGCGAATGCGCAGCCGCATGTCGGGCGGGTTCTCCAGCCCCTGGCGCAGCGCCTTCTGGGTGGCGAAGTAGAGCTCCCGCAGCAGGGTGCCCTTCCAGTCGTTCCACAGGGTATCGTTGGTGGCGCAGATATCGGCCACGGTGAGGCAGTAGAGCAGGTCGAGATGCTGCTCGTCGCGCACCTTCTGGGCAAAATCGGTGACCACGTCGGGGTCATAGATATCGCGGCGCTGGGCGGTGACCGACATCAGCAGATGGTGGCGCACCAGCCAGGCGACCAGTCGGCTCTCGTAGCGATCGAGGCCGTGCAGCTGGCAGAACTCCAGCGCATCGACGGCGCCGAGCTCCGAGTGATCGCCGCGCCGTCCCTTGGCGATATCGTGGAACAGGGCGGCGATGCTGAGCAGCTCAGGTTTGCGCAGCCGGGTGAAGACATCGTGGCAGAGCGGGTGACTCTGGCGGCTGGCCGGATTGGGGAACTGGTGAATGTTCTTGAGCAGCCGGTGGGTGTGCTCATCTACGGTGTAGGCGTGGAACATATCGAACTGCATCTGGCCGACGATCAGGTTCCATTGCGGCAGATAGGCCGCCAGAATGCCGTACTTGTGCATCAGGGTGAGCGGCAGGCCGATGCCGTTGGGGTGGCGCAGCAGCGCCATAAAGAGGCGACGGCAGTCGGGTAAGTCTTGCAACCAGCAGTTGAGTTTGCGGCGCGCCTCGCGCAGTTGGCGCAAGGTGGCCGAGTGGATACCCGCAATCTCGGGGTGTTGGGCCATCTGATAGAAGAGGCGCAGGATGGCGGCCGGTTCACGGCTAAACAACTCCGCATCCACCGCATCGATGAGGCGGCCACGGAGCTGGAACTCGTCGGAGAGGCGGCGCACATCCATGGCTGTGTTGCCGAGGATGGCTTCGTCAAACAGCTGCAGCAGCATCTCGTTGAGCTCGGAGACCCGCCGTACCGTCTGATAGAAGCGTTTCATCATCTGCTCGACCGGAGTGTTGCCTTCCCCCTCGAACCCCAACATCTGGGCCACGGTGCGCTGGCGATCGAACAGCAGGCGGTTATCTCCCTTGTTTATGGCCATGTGCAGGGCGAAGCGCACCTTCCAGAGAAAATTCTGGCAGTCGAGCAGCTCGCGGTACTCGGCGCGATTGAGAAAGCCGTGGCTGGTCATCTCGAACAAGGTGGTGGCGCCAAAGTGGCGGCGGGCGACCCAGGCGAGAGTTTGAATATCCCGCAGGCCACCCGGATTGCTCTTGAGATCCGGCTCCAGCTTGTAGGCGGTACCGAGAAACTGCTGATGGCGCTCCGCCTGCTCTTGCCGTTTGGCGCGAAAGAAGGCTTCGCTCGGCCAGAAGTGCTGGGGGCCGGTGGCCTCTTTCAGTTGCCGGAAGCCCTCCTGGCGACCTGTGATGTAGCGGGCCTCAATGAGGTTGGTGGCGACAGTGATATCGGCGCGCCCCTGCTCAAGGCACTCCGCCACGTTGCGCACCGCCTGACCCACCTCAAGCTTGAGGTCCCACAGCAAGGTGATGAACTCGCCGATGCGCAGTCCCAACACCTCGTCCAGTTCGTCGCCGTCATAG
Source organism: Aeromonas sp. Y293-4 (assembly GCF_027705905.1). Lineage (NCBI taxonomy): Bacteria > Pseudomonadati > Pseudomonadota > Gammaproteobacteria > Aeromonadales > Aeromonadaceae > Aeromonas > Aeromonas sp. Y293-4. The sequence continues at coordinate 336,491 of NZ_JAPDCI010000002.1, read as the reverse complement.
AGGATCAGCAGGTCGATATCGGAGTGTGGGTGCAGCTCGCCGCGACCATACCCCCCCACAGCGATCAGGGTCAGATCGCTCTTGTCAAAGCCGAACTTCTGCCACAACCGGCAGAGCAACTGATCCATGTACTCGGAGCGGGTGGCGACCAGCTCGATGATGTTGTCGCCGGCATCAAAACGGGCGTGCAGCCAGCCGAGAAAGCGGCTCAGGTACTCTTTGCAGTTGTCGCGAGTGAGCTGATCATCGGGTAACAAATGGGGGGAAAGCAGGCTGGCGTCCATGGCATCTCACACACAGTGGCAGGCAAATGGCTGAAACAGAAGTAAAAACCCCGGCGCTTTGGAAGTTCAGGGCCGGGGTTCGATGTTAGCTGTGTTTGATGAAGCGGTCGATAGTGTCATCGGGGCGCAGGGTGAGCACCTCGCAGCCATCCTCGGTCACCAGCAGGGTGTGTTCCCACTGGGCGGAGTCGCCGCCATCCTTTGTGGTTACGGTCCAGCCATCCTTCGGATTGACCTTGCAGTGATACTTCTTGCTGTTGACCATCGGCTCGATGGTGAAGCACATGCCCGCTTTCAGCTCCAGCTTGCCACTGTTGCGGTAGTGGAGGATCTGCGGCTCTTCGTGGAACTCGGCACCGATACCGTGACCGCAGTAGTCACGCACCACGGAGAAACCGGCCTTCTCGACGATGGGCTGGATGACGGCCCCAATCTCGGTGATGCAGGCACCCGGGCGCACCTTCTTGATGGCAGCGTAGAGGCTCTCTTGCGCAACCTTGCAGAGCTGGCGGCGCAGCGGGGTGGTCTCGCCCACGATGAACATGGCCGAGGTATCACCGTGGTAGCCATCCTTGATGACGGTGATATCCAGGTTGATGATGTCGCCATCGCGCAGCTTCTTGTGATTCGGGATACCGTGGCAGATCACATCGTTCACCGAGGTGCAGATGGATTTGGGGAAGCCGTGGTAGTTGAGCGGAGCTGGAACCGCCTGTTGTACGTCGACAATATAGTCGTGGCAGAGGGTGTTCAGTTCGTCAGTGGTGACGCCAGCTTTGACATGGGGCGCAATCATGACCAGCACATCGGCGGCCAATTGGCCGGCAACGCGCATCTTTTCAATCTCTTCCGGTGTCTTGATTTTAATGGACATGGGATCTCTCTTGCGGCCTGCCGCTAGGCCTGCGAGGGCAGACAGGACAGGTAATGAAAAATAGATGCGTTTGCAATCAGGGCAAAATTTTATCCGCAACCCCCGCGTACTTCCAGTGTGATTGTCATCACAACGTCAAATCGGCGTCGCAGCATCCTCTGGCGGGATCCATATTTACACCTGTTTAGGGTGTCGGCCGGTGGTGTCCTGAACAAAGTTATGGTATAAAGCGCGCCGGAATGGGGAACTTGCGTCCCGATTTCATCACCCTTACTTAAACAACACACACACATCGACACATATGCCGGGGTGCCTTAACGGGTCGGTTATATGGGATGTGTGGAGGCCTAACCCCAATACAGAGGTATAAAATGGCTAAAGTTTCTATGCGCGACATGCTGCAAGCCGGCGTTCACTTCGGTCACCAGACTCGTTACTGGAACCCGAAAATGAAATCCTACATCTTCGGTGCCCGCAGCAAAGTTCACATCATCAACCTGGAAAAAACCGTTCCGATGTTTGACGATGCCATGAACTTCATCAGCTCCGTAGCTGCCAAGAAAGGCAAGGTACTGTTCGTTGGTACCAAGCGTGCCGCGTCTGAAGCCGTAAAAGAAGCCGCTGAGCGTTGCGACCAGTTCTATGTAAACCACCGCTGGCTGGGCGGTATGCTGACCAACTGGAAAACCGTTCGTCAGTCTATCAAGCGCCTGAAAGATCTGGAAACCCAGAGCCAAGACGGTACCTTCGACAAGCTGACCAAGAAAGAGGCGCTGATGCGTACTCGCGAAATGGAAAAGCTGGAGAAGAGCCTGGGTGGTATCAAGAACATGGGCGGCCTGCCTGACGTTCTGTTCGTTGTCGATGCCGACCACGAGCATATCGCTATCAAAGAAGCCAATAACCTGGGTATCCCGGTAGTTTCCATCGTTGATACCAACTCCAACCCGGACGGCGTTGACTATGTCATCCCGGGTAACGACGACGCTATCCGTGCCGTACAGCTGTACCTGAATGCTGCTGCTGACACCGTACTGGAAGCTCGCGCTCAGGACATCGTTGTTCAAGCCGAACAAGATGGCTTCGTTGAAGCTGAGTAATTGATAAGGACTGTAAAGCCCTTATTAACCAAGCTGATGTAATTGGTTAGCAGGGGCCCTTGTGGCCCCTGTTTCTTGTCAATTCAAGACCGAGGATACTGGACATGGCTAACGTTACTGCCGCCCTGGTAAAAGAACTGCGCGAGCGCACTGCCGCTGGCATGATGGATTGCAAAAAAGCACTGGAAGAAGCTGCTGGTGATATCGAGCTGGCAATTGAGAACATGCGCAAATCCGGTCAGGCCAAAGCCGCCAAGAAAGCTGGCCGTATCGCCGCTGAAGGCGTTATCTTTGCTCGCACCGAAGGCAACGTTGCCGTCATGATCGAGCTGAACAGCGAAACCGACTTCGTCGCCAAAGATGCCAGCTTCATGGCAATGGGCCAGAAGATCGCTGACATCGCTGCGACCCAGAAAATTGCTGACGTTGACGCGCTGAAAGCCGCTGACTTCGGTAACGGCGAATCCGTCGAGCTGACCATCACCAACCTGATCGCCAAGATCGGTGAGAACATGAACCTACGTCGCGTGATGCTGGTTGAAGGTGACAACCTGGGTACCTACGTTCACGGTTCCCGCATTGGTGTTATCACCAAGCTGACCGGTGGTTCTGCCGAGCTGGCCAAAGATCTGGCCATGCACGTTGCTGCCAACAGCCCGCAATTCGTCAAGCCTGAAGACGTGTCTGCTGAAGTCGTTGCCAAAGAGCGCGAAATCCAGATCGACATCGCCATCAACTCCGGCAAGCCGAAAGAGATCGCCGAGAAGATGGTTGAAGGCCGCATGAAGAAGTTCACCGGTGAGGTTTCCCTGACTGGTCAACCGTTCGTGAAAGATCCTTCCATGACCGTTGCCGAGCTGCTGAAGAAAGAAGGCGCTGAAGTTGTCTCCTTCACCCGTTTCGAAGTGGGCGAAGGCATCGAGAAGCAAGAGACCGATTTCGCTGCTGAAGTTGCAGCCCAAATCGCGGCCGCTCAAAAGGCCTAATCGAACCGGTTTTTCCGTTTCCCCAGACCGCGACTTATGTCGCGGTCTTTATATGACCAGGAATCAGTGACATGAGTACCAATCCCAAACCTGCATACAGACGTGTTCTTCTGAAGTTGAGTGGTGAAGCCCTGCAAGGATCCGAGGGTTTCGGCATTGATCCGGCGGTGCTGGAGCGGATGGCCCAAGAGATCAAAGAACTGGTTGAGTTGGGTGTTCAGGTCGGTCTGGTCATCGGTGGCGGCAACCTGTTCCGTGGTGCCGGTCTTGCCAAAGCGGGCATGAACCGCGTGGTGGGCGACCACATGGGTATGCTGGCAACCGTGATGAACGGTCTGGCCATGCGTGATGCCCTGCATCGTGCTTATGTGAATGCCCGTCTGATGTCTGCCATCTCCCTGCAGGGCGTCTGCGACTCCTACAGCTGGGCCGAGGCAATCAGCCAGCTGCGTGCTGGCAAAGTCGTTATCTTCTCTGCCGGTACCGGCAACCCCTTCTTCACTACCGATTCTGCGGCTTGCCTGCGCGGGATCGAGATCGAAGCTGATGTGGTGCTCAAAGCCACCAAGGTTGATGGTGTATACAACGAAGATCCGGTCAAGAATCCGGATGCCGTGCTGTATCATGAACTGAGTTATGATGAAGTTCTTGAAAAAGAGCTCAAGGTGATGGATCTTGCTGCCTTTACCCTGGCACGTGACCATGATCTGCCGATCCGCGTGTTCAACATGAACAAACCGGGTGCCCTGCGCCGGGTTGTCATGGGTGAACCGGAAGGCACTCTGATCCACCACGTTGGTAAATAAGATAAAAGTGAGCCACCTGGCGCTCTTATCCTATCCATCACGTCAGTAAATAAGATAGACACGGGCCGTGTAGCGGCTCGTTCGCCAAAAGGAAAACCACTGTGATCAACGAGATTAAAAACGACGCCAAGGACCGTATGGGCAAGAGCGTAGAAGCGCTCAAGACTCAAATGTCCAAGATCCGTACCGGCCGCGCTCACCCGAGCCTGCTCGACGGCATCCAGGTTGAGTATTACGGTGCTGCCACTCCGCTGAAACAGTTGGCCAACGTCGTGGCAGAAGATGCTCGCACCCTCTCCATCTCCATTTTTGACCGCTCCATGATCCAGGCGGTAGAGAAGGCGATCCTGACCTCCGATCTGGGCCTGAACCCGTCCAGCAATGGCCAGACCCTGCGCGTGCCACTGCCGCCGCTGACCGAAGAGCGTCGTCGTGACCTGACCAAGATCGTCCGTGCCGAAGCGGAAAACGCTCGTGTTGCCGTGCGCAACATCCGTCGTGACGCTAACGCCGACTTGAAAGCGCTGCTGAAGGACAAAGAGATCTCCGAAGACGACGACCGTCGCGCCCAGGAAGAGATCCAGAAACTGACCGACTCCTACATCAAGCTGGTCGATGAGGCCCTTGCCGTAAAGGAGAAGGAGCTAATGGAAATCTAACCGTCTGAAAGGTATATTACGAGCGCCGTGTAGTGCCCCTGCACGGCGCTTTTGTCTTTGTGGGAGAATTACATGTCGCTTTTGGCTGCGTTGGGTGATTGTGCCAACTCGTCTTTACCCCGTCACGTCGCCATCATCATGGATGGTAACGGTCGCTGGGCCCAGAACCGAGGCAAGATGCGGGTTTATGGCCACAAGGCGGGCGTCAAGTCAGTGCGCGAGGCCGTTACCTTTGCTGCGCGTGCCAAGATCGAGGCATTGACCCTGTTTGCATTCTCCAGCGAGAACTGGCGCCGCCCGGAAGGGGAGGTCAGTGCCTTGATGGAACTATTCATCACAGTGCTGGGTCGTGAGGTGCAGAAACTGCACAACAACGGGATCCGGCTCAAGGTGATTGGCGATACTGCTCGCTTTAGTGAGCGGTTGCAGGCCAAAATCGCCAAGGCGGAAGCCTTGACCGCCAATAACAAGGGGTTGACCCTGAACATTGCGGCCAACTATGGCGGCCAGTGGGATATCGCCCAGGCGGCCCGCAAGCTGGCTAAAGCAGTGGCGGCCGGTGAACTGGCCGCTGACGACATTGATGAATCCATGTTGACCCGTGAGGTTTGCATGGCCGATCTGCCACCCGTGGACCTGTTGATCCGCACCGGTGGCGATCATCGCATCAGCAACTTTGTGTTATGGCAGCTCGCCTATGCCGAGCTCTATTTTACCCCGGTATTGTGGCCCGATTTCAACGAGGCCGAGTTCAGTGAGGCTGTCGCCTCTTTCGTTGCCCGCGAGCGTCGCTTCGGTTGCACGGGTGAACAGATACGGGAATTGATCGCCGAGCAGCAGACCGGCTAAACCCCGCTCCCAAGAGAGAGGTTTCTTTTGCTAAAACAACGAATTATTACTGCTTTGATGTTGATCCCCCTGGTGTTGGGGGCGCTCTTCTTTCTGCCATTGAAATTTTTTGCCCTGTTGGCTGCGCTAGTGTTTTTGTTGGCCAGTCGCGAATGGAGTGGGTTTGTCTCTGCTGCTCCGCAGCAATGGTTGCCCATCGTATTTTGTCTGTTGCTCGGTGCCAGCCTCTTTTGGCTGCCGGTGGAGCAACTCTGGACGCCCCACCTGCACCCCCTCGTGATGGGCGTGCTCTGGACAGCGGTAAGCTGGTGGCTGCTGGGTCTGCTGCTGGTGCTGCGCTATCCCCAAAGCGCCAAGCTGTGGAAAGAGTCTATCTGGCTCAAGTCGCTGTTTGGTCTGGTGACCTTGGTTCCTTTCTTCTGGTCGCTGGTCGCCATCCGTGGTTACAACTTTTACCATGATCCCATGATGGGGGCCTGGATCCTCTTGTTCGTGATGGGACTGGTCTGGGCGGCAGATTCTGGCGCGTATTTTTTCGGCAAGGCGTTCGGTAAGCACAAGCTGGCACCGGCTGTGAGTCCGGGCAAAACCATCGAAGGAATGTGCGGCGGCCTCTTTACCGCCAGCCTGCTGGCCATCGGCGTTACCTGGTCGATGGGATTTGTTCCTGCCAAGATGATCACCGTGCTGTTTTGCTCTCTGCTGGCGGTGCTTGCCTCTGTACTCGGCGATCTGACCGAGAGCATGTTCAAGCGCGAAGCGGGCATCAAGGATTCCGGCACCCTGCTGCCGGGTCATGGCGGTATTCTCGACCGGATCGACAGCCTGACCGCCGCTCTGCCGGTGTTTCTGCTCAGTTATCTGCTAATCAGTCAGGAGTTTTGATGCACAAGTCACTGGTTATTCTGGGAGCCTCCGGCTCCATTGGTCAGAGTACCTTGAAAGTGCTGCGCCATAACCCGGGCAGTTGGCAAGTGTTGGCGTTGACCGCCGCCCGCAACGTGGATGCCATGTTGCGGGACTGCCTCGAATTCTCCCCCCGTTTTGCCGTGATGGTCGATGAGGATGCCGCCCGTGAACTGGCTGCCCGTCTGAAAGCGCACGGCAGTGCGACCCGGGTCATGTCTGGTGCAGCAGCCCTTTGCGAGGTTGCTGCTCACCCCGACGCCCATAGCGTGATGGCCGCCATCGTCGGTGCGGCCGGACTGGCCCCGACCATGGCCGCGGTACGTGCCGGCAAGCGTATTTTGCTGGCCAACAAGGAGGCGCTGGTGATGTCCGGTGCTTTCTTCATGGAGGCTGTGCGCGAGCATGGCGCCGAGCTGCTGCCCATCGACAGCGAACACAATGCCATCTTCCAGTGTCTGCCGACTGCCGTGCAGCGCCAGCCCGGTTTTTGCGATCTGGCTGTGGCGGGGATCAGCAAGATTTTGCTGACTGGTTCCGGCGGCCCGTTCCGTTACACCGAGATCAGCGAGCTGGCGAAGGTGACGCCGGCGCAGGCCATCGCTCATCCCAACTGGTCGATGGGGGCCAAGATTTCGGTCGACTCCGCCACCATGATCAACAAAGGGCTGGAGTACATCGAGGCGCGCTGGTTGTTCAATGCGGCGCCCGAGCAGATCCAGGTGGTGATCCACCCGCAGTCGGTGATCCACTCCATGGTGCAGTACAAGGATGGCTCCGTGCTTGCTCAGCTTGGCAATCCGGATATGTGTACCCCCATTGCCCATGCGCTGGCTTATCCCAATCGCATCCCCTCCAGTGTGGAACCTTTGGATTTCTTCAGTGTCGGAGAGTTCAGCTTTATCCGGCCTGATTATGATCGCTACCCCTGTCTGGCGCTGGCCATCAATGCCTGCCAGAAGGGACAAGCGGCGACCACTGCGCTCAATGCAGCCAACGAGGAGGCGGTTGCCGCCTTTCTGGCCGGGCGCATCGGCTTTATGGATATTGCCCGGATCAACGAGGCAGTGATGCTGGCGCTGGAGAGCAGCGCAGTCGGCTCGCTCGATGATCTGTTTGCCCTGGACGGTGCGGCAAGAGCCCGTGCTCACACTTTGATTGAGGAGCTTGGCTGATGGGCGGTGTGTTGTGGAATATCGGTGCCTTTGTTGTTGCGCTGGGCCTGCTGGTCGCGGTGCACGAGTTTGGTCACTTCTGGGTGGCCCGTCGTTGTGGCGTCAAGGTTGAGCGCTTCTCTATCGGTTTTGGCAAGGCGATCTGGCGCCGGATGGGTAAAGATGGCACCGAATATGTGCTGGCGCTGATCCCCCTCGGTGGTTACGTCAAGATGCTCGATGGCCGGGTCGATGAACTCAAGCCCGGTGACGAGCAGTATGCCTTCAACCACAAGAGTGTCTGGGCGCGGATGGCGATTGTCGCCGCAGGTCCCATGGCCAACTTCGTGTTTGCCCTGTTTGCCCTCTGGCTGATGTTTATCATCGGGGTGCCGAGCGTCAAGCCGGTGATCGGTGAGGTGCGTCCTGCATCCATCGTTGCCGAGGCGGGTGTGCTGCCGGGGATGGAGATTGTCGGGGTCGGCGATGAGCAGACCGGTGACTGGGAGAGCGTCACTTACGCCCTTATCAGCCATCTGGGTGATGATGCAGTGACTCTCAAGGTGCAGGCACCCAATACCAGCTATGCCACCGATAAAACCTTGTCGCTGACCGGCTGGACCTTCGATCCGGATAAAGAGTCGCCCATCGGCAGCTTGGGGATCGTCCCCCTGAGTGGCAAAGTGCTGCCAGTCGTGGCTGCCGTGGTGCCCAAGAGTGCCAGTGAAAAGGCGGGACTGCAGGTCGGTGACCGTATCAAACAGGTCGGCGATCAGCCTATTACCGCGTGGGCCCAGTTTGTCGAGCTGGTGCAGCAGGCTCCGGGCGAACCCCTGCAAGTGGTGGTTGAGCGCAACAACAGTGATCTCAACGTGACCCTGACCCCGGATAGCCGCAAGGTGCAGGGCAAGCTGGTAGGATTCGTCGGTCTCTCGCCGCAACTGGTTCCATTACCGGATGAATATCGAATTCTGTTACAGTATGGGCCTTTGCAGGCGCTGTGGCATGGCGCGGACAAAACCTGGAGTCTGATCACGCTCACCTTTGACATGATTGGCAAGTTGATCGGTGGCATCGTGTCGCTGGACAACCTGAGCGGCCCCATCTCCATTGCCAAGGGCGCCGGCAGCAGTGCCGACTATGGCCTGGTCTATTTCTTGAGTTTTCTGGCGCTGATCAGTGTCAACCTGGGGATTATCAATCTGTTCCCCCTGCCGGTGCTCGATGGTGGCCATCTGGTCTATTTCCTGATCGAAGCGGTCACCGGCAAGCCGGTATCAGAGAAAATACAGGAAGTGGGTTTCAGGATCGGCGCCGCCATTCTGATGTTATTGATGGGCATTGCGCTGTTTAACGATTTCGCTCGCCTCTGAGGCCAGAGCATCAACAAGGACACATAAGAACAAAATGGCTGTTAAAAAAGCATTGGTGTTGAGTTGCCTGCTGGGTGCCAGTTTCCTGGCCCAGGCGGCCCCTGCCTCTTTTGTGGTGCAAGATATCCAGGTCGAAGGTCTGCAACGGGTGACCCTGGGGGCCGCACTGTTGAACCTGCCGATCCGGGTCGGTGATACCGTCGATTCCGTGGCTCTGGCCAGCGCCATCAAAAAGCTCTATGCCTCGGGTAACTTCGAGGATGTGAAGGTTTACCGTGACGGCCAAGTGCTGCAGGTGATGGTCAAGGAGCGTCCGACCATCTCCAGCATCGAGTTTGCCGGCAACAAGGATATCAAAGAGGAGCAACTGACCCAGAGTCTGGAGTCCTCAGGTATTCGTGTGGGTGATCCGCTGGATCGCACCGTGCTCACCTCCCTCGAGAAGGGACTGGAAGATTTCTACTATGGCGTGGGTAAATACTCCGCCAAGGTCAAGGCCATCGTCACCCCGTTGCCGCGCAACCGGGTCGACCTCAAGTTCACCTTCGTGGAAGGGGAAGCGGCCAAGATCCAGCAGATCAACATCGTCGGCAACAGCGTCTTCCCTGAAGAGAAGCTGATTGCCCAACTCTCCCTGCGCGACGAAGTGCCCTGGTGGAACTTCACCGCCGACCAGCGCTATCAGAAGCAGAAACTGGCCGGTGATATCGAGACCCTGCGCTCCTACTACATGGACCGCGGCTATATCCGCTTCCAGCAGGAGTCTACCCAGGTCTCCATGACCCCCGACAAGAAGGGCGTCTACGTCACCCTCAACATCAAGGAAGGGGATCAGTACAAGGTCTCCGGTGTCCAGCTCAAGGGTGACCTGATCGATCGCGGTGGCGAGATGAAGGGATTGATCCCGATCGCTGCCGGCAGCACCTACTCCGCCAGTCAGGTGACCCATACCGAAGAAGTGCTCTCCAAGTTCCTCGGCCGTTACGGCTACGCCTATCCGAAAGTGGTCACCTTCCCGCAGGTCAATGACAAGACCAAAGAAGTGGAGCTGATCGTCAACGTTGAGCCTGGCCCCCGTGTCTATGTGCGCAACATCAACTTCAGCGGTAACGCCACCACCGAAGATCAGGTGCTGCGTCGCGAGATGCGCCAGATGGAAGGCACCTGGCTCTCCTCCGACAACATCGAGCAGTCCAAGAGCCGTCTCAACCGCCTTGGTTATTTCGAGAGCGTCGAAGTGGACACCAAGCGGGTGCCGGGTAACGATGATCTGGTTGACCTCGACTTCAAGGTCAAGGAGCAGCCAGCAGGCTCCATCAACGCCGGTATCGGTTACGGCACCGAATCGGGTCTCAGCCTGCAGGCGGGGATCTCTCAGAATAACTTTATGGGTACCGGTAAAACGGTCTCCATCAACGCCAGCACCAACGACTACTCCAAGAACGTTGACCTGAGCTACAATGACCCCTACTTCACCGTGGATGGTGTCAGCCTGGGTGGTCGGGTCTACTACAACCAGTTCCGCGCCGATGATGCTGATATTGTCGATTACGAGAACGAAACCATCGGTTTCCGTCTCTCCAGCGGTTTCCCGGTCAACGAGTTCAACCGTCTCGACTTCAGTACCGGTATCGAGAGCACCAAGCTGAGCCGTCCCTCATTCAATAGCCAGAACTATCAGGAATGTCTAAAGGACAATCCGGATACTGACGGCAATACCTATTGCTGGGATCAGTGGAACGATAATCGCCAGTCGGTGCAGATGGATCAGTTCTGGAATCTCTATTCACAGGATGGTTCCAACCTCGACTTTGTGACCGTCGATGTCACCGCTGGCTGGACCCGCTCCACCCTGAACAAGGGGATGTTCCCGACAGCCGGTGACCGCCAGCGTGTCAACGCCAAGGTGACCGTGCCGGGCATGGAACTGCAGTACTACAAGCTTTCCGCCGAAGATGCCCACTACTTCCCGCTCGATGCGGATCATAACTGGGTGATGATCGGCAAGGGGCGCGTCTCCTACGGTAACGGCTATGGCGATGACCCCATGCTGCCGTTCTTCGAGAACTACTATGCCGGCGGTTTCGATACGGTACGTGGCTTCAAGAGCAACACCATTGGTCCCAAGGCGATTTACAAGACCTACAACAAACCGGGGGCTGGCACTTGTACTGGCAGCCAACCTTGTGAGACCGGCAGTTATGAAGGTTCCGACACCTCGGTGGGGGGCAACGCTCTGGCCGTCGCAACACTGGAGCTGGTCTTCCCGACCCCGTTTGTTTCCGAGACCTATCGTCCGCAGATCCGTTCCACCGTCTTTATGGATGCAGGTACCGTCTGGAGCACTGATTTTGCCAACGGGGCATATCCTTGTACCGCTGGGGCAGATTGCAACTACTTGAGCCAGGACTACTCCAGTCCGGGCAATATCCGGGTCTCTGCCGGTGTCTCCCTGCAGTGGCTCTCGCCGATGGGCCCGCTGGTGTTTGCCCTGGCCAAGCCGATCAAAAAATACGAAGGGGATCGCACCGAGTTCTTCTCCTTCAACATCGGCCGTACTTTCTAAGCAGAGTTTCGCCCCCACCCATGCGGTGGGGGTCTTCAATGATGGGACGCGCGGTATGCGTGCCTCACCAGGTAACAAGACGGTCCTAACGCCGCTTGCATAATCGGGTAAATCAGGTAGCCCTCGCCATGAGGGAACAAGGAGTAAGTGTGAATAAAGCGTTGAAAGTAGCTGGTTTGAGCTTTGCACTGATGGCTGCCGGCATGGGTTCTGCCTTCGCTGAGACCAAGATCGCCGTGGTGGATATGGGCGAAGTCTTCCAAAAGCTGCCCCAGCGTGAAGCCGTTGCAGCCAAGCTGAAAGGCGAATTCGAGCCGCGCATGCGTGAGCTGCAGAAGCTGGAACAGGAAGGCCAGAAGCTGGTCGAGAAGTTCCGCAAGGATGAAGCCTTCATGAGCGCCGAGCAGAAGAAGCAGAACCAGGAGAAGCTGGCCAAGCTGCAGATGGAGTTCAACCAGAAGCGTCAAGCCTTTGAACAGGACAACGGTCGCCGTCAGTCCGAAGAGCGCAACAAGATCCTGACCAAGGTGCAGGCTGCCATCGATTCCATCGCCAAGAGCAATGGTTACGATCTGGTGCTGGAGCGCAATGCCGCCCCGTATGCCGCCAGCAAGCTGGACATCTCCGGCCAGGTTATTTCTCAGGTAAGCAAGAGCAACTAATTGATGGCATTCACTCTCGCACAGCTGGCCCAGCAACTGGGGGCCCAGGTCCATGGCGACGGAACCCTGGAAATCCGCAAGGTAGCGACACTGGAAAAGGCCGGGGAGGGGGATATCACCTTCCTGTCCAATAAGAAGTACCGGCACTATCTGGAGCAGAGCAAGGCGACCGCCGTGCTCATTACCGAAGCGGATCTGCCATTTTGTCCCACCAATGCCCTGGTGCTCAAAGACCCCTATGTGGGCTTTGCCCGGGTAGCCCAACTGCTGGACACCACCCCGCAGCCGGCCACGGATATTCATCCGAGTGCCGTTATCGCGGCTGACGTGCAACTGGGCGAGAGAGTGGCCATCGGCGCCAATGCAGTGATCGAATCCGGCGTCGTGCTGGGTGACGATGTACGCATTGGCCCGGGCTGTTTTGTTGGCAAAAATACCCGGCTGGGAGCCCGCTCCCGGCTGTGGGCCAACGTCACCCTCTATCACAATGTGACCATGGGTACCGACTGTCTGGTTCAATCCGGCACAGTGATCGGGGCCGATGGTTTCGGTTATGCCAACGAGCGTGGCGAGTGGATCAAGATCCCCCAGCTCGGCGGTGTGACCATTGGCAACCGGGTCGAGATCGGTGCCTGTACCACCATTGACCGCGGTGCGCTGGAAGATACCCGCATCGCTGACAACGTCATCATCGACAACCAGTGCCAGATCGCCCACAACGTGGAGATCGGTTACGGCACCGCCGTGGCGGGCTCTACCGTGATGGCTGGTAGTCTCAAGGTCGGCAAATACTGTATCATTGGCGGCGCTTCCGTCTTTAACGGGCATATGGAGATCTGCGACCAGGCCACCGTCACCGGTATGGCCATGGTGATGCGACCCATTACCGAGCCCGGTGTCTACTCTTCCGGCATCCCTCTGCAAACCAATAAAGAGTGGCGCAAGACCGCCGCCCGGGTGATGCGTATCGAAGAGATGCACAAGCGGTTAAGCAAGCTTGAGAAGAAGCTGGATCAAGAATAATCACGATTGGTATAGGGTACTGTTTTGACTACTGAAAAGAAGAGCCTGGGTATCCAGGAAATCATGGATCTGCTGCCCCACCGTTATCCGTTTCTGATGGTGGATCGTGTAGACGACTACGAGATCAGCGATGAGCGCAAAACTCTGCGCGCCATCAAGAACGTCTCGTTCAACGAGCCGATCTTCCAGGGGCACTTCCCGGCCAAGCCGGTGTTCCCTGGCGTACTGATCCTGGAAGCGATGGCACAGGCCACCGGTATCCTGGCCTTTACCATGGTGGGCAAGCCGTCTCCCAACGAACTCTACTATTTTGCCTCAATCGACAACGCTCGCTTCAAGCGTCCGGTCGGCCCCGGTGACCAACTGGTGCTCGACGTGGAGTTCCTGAAAGAGCGTCGCGGTATTGCCAAGTTCACCGGTGTCGCTACCGTCGACGGTGAAGTGGTCTGTACCGCCGAGCTGATGTGCGCCAAACGCGAGGTTTAACACACGTGATCGACCAGACTGCCATCATTCACGATACAGCCATCGTCCATGAGTCTGCCGTGATCGGTAAAGGGGTTGAAATCGGCCCCTTTTCTGTCATCGGCGCCGAGGTGGAAATCGGTGACAACACCTGGGTAGGTTCCCATGTGGTGATCAAGGGCCCGACCAAGATTGGTCGCGGCAACAAGATCTTCCAGCACACCTCCATCGGTGAGGATTGCCAGGACAAGAAGTACGCCGGTGAGCGCACTTTCCTCGAGATTGGCGACAACAACGTCATTCGCGAGAACTGCACCTTCCACCGCGGTACCATTCAGGATCAATCCCTGACCAAGGTGGGCAGCGGCAACCTGTTCATGGTCAACGTCCACGTTGCCCACGACTGCATCATTGGTGACAACTGCATCTTCGCCAACAACGCGACCCTGGCGGGCCACGTGGTGATCGGTGATTTCGTGATCTTTGGTGGTCTCTCCGCCATTCACCAGTTTGGCCGCGTCGGTTCCCACGCCTTCGTCGGTGGCTGCGCCGCCCTGAACAAGGACGTACCGCCTTACGTGATGGCTGCCGGCAACTACGCCAAGCCGTTCGGGGTGAACTCCGAAGGTCTGCGTCGCCGCGGTTTCAGCGCCGAGGCCATCTCTGCCGTCAAGCGTGCCTACAAAGAGATCTTCCGCTCTGGCAAGACCATCGAAGAGGTGCTGCCGGTTCTGATCGAGATGGCGCAAGCCGAACCGGCTGTCCAGCTCTATGTGGACTTCCTCAAAGACAACGAGCGCGGGATCATCCGTGCCTGATCCGGTTCGTATCGGTATCGTCGCCGGAGAGGTCTCCGGCGACATCCTGGCTGCCGGTCTGGTGCGCGAGCTGCAAGCCCGCTACCCGGATGCGCAGTTTGAAGGGATCGCCGGGCCGCGGATGCAGGCCCTCGGCGTCAAGGCCCTGTTCGAGATGGAAGAGCTCTCCGTCATGGGGATCACCGAGGTGCTGGGCCGTCTGCCGCGCATTCTCAAGGTCCGTCGCGAACTGTTGCGCCACTTCATCGCCAATCCGCCTGATATCTTCATCGGCGTGGATGCACCGGATTTCAATATCGGAGTGGAGCTGAAACTGCGCCGCGCCGGTATCAAGACGGTTCACTATGTCAGCCCCTCGGTGTGGGCTTGGCGCCAGAACCGCATTCACAAGATCAAGGCCGCCACCGACATGGTGCTCGCCTTCCTGCCGTTCGAGAAAGCCTTTTACGACCGCTTCGATGCCCCTTGCCGTTTTGTCGGTCACACCATGGCGGATGATATTCCATTGGTGCCGGATCAGGCAGCCGTACGTCGCAATCTCGGTATCGATGCCAATCGCCGCTGGCTGGCGGTGCTGCCGGGCAGCCGCACCGCAGAAGTGGGCTTTATGTCCCCCCTGTTTCTCGAGGCGTGCAAACACCTGACGGTGCGCTATCCAGATCTCGGCTTCATCGTGCCGCTGGTCAACCAGAAACGGCGCGAGCAGTTTATGGCCATCAAGGCCGAGGTAGCTCCGGGTCTCGACATGGTGCTGCTGGAAGGACAGGGCCGCGAGGCGATGATCGCCGCCGACGTGGTGATGCTGGCTTCCGGCACTGCGGCGCTCGAAGCCATGCTGGTGAAAAAACCGATGGTGGTGGGTTACAAGCTCAAGCCCTTCAGCTATTGGCTGGCCCAGCGACTGGTGAAGACCGAATTTGTCTCTCTGCCCAACCTGCTCGCCGGTCGCATGCTGGTGCCGGAACTCATCCAGCACGAGTGTACCCCGGAGAATCTGGTGGAAGAGGTGAGCAAGTACTTCGAGCACGACAACAGTGCGCTGGTCAACACCTTCACCGAGCTGCACCAGCTGATCCGCTGCAATGCCGACTCGCAGGCCGCCGATGCGGTGGCGGATCTGCTCGGCAGATAACGCTATTTCGGACCGTCGATTGCGCCGCGCTACCCGTACATTCGTTTTCGAGCGGTGATGCCGCGTCAGTCGACCCCTGTCAGGCCCCACGGGGCCTGTTTTGATTCAAGGCTACAAGATGATGATCGATATTCCTGACAACAAGCTGGTTGCCGGTGTGGACGAAGTGGGCCGTGGCCCGCTGGTGGGTGACGTGGTCACCGCTGCGGTCATTCTCGATCCCGCCAATCCGATCGCGGGGCTCAACGACTCCAAGAAGCTCTCCGAGAAGAAGCGGCTGGCGCTGTTTGACGAGATCAAAGAGAAGGCGCTCGCCTGGGCCATCGGTCGCGCCACTCCGGAGGAGATCGACGAGCTCAACATCCTGCATGCCACCATGCTGGCGATGCAGCGCGCCGTGGCGGGACTGAAGGTGACGCCCGAGCTGGTCTTTATCGATGGCAACCGTTGCCCGGCATTGCCGATGGAGGCGCGCGCCGTGGTCAAGGGCGATAGCCTGGTGGCCGCCATCAGCGCCGCCTCGATCCTCGCCAAGGTGACCCGCGATGCGGAGATGACCGAGCTGGACAGCCGTCATCCCGAGTACGGCTTTGCCCGCCACAAGGGTTATCCGACTGCGGAGCACCTCGCCATTCTGGCCGAGCGTGGCCCGTTGCCCGAATATCGCAAGAGCTTCAAGCCTGTGCGTCGCGCACTGGGGATCGAGTAGACCATGCCATTTAGTTTGAGCAGCGAGAGGAGATGACGATGGCTGAACCCCGTTTTATCCACCTGCGAGTCCACTCCGACTTCTCCATGGTCGATGGCCTGCAGAAGATCAACCCCATCGTCGGGGCGGCTGCGGCCAACAACATGCCGGCGCTGGCGCTGACCGATCAGATGAATATGTGCGGTCTGGTGCGCTTCTATGGCGCCGCCCACGGCAAGGGGATCAAACCCATCGTCGGGGCCGACTTCTGGGTGCAGAGCGATGAACTCGGCGACGAGCAGTTCCGTCTCACCCTGCTGGCCATGGATAACGACGGCTACCAGAACATCACCCTGCTTATTTCCCGCGGTTACCAGCGCGGCCACGTGCAAGGGCGGCCGGTTATCGACAAGAGCTGGCTCGCCGAGCATGCCAAGGGGGTGATCGTGCTCTCCGGCGGGCGCGAGGGGGATGTGGGCAAGTTCCTGCTCAAGGGCAACCGCCAGATGACCGAGCAGTGTGTCGCCTTCTATCAGACCCACTTCCCGGATGCCTATTACCTCGAGCTGCTGCGCACCGGCCGCTCCGACGAGGAGGTCTATCTGCACATGGCGGTGGCCATTGCCACCGAGTTCGAGCTGCCGGTAGTGGCCACCAACGAGGTGGTGTTCCTCAACGCCGATGATTTTGACGCCCACGAGATCCGGGTCGCCATCCACGATGGCTATACCCTGATGGACAAGCGCCGTCCCCGTCGCTACAGCCCCCAGCAGTATCTGCGCAGCCAGGAGGAGATGTGCGAGCTCTTTGCCGACATCCCCGAGGCGCTCGAGAATACGGTGGAGATCGCCAAGCGCTGCAACGTGACGGTGCGTCTCGGCGAATATTTCCTGCCCAACTTCCCGACCGGCGACATGACCACCGAAGATTTTCTGGTGGCCAAGTCGAAAGAGGGTCTGGAGGAGCGTCTCGAGTTCCTGTTCCCGGATCCGGCGGTGCGGGCCGAGCGTCGTCCCGAGTATGACGAGCGTCTCGATATCGAGCTGAAAGTAATCAACCAGATGGGCTTCCCGGGTTACTTCCTCATCGTGATGGAGTTTATCCAGTGGTCCAAGGACAACGGCATCCCCGTTGGCCCGGGCCGTGGATCCGGTGCCGGCTCTCTGGTGGCCTACGCCCTCAAGATCACCGACCTCGACCCGCTGGAATTTGACCTGCTGTTCGAACGTTTCCTCAACCCCGAGCGGGTATCCATGCCCGACTTCGACGTCGACTTCTGCATGGATCGACGGGATGAAGTGATCGAGCACGTTTCCGACATGTATGGCCGAGAGGCGGTGTCGCAGATCATCACCTTCGGCAGCATGGCGGCCAAGGCGGTGGTGCGGGACGTGGGCCGGGTGCTGGGCCACGCCTACGGCTTTGTGGATCGCATCTCCAAGCTCATTCCGCCGGATCCGGGCATGACGCTCGCCAAGGCATTCGAGGCCGAGCCCAAGCTGCCCGAGCTCTACGAGCAGGATGAGGAGGTCAAGGACCTCATCGACATGGCCCGCCGCCTGGAAGGGGTAGTGCGCAACGCCGGTAAACACGCCGGTGGCGTGGTGATCGCACCCACCAAGATCACCGACTTTGCGCCGCTCTACTGCGATGATGAGGGCCATCACCCGGTCACCCAGTTTGACAAGAACGACGTGGAATACGCCGGTCTGGTGAAGTTCGACTTCCTGGGTCTGCGCACTCTCACCATCATCGACTGGGCGCTCGGTATGATAAACCCGCGTCTTGCCAAAGAGGGCAAGCCGCCGGTCGATATCGCCGCCATCCCCATCGATGACAAGAAGTCGTTCGACCTGCTGCAGCGCTACGAGACCACAGCGGTATTCCAGCTCGAATCTCGCGGTATGAAGGATCTCATCAAGCGGCTGCGTCCCGACTGCTTCGAAGACATGATCGCACTGGTGGCCCTGTTCCGACCGGGCCCGCTCCAGTCAGGCATGGTGGATAACTTCATCGACCGCAAACACGGTAATGAAGCGATCTCCTATCCGGACGAGAAGTGGCAGCACGAGAGCCTCAAGCCCATCCTCGAACCCACCTACGGCATCATCCTCTATCAGGAGCAGGTGATGCAGATTGCCCAGACCCTGGCGGGCTATACCCTGGGGGGCGCGGACATGCTGCGCCGTGCCATGGGTAAGAAAAAGCCCGAGGAGATGGCCAAGCAGCGGGCCGGTTTCGAGGAGGGCGCCGTCAAGAATGGCGTCGACGGCGAGCTGGCGATGAAGATCTTCGATCTGGTGGAGAAGTTTGCGGGCTACGGCTTCAACAAATCCCACTCCGCCGCCTATGCGCTGGTCTCCTACCAGACCCTCTGGCTCAAGACCCACTTCCCGGCCGAGTTCATGGCGGCGGTTATGACCGCCGATATGGACAACACCGACAAGATCGTGACCCTGGTAGATGAGTGTCAGCGGATGGGGCTCACCGTGATCCCGCCGGATGTGAACACTGGTCGCTATCGCTTCTCGGTCAACGAAGATGGCCATATCGTCTACGGGATCGGGGCGGTGAAAGGGGTCGGTGAAGGCCCCATCGATGCGATCTTGAGCGCCCGGGATCAGGACGGCCCGTTCCGCGATCTGTTCGACTTCTGCAACCGGGTCGACATCAAGAAGCTCAACAAGCGGGTGATGGAGAAACTGATCCTCTCTGGCGCCATGGATCGACTTGGCCCTCACCGCGCAGCGCTGATGGCGACCCTGGAGGAGGCGATGCGTGCCGCCGAGCAGCACGCCAAGGCGCAGGCGGTGGGGCAGGTCGACATGTTCGGCGTGCTCACCGAAGAGATTGACGACGTCAAGAAGGCGTTTGCCAACGTGCCGCACTGGCCTGACAAGGTGTGGCTGGAAGGGGAGCGCGAGACTCTCGGGCTCTATCTCACCGGCCACCCCATCAACCAGTACAGCAGCGAATTGCGTCGTTATACCTCGGGTCGCTTGTGCGATCTGCATCCCACCTCCCGCGATACCGTGACCACGGCGGCGGGGCTGGTGATTGCGGCCCGCAGCATGGTGACCAAGCGTGGCAATAAGATGGGGATCTTCACCCTGGACGACCGTTCCGGTCGCCTCGATGTGACCCTGTTCAGTGAAGCGCTGGAAAAATATGAAGAATTGATGCAAAAAGACCGCATTTTGGTGGTTTCTGGACAGGTCAGCTTTGATGACTTCTCCGGTGGCCTTAAAATGTCGGCTCGAGAATTACTGGATATCAACGATGCGAGGGAGCGTTTTGCCAGAGCAATCCGCATCTCCCTCGATGAACAGCGGATTGATGATCGCTTTTTCCCGCGTTTGTGCGAGATTTTGGAGCCCGCCCGTGCCGGAGTCTGTCCGGTTCAGGTAAACTATCGTCGCCCCGGCTCCCGGGTGCGATTGACGCTCGGTACCGAGTGGCGGGTGACGCCCACCGATCAACTGATAGATGACTTGCGAGTCCTGCTTGGACGAGAGCGGGTTGAATTGGTTTTTGATTAGAGGTTCTAAGGCCCTATGAGTCTTTTTCTGGATTTTGAACAGCCGATTGCCGAGTTGCAGGCGCAGATTGATGAACTCAAACATGTGAGTGAAGGCAATCACGCCGTGGATCTGAAAGACGAGATCCGCCGGCTGGAGAAGAAAAACGAAGAGCTGACCAAGAAGATCTTCGGTGATCTGGGTGCCTGGCAGGTATCCCAGATGGCGCGTCATCCCCAGCGCCCCTACACCTTTGACTATATCGAGCATATCTTCACCGATTTCGACGAGTTGGCTGGCGATCGCGCCTATGCCGATGACAAGGCTATCGTCGGCGGCATCGCCCGTCTCGACGGCGAGCCGGTGATGGTGATTGGTCACCAGAAGGGTCGCGAGACCAAAGAGAAGATCAAGCGCAACTTCGGCATGCCGCGTCCGGAAGGGTACCGCAAGGCCCTGCGTCTGATGGAGATGGCCGAGCGCTTCAAGATGCCGATCATCACCTTTATCGACACCCCGGGCGCTTACCCTGGCGTCGGTGCCGAAGAGCGTGGCCAGTCCGAAGCGATTGCCCGCAACCTGAAAGTGATGGCCGGTCTGACCGTGCCGGTTGTCTGCACCGTGATTGGTGAGGGTGGCTCCGGTGGTGCGCTGGCAATCGGCGTGGGTGACCGGGTCAACATGCTGCAGTACTCCACCTACTCCGTCATCTCGCCGGAAGGGTGTGCCTCCATCCTGTGGAAGAGCGCTGACAAGGCCTCCGTAGCTGCCGAAGCGATGGGGATCACTGCCCAGCGTCTGAAGGAGCTCAAGCTGATCGACCACGTGATCGACGAGCCCCTCGGCGGTGCCCACCGCGATGTGGAGAAGATGGCCAAAAACCTCAAGGCTCGCATCAAGCAGGATCTGGACGCACTGCGTCCGCTCGATACCGAGCAGCTGCTGGAGCAGCGCTACCAGCGTCTGCTGGGCTACGGCTACTGCTAAGCGCAGCCGTCAGCCCCGAGTGTTCAGGCCCCCGTCATCGACGGGGGTTTTTTATTGCTGATGACTTGTCTTGCGGTGATTGCCCCAATGCGCCCTGAAACGGCGCAGGTCTGCATTCGTGGGTGTGGGGCAGGGTTGGATGCCACGCTGTTGGTGATGACTCTCATTAGCCTGCAGCATCCTTTGGCATCGTTAGCGGTGGCATGACAAGTAGCTTGATCATCCGATTGCGGCATAAAAAAGCGCCCCGACTGTGCGGAGCGCTTTTACAGGTGTCTGGCGGTATTACAGTTCAATCTCGTCTGTAAGACCTTCATAGGCGATATCGATGGATTGCAGCTCCTTCTGCAGGCGATGTTTGTCTTTCAACGCCTCGATTTCACGCCATTTACGTTTTTTTCCCGTTGTCCCGCGGCTACGCGAACCGAGTTCAACCACCTCGTCATAATCGAAGTTGAACATTTCCATGGCTCCCTCCTTGGTTTTTATCGTTTTCACCACCCGTATAACATAACGAATCTGAAATTAAAACGTTTTCGTGACAACTCTATGACAGCGCTAAAAAAGCCCATGAAAAAAAACCGGGCCCCTTGGTGGGGACCCGGTTTTTATCAGAAAAAAGAACCGATTACAGGCGGCTTGCCAGCATGGTTTCCAGCTTGCCCTGGTCGATGGCAAACATGCGGATGCCTTCGCCCAGCTTCTCGTGAGCCATGGCGTCCTGGTTCAGTTCCCAGCGGAATTCGGCTTCGGTCATCGGGGTCGGTTTGGCCTTGCGCTCACCGGTGTAGTCCAGTTTGCGTACCACGGCGCCTTCGGTCTTGCTCAGCTCTTCCAGCAGGGCCGGGCCGATGGTCAGGCGGTCGCAACCGGCCAGTTCCAGGATCTCGCCGGTGTTGCGGAAGCTGGCGCCCATCACGACGGTCGGGTAGTCGTGCTGCTTGTAGTAGTTGTAGATGGAGGTGACGGAGACCACGCCCGGATCTTCGCTGGCGGTGTAATCACGGCCATTTTTGGCCTTGTACCAGTCGAGGATGCGACCCACAAATGGGGAAATCAGGAAGGCACCGGCTTCGGCACAGGCACGGGCCTGGGCGAAGGAGAACAGCAGGGTCAGGTTGCACTGGATACCCTCTTTCTCCAGTACCTCGGCGGCACGGATCCCTTCCCAGGTGGAGGCCAGCTTGATCAGAATGCGGTCGTTGCTGATACCCGCTTCGTTGTAAAGACGGATCAGCTTGCGGGCCTTGGCGATGCTGGCTTCGGTATCGAAGGAGAGACGGGCATCCACTTCGGTAGAGATACGGCCCGGAACGATCTTCAGCACTTCCAGACCGATGTTGACGGCCAGCTTGTCGCCCGCGTCGATGATTTGCTGTGCCTTGTCCTGGCTCTGGGCTTTGGCCCAGTTGATGGCGTCTTCGATCAGCGGAGCGTACTCGGGGATCTCGGAGGCCTTCAGAACCAGAGAGGGGTTGGTGGTGGCATCGATGGGCTGATAGCGTTTGATGGCTTCGATATCACCGGTGTCGGCAACAACAGTGGTCAGGGCTTTCAGCTGGGTTAATTTATCGGCCATAGCGAATATCATCTCTTAATGAGGGAGTAATCCCTGGGTTGCGGGCTTGAGACGGTGGTTCTGAAATAAAATTACAGGATCTTGGTGCCTCAGGCTCAGAAAAGCGCGATGGGGGCGGCCCATCGTCATTGCCTGCCTAATTAATACTGATGTGCTGCATCCTGCAATAGGGGCGCTTGGTTGTTAAACATTCAGGCTGTTGAGTTATCCCGTTTTATGGCGTGAAACTATATGATTAGTAAGGTTTTTTACATTTCATTCCGACCTCGCTCCGGTTTGCTTTCAGCTGAACTTTTTTAGCCAATGTCCATATTTGTGTCATTGATCACATAAATTATCTCGCTACGTACTTGAAATTTAATTACAGCGAAAACGTTTGGCGAAATATCGCTGTTTGAAAGCCATTTCATGCAAGCGTTTGCGTTTTCGGATAGCTCATCAGGGATATATCAAAATGGTTCTCTTATGGGGCTTAATGGTGGCCTGTCTGATTGAATTATTGAGTTTGTTGAAAGTTTGCGATTTAAATGGAGCTTTATGGGCTTTTACCGTTCGTTTTTTGTGTCTCGCGTGACCGGGATCACTATTCCGGGCTCTCCCGCTGTGCTAGATTCCGCCCCTTTAGCGAAACGCTAATTAAACGACAGACAGAAAACGGTCAGCGCAGACTGGCCATGGATGTGAATAACAACGAGAGAATTATGGACACCTTGATTGCGATGCTAAACGACCTGATGTGGGGAGCCGTGCTCATCTACCTGCTCATCGGGGTCGGTATCTTTTTCACCTTCCGCCTGGGTTTTATCCAGATCCGTCACTTTGGCCACATGTTTTCCGTGCTGAAAAACAGCCGTAAATCGGACAATGCAGGCATCTCCTCCTTCCAGGCCCTTTGTACCAGCCTTGCCGCCCGTGTCGGCACCGGCAACCTGGCCGGTGTGGCTGTCGCCATCTATCTGGGCGGCCCCGGCGCCATCTTCTGGATGTGGTTGATCGCTTTTATCGGCATGGCGACCGCCTTCGTCGAAAGCACCCTGGCCCAGCTCTACAAGGTCAAGGATGAGGATGGCAACTACCGTGGTGGCCCGGCCTACTACATGGAGAAAGGCCTTGGCATGCGCTGGATGGGGGTGGTCTTCTCGCTCTGCCTGATCCTGGCGTTTGGTCTGGTGTTCAATGCGGTGCAGGCCAACTCCATCAGTCTGGCGATGAAGGTGGCGTTTGGCATTCCTGACTGGGTCAGCGGTCTGGCGCTGGTGGCGCTCTCCGGCCTGATTATCTTCGGCGGCATTCGTGGCATAGCCCGTTTTGCCGAGCTGGTGGTGCCCTTTATGGCACTGGCCTACATCCTGCTGGCGCTGGTGATCGTGGCGATGAACATCACCGAGTTGCCCCATGTCTTCATGCTGATCATCAAGTCCGCCTTCGGGATTGAGCAGGCAGGCTCGGGTGCGCTGGGTTATGCCATCTCCCAGGCGATGATCAACGGTATCAAACGCGGTCTCTTCTCCAACGAGGCGGGCATGGGCTCTGCGCCCAACGCTGCGGCGACTGCCACTCCCTATCCGCCGCACCCGGCCTCCCAGGGTTATGTGCAGATGCTGGGGGTCTTTATGGACACCATCGTCATCTGCAGCTGTACCGCTGCCATCATCCTGATGTCAGGTCAGTTTGAGCCGGGATCCGGCGTGACCGGTGTCGAGCTGACCCAGCGGGCGCTCTCCTCCCAGATTGGTAGCGGTGGCAACATCTTCATTGCGGCGGCCATCTTCTTCTTCGCCTTCACCTCCATCGTGGCGAACTACTCCTATGCCGAGACCAATCTGGTGTTCCTCGAGCACAACCACAAGGGCGGCCTGATGCTGTTCCGGGTGTTCGTGCTGGGGATGGTGATGTTCGGTGCCGTGGGGGAGTTGCCGATCGTGTGGGCGATGGCGGATGTCTCCATGGGACTGATGGCTATCGTCAACCTGGTGGCGATCCTGCTGCTCTCCAGCGTTGCCATCAAGCTAGCGAAGGATTACAACGACCAGCTCCGGCTGGGCAAGGTACCCACCTTCGATGCCAACAAATACCCCGAGATCCGCTCCCAGCTGGAAGAGGGGATCTGGGACAATCCGACCAAAAAGTAACAAGCGGTGAGTCAAACCTCTTGATTAAAACCTGAAGGGGGAGCCGGTGGCTCCCCCTTCTTTTATGGCGCACTCGTTGGCTGTTGATCCCAGCGCCGAACGAGCTGTCTGACACGCCGTCGCAACTGGCGCCAGCAGCGCCCTTGTTGCCGTTCGCTGAGGGGGGCATAACGCCAGCGGCGATAGAGCCAGGCCGCCTGCAACAAGGGATGGGCAAGATCGGGACGCAGCCGTGCCAGCCGCTCGCACCATGCCCCCATGCTCTCGGCGGGCTCAGGGGGATAGCCGCTGCGTTTACCCCGTTTGAGCAGGGGCTGCCAGATGCGCCGCTCTGGCGGCAGGCGGGCGGGCAGCAGCAGGGGCAGGCTCACCAGCAGGGCGACCAGCATCAGGCTGGCGAGGATGAACCAGGGTGTGTGCCCCGCCAGTGCGGGCCAGCGCAGGCCGATTTGTTGCCAGAGTTGGCCCGCATCGTAACCAATCACCCAGCGACTCCACTGGTAGTCGATATTGTTGCCCCACCAGCGCAGCTGATTGAGCAGGACCCAGTTGCGATAACGCTGCAAAGCGAGCGGGTCGGCAGCGGTAAACTCGTCGCTCAGCGCCTCCCTCACGCCGCCGTCAATGCGCTCCGGTGCCACTGCCGCCGTGGGGTCGATTCGCCGCCATGTTCCTCCTTCATCGAGATACTCCACCCAGGCATGAGCATCGAACTGGTGTACCGCCAGATAGTTGCCTCTGGGATTCCACTCGCCACCGAGATAACCGGTGACCAGCCGTGCCGGAATACCGGCGGCGCGCAGCACGAAAGCGGTCGCCATGGCGTAGTGGCCGCAAAAGCCGCGCTTGGTATCGAACAGGAACTCATCCACCCCGTCACTGCCAAGCCGTGGCGGGGTCAGGGTGTAGTAATAGGATTGGCTGCGAAACTGTTCGAGCAGGGCGGCGACCAGCGCGCTGCGATCCGGATAGCGTGCCGCAAGCTCTTGGCCATAGGCTCGCGCTCTTGGGTTGTCCCCGCCAGGCAGTTGCAGGTTGCGCTGGGCGGCTTGGTGGTCATCCTCGGGCAGCGCTTCGCCACTGCCAATGCGATAGCGGATCGCCACCTCGCCGCTCCCCTGACGATAGAGGGTGTCGAGAGGGGTAAGCAGCACCGGACCCGCCAGCAGGCGCGGTTCACTCAGGGCAAAGGCCCAGCGGTGGCGCTGGGGCTCGGCGATCACCTCGTAGCTCCCGGCGGGCAACGGACTATCTGCCAGTTGAGTGTTGGCCTGTGAAGAGGATGCCAGAAGGGTCAGCCCGGTCTGCACCGGCACTGTCTGCTGCCATGCTTTGACCTCGGGGCTCAGCAACCAGCGCTGACCATCGAAAACTTCTTGGCGCATCACCGGAAAATAGCGCTCGCGGACAGGGGGCGGGCCATCGGCAAAAGTGACCCGAAACGCCAGTTCCGAGGAGTTGACCAGTTCGCTGATATCGCCGGGGGCCAGCTCTTCCGAGAGCCCCGACAGGGCGCGGCTGGTGGTGGGCATCTGCCAGAGGGGCGGGAGCCTTGGCAGCAGCAGAAACAGGGTGATGAGCAGAGGAAGCGCCAGCAGCAGGGCGCCGCCCGCTCTGCGCCAAGGCCGTTTCTGCTCGGGAGCGATGGCGGCCACCAGCGCGGTTACTGCCAGCCAGAGCGCTACTGTCATTCCGGCCGTCCAGCCGATGCTCTGTCGCTGCACCAGCGCCAGCGCGATAAGAAAGAAGGCGAGCAGAAGCACCAGCTCGATATCCCGCTCGCGCCGTACCTCGATCATCTTGAGGCTATAGCCGAGCCAGAGCAGATTGATCAGGGCGGGCAGGGTGCCCAAGCCACGCCACTGTAGTCCCAGCAACAGCACAGTGGTGATGGCCAGCAGCGCCAACCTGCGGGCAGGCAGGGGCGGCCAGCCGCGCCACAGCATCATGGCCCGGACGCCGAGGGTCATGGCGCCCACTGCCACTACCCAGAGCTGCAACTGGGGCCAGAGCGCCGCGACCAGCAGCAGCTGTTGCAGGGCGATGAGTGGTAGCAGGCGGCGGTTATCGAGCAGCATCTGGCGTGCTCTTCGGTGGTGTTGCATCGAATTGGGCCAGTGCCAGCAGGCAGCGCTGCACAAAGGCGGCACCGTTATCGGGCCCCAGCGTCTGGTTTGCCAGTGTCAGGGTAAAGGGGATGCCCCGCTTGCCGTAATCGGCGCACCACCAGGCCAGCACCGCCAGCCGCTGCTCCAGATCCCCGCCCGCGACCCGCGGCAATGTGAGGCGAGTGTCATCCTGCTGAGGTTCATGGAACTGTTTGGTCAGCAGGCCGCGCCCCTGGGCAAGTTGTTTCCAGGCGACCCGGCTCAGTGGTTCACCGGCCTGATGTGTCCGCAGGGTATCAAAGTCACCGAGAGTGGCCGGAGCGGGCTGGCCCTGATGCCCCTCGCTTTGGGTCGCATGCTCCCCTCTTAACGCGCCGAATGCTGGTTTGGGAGAGAGCCAGCCCTCCAACTGCAAGTCCAGCAGGGACCAGCAGCGAAACAGGCCGAGAGGGTAGCGGCTCTCGACCCGCAATCGACCAAGGTGCAGTGGCCCACGGCGCGAGCCCGATACTGGCAGGATAACTGTGCTGGGCACAGCGTCGGCCTGTGCCAGCCAGAGGGTGCCTTCGTTGAGGCTAAACCGGAGCGCCTGCACCGGGCGCGGGCTCTGCACCAAGATACGGATCGGCAGCTGGCTACCCGCTTCCCCCAGCACCAACGGGCTCCCCAGCAGCTCCAGCCCCAGCAGGTTGCGGTGGGTGAGCCACATGGCTGCCATAAACAGGCTGCCGAGGCAGTAGGCCACCAGCAGTACCAGATTGTTCTGGTAGTTGGTGCCTAGCAGATAGATGGCGAGCAGCACCAGCAGATAGAGCAGCCCCATGCGGGTGGGGAGGATAAAGAGGCTGCGGGTACCCAGCGTGATCTGGCGGGCCGGGGGAATGCGGCGGTCGAGCCAGCGTCGCTGCCAGCGGGCTCGCCACTGCTGCCAACGGTTTAGCAATTTGCTCATCAGGGATTGTCCGGATCGACCCGGGCCAGCAGCCGCTGGCTAAGGGGACAGGCTTCGCCGTGCTGTACGCCAAAGCTGCCCCGCAGCCGATGCTCGGCCACATAGGGGAAGACTGCCTGCACATCCTCCACCGTGACAAAGCGCCGCCCCGCCACCAGCGCCCAGGCCCGGCTCACCGCCAGCAAGGTCTGGGCTGCCCGAGGGGAGAGGGGCTGTGGCAGCTCCCCATCAAAGCGGCTCTGGTGCACCAGCGCCAGCAGGTAGTCGAGGGTGGCATCGGAAACATGGATAGCATCACCTTCCGCTTGCAGGGCAGCCAGCTCGGCGGCATTCAGCATGGCGGGCAACGGGTCAGTCGGCTGATTGCCCCGCAGTAGCTGGCGCTCCGCTTCTCGCGGCGGAAAACCCAAAGAGAGTCGCACGGCGAAGCGGTCGAGCTGGGACTCCGGCAGCGGATAGGTGCCAGCCTGATCCGCCGGATTCTGGGTGGCGATGACGAAAAATGGATCGGGGAGTGGGTGCGTGTGGCCCTCAATGCTCACCTTGCCCTCGGCCATCGCCTCCAGCAGGGCGCTCTGCACCTTGGGGCTGGCACGGTTGATCTCGTCTGCCAGCAGCACCTGGGTGAAGATGGGGCCGGGGTGAAAGCGAAATGTTTGTTGCTGGGGGTCAAAAATCTGAAGCCCCAGCAGGTCGGTGGGGAGCAGATCGGCGGTGAACTGCATCCGCCTGCATGCCAGCCCCAGCACCTGCGCCAGCGCGTGGGCCAGGGTGGTCTTGCCCATACCGGGCAGATCCTCGATCAGCAGATGACCACGCGCCAGCAGGGTCACCAGCGCGATTTTCAGTTGCAGCGGCTTGCCCAGAATGACTTGCTCCAGTGCCGCCAGCAGCCCGGCAATCTGCTCTTCTCTCTTCATTCCCTTCATACACATTCCCTGTATTGCGTCGCACCTACAGCTTATACGCCCGCAAGGGCGAAGGCGGATAACAGACGGGTGGAAAAGTGCAGCGCAGGGATGGCTATGAGCGGGAGGTGACGCGGTTTATTACGGCCTCTGGTCGATTAAATATGGCCGCCCAGGCACGCAGCTCAATACAATATTTCCTGATTGGAATGTACCGATCGCCATCTCTTCACTAGGTGAGGGCGGTGGGCACCCATATAGTTGCCCCATTGCGACGCGCTGTGTTGCTACCTTTGTCACCACCTTGGCCCCGCCACTGTTCGCCTGTCGCTGTGATCTGGCAGGCATCGGCACGCCAATCTGCTATGGAGCATCCATGCTTGTTTTCCTGTTGTGCACTTTTCTGATGATCATTCTCTATCCGGTCGGGATCGATCTCTATCTGGTCGCCGTGCCCCAGATTGCCGATACCCTGCAGGCGAGCGAGGCGCAGATCCACACCGCCTTCTCTATCTATCTGTTCGGTATGGCGGCCACCGTGCTGCTGGGGGGGATGATTGCCGATCGCTACGGGCGGCGCTGGGTGGTGCTCGGGGGCGCGCTGATTTTTGTCCTTGCCTCGCTGGTGGCAGGCAATGCGGAGGGGATTGGCCAGTTCTATTTCGGCCGTTTCTGGCAGGGAGTCGGGGCGGGGGCGCTCTATATCATGACCTTTACCGTGCTGCGGGATGTGCTGAGTCAGGAGCGGTTGGCGATGGCGCTCTCGATGATCAACGGGGTGATCTGCGTGATCCCGGTGCTGGCGCCGGTGCTCGGTTACCTCATCCTGTCCCATTTTGACTGGCGCGGGATCTTCGTGGCGATGGCGCTGGTGGCGGCCATCAGCGGTCTGGTGAATTTGTTGCTGCTCAAGGAGACCCGCCCAGCACGGCAACCGGGGAGTAGCGCGGCGCTGCCCTTTGCCCTGCTGCGCTCGCCGCGCTTTATGCTGCTCTCCCTGCTGACCAGTGCCAGCGTGACCGCCATTCTGGCCTATGTCAGCGTCTCGCCGCTGATCCTGATGAAGGAGTTTGGCTTCACTACCGAGCAGTACTCCATCGTGATGATGGTGATGGCCGGCGTGAGTATGTCCACCTCCTTCCTGACGCCCCTGCTGTTGCGCTGGTTGGGCAAACAGAAAGTGCTGGCGGTGTCTCATCTCTCCTATCTGCTGGCTGCGTGTTTTCTACTCGGGTGCTGGCAGTTGGGGGGCAATATCCATCTGTTGTTGCCGGGATTTGCCTTGGTCTGTGTCGGCTTCTCCTGTGGCTTCGGGGTGGCGATGGGGGAGGCGCTCGATGGTTGCCAGCACAATGTAGCGTTCGCCAGTGCCGTGCTCTGCATCATGCAGATCAGCCTCTCCGGCCTCTACATCTGGCTGCTGGGTCAACTTGGCTTTGCCCCGACCGAGATGCTGATCTGCGCCTTGCTGCTGGCAATGCTCAGTTACCTGGCTGTCAAAGGGCTGTTACCATGGCTCGCGCTTCGTGAAGCGCGGTCGCAGGGCTGATGGAAGATGAGAGGGGATATGCGCAATCTGGGTGAACTCGATTTGAACCTGCTGGTGGTCTTCAAGTACCTGATGCAGGAGCGCAGTGTGGCAGGGGCGGCCAAAAAGCTCTGTGTCACTCCGTCGGCGGTGAGCAAGTCTCTGGCCAAATTGCGGGAGTGGTTTGACGATCCCCTGTTTGTGCGGGTACGGCAGGGGTTGCAGCCCACCAACCTCTCTCTGACGCTGGAGGAGGAGTTGAAAGCCTGGTTCCAGCTCACCGACAGCATCACCTCGCTCAATAGCGAGGCGATCCCCGACGGTGCCCGCTTCACGTTGGTGATGGAGTCCCCCTTCTACATCAGCTTCCTGAGCGATCTGCCCATGACCATCTATCAGAAGTACCCCAACTCGGTGGTCAGGATGCTGGGGTGGGATCACCACTCCCTCAACGACATCGTCAACGGCGATGCGGATCTCGGCTTCTGCGCCCGCGAGACCCATGGCCGCTCCCAAGCCAAGGTCAACCGCTTGCCTTATTACATCGATCACGAGGTGCTGTTCACCGATCGCCCAGTGGTGTTCCTGCGCAAGGATCACCCGCTGCTGGAGCAGAAGTGGTCGCTGGAGAACTTTCTGGCCTGCCCCCAGATCAGCATGGTGTGGGAAGCGAACGATACCTGGGCTCTTGACAGTCTGCTGGAGGACGAGGGGCTGAAGCGGGAGGTGCCCATTATGGTCTCCAGCTTCGAGCAGGCGCTGCATATTGCCTCCCAGTCGAGTCACGAGCTGATTGCGGTGGCCCCTTCCTACTGCGGTGGTTATGCCAGTCGGTATCATGGCAATCTGATCGCCATGCCGCTGCCGCTCCCCGAGAAGCTCTACGCCCAGTTGGAGATCGCCTTCATCCTGCTGTGGCACAAACGGCACAATCAGGATGCCAAGGTGATGTGGCTGCGCAACGAGATCCGGCGGCTCTACAATGACGAATCGCCACGCTAATGTGAGCGTGACGGTGCCCATCGATCAGCCGGAGCCATCTGCTCCGGCTTTTTGTTGTCGTATCGCCCGGATGAGTGGGCTTTGGCACGACTGAAGTGCCAAGCGCGGGTTCACGGGTTCATATGGTGTTTCATTCAACGCTCTTTATGCACAGATTGGCCTTGGTTGCGCGTCTCGATTGAGGCTATTTTCACGAAAAAAATTCATGTGGTTTCATTAGAAAACTTCACTGATGGTCACTTTCAAAGTGTGATCGACCATTAAGTTCCTGTATTTGCAGTGATATAGCATGACACCCCTTGGAATGGCGGGGTTAGATATCGCCTGCGTAAGTGACTGCCATTAGAGCGCGGCGTGAGCCAGCCCCACAGGTCGTCTGTGGCCGTGTCATGCCCCGGCTATCTGGCCACCAGCCATGAGTGACGGAGCAGAGGGGAATAAGTATCAAGGTTGATAAATCGGCTTGAGTGAAGGGATGCAGCAAAGGTAGAACCCGGAGCCGGTAACTGTACTGGGAGACGCCACTCACCATCCCCCGATAACCCGTAATTGAAACCGGCTAGATGAAAAACACCTTCATCGAACGGGTTGCGTACGCCCGAAAATAGCCAGATTGGCAGGCTGATTGCGCTTACCGTTATGGCAATGACGGACAAAAAATAGTGCGGTAGCTACCACCAGATGAATAAAAATAAATCTCAGCAAAGGCAGCTTAATATGCATCCAGCAACAGCATCCACCGGGTTGTTACAACAACCAAAACCCTTCTTCATGATATTTTTCGTCGAACTCTGGGAGCGCTTCGGTTATTACGGCGTGCAGGGGATCCTGGCGGTCTTCTTTGTACAGCAACTGGGATTTTCCCAAGAGCAATCCTTTATTACCTTCGGCGCCTTCTCGGCACTGGTATATGGTTTGATTTCGGTCGGTGGCTATGTCGGCGACCATGTGCTCGGCACCAAGCGCACCATGGTGCTCGGGGCTATCGTGTTGGTGGTCGGTTATTTTATGACCGGTCTGTCGATCTACAATCCCGACCTGATTTTCTATGCGCTGGGCACCATTGCAGTTGGTAACTGTCTGTTCAAGGCCAATCCGGCCAGCCTGCTGTCAAAATGCTACCAGCCAAAAGATCCGCGGCTGGATGGGGCGTTTACCCTGTTCTATATGTCGATCAATATCGGCTCCCTTATTTCCCTCTCGCTCGCGCCAGTGATTGCCGATCACTACGGCTATACCGTGACCTATAACCTGTGCGGGGTGGGGTTGATTATTGCGCTGCTCACCTTCTTTGCCTGCCGCAATATGGTCAAGGATATTGGCTCCGAGCCGGATCACCTGCCGCTCAATTACAGCAAGTTGCTGCTGGTAATCGCAGGCTCGGTGGTTATGGTCTTCTTCTGTGCCTGGTTGATGCACCACGTAGTGATCGCCAACATGGTGCTGATGACGGTGACCATCGCCGTGGTGATCTTCTTCTTTCGCGAGGCATTCAGGCTCGACACAGTGGGCCGCAACAAGATGTATGTGGCTTTCGTGCTGATGCTTGAGGCGGTGCTCTTCTATGTGCTTTACGCCCAGATGCCGACGTCTCTCAACTTCTTTGCCATCAACAACATGCACCACGAAATGCTGGGGATGAGCGTCAACCCCATCAGCTTCCAGGCGCTCAACCCCTTCTGGGTGGTGGTGGGTAGCCCGGTACTCGCGATGATCTATACCCGTATGGGCAGCAAGGGGCGGGATCTCACCATGCCGCTCAAGTTCACCCTCGGGATGTTCTTCTGCTCGCTGGGCTTTCTGACTGCGGCTGCATCTGGCTGGTGGTTTGCCGATGAGCAGGGGCTTACCTCCCCTTGGTTTATGGTGCTTATCTACTTGTTCCAGAGTCTGGGTGAGCTGATGATCAGCGCCCTGGGACTAGCGATGGTCGCGGCGCTGGTACCGCAACGCCTGATGGGCTTCATTCTCGGGATGTGGTTCCTGACTCAAGCGATGGCGTCCCTGCTGGGTGGCTATGTGGCGACCTTTACCGCCGTGCCGCAAGGGATGACGGATCCGCTGCAAACCTTACCGATCTACACCGGCGTGTTTGGCAAGATCGGGATGGCGACCCTGCTGATTGCGGTGGTGATGGGGCTGATGGTGCCCTGGCTGAACCGGATGATGAATGCGAGCCCTGAGGCCGAAGGGCTGGTTGCGGGACAATCACAAGCGTAATGAGGGGATAGTGCGAGACAAGGCAAGGGCGGCGACCCTTGCCTTGCTGTTGATGGCTTAGTTGTACTGCTCTTCCATCCAGGCTTCGACGATCAGCTGCGCCGATACGCCGTCCACGCTGCCTTTTTCCAGTGCGCGATAGCCGCCTCGCTCAAACAGCCGGGCGCGGGCATCAGTGGTGGTGAGCCGCTCATCCTTGAACTCCACCGGCTTGCCGAAACGGCCATGCAGCCGGTTGCCGAATTTGCGGGCCCGTACCGTGATCTCCTGATCGGTGCCATCCATGTTCAGCGGCAGACCGACCACCAGCAGGTCCGGTTGCCACTCCTTGAGCAGCTTCTCGATTTCGTCCCAGTTGGGGATGCCGTCGTTGGCCTTGAGGGCGCGCAGAGGCTGGGCTGTGCCAGTCAGCTCCTGACCGATGGCGACGCCAATGCTCTTGGTGCCATAGTCAAAGCCCATGATGCTGCGTGATGACATAACTGATAAATCCTCGAAATAGAGAGCGGAGCGGGCCAGCCGATCAGCTGTGGCCGATATCGCTGGAGAGGTGAACCGGGTTCACCCCTATGCTGGCGGCAGCTTGCTGCCAACGTTTGTGAATGGGGGTCTTGAACACCAGAGCCGGATTGGGGGGGATAACCAGCCAGGCGCCGTCCACCAGCTCCTGCTCCAGCTGCCCGGCGCTCCAGCCGGCATAGCCAAGGGCCACCAGCCAATGGGCAGGGGCCTCGCTCGTACCCAGAGTTTCCAGAATATCCTTGGAGGTGGTCACCATCATCTCATCCCCCACCTGCAGGGTGGAGTTGAAACCGGGGCGGAAGCTGTGCAGCACGAAGCCGCGATCGGCGTGAACCGGCCCCCCTTGCAGCACCGGCTGCTTGAGCTCCGGGTTGTTGGGCGGATTGAGCTGGAGCTGGGTCAGCATGGTTTCCAGCGACATCTCCACCGGAATGTTGACGACCAAGCCCATGGCACCCTCTTCGTTGTGCTCGCACAGATAGACCAGCGAGCGCTCGAAGTAGGGATCCGTCAGGCTTGGCATGGCAAGCAGGAAGTGATTTTGCAGTGTTTGCATAGAGGCCAAATAGTGCAAAGGTATTTGAGGTCAATTATGGCAGTTGATCCCCATGGGAAAAACCGCTTTTTGGGCTGGGCGAGATCCTGCCCCTTTCCGGATTGCCTTTAAACAGAGAGGGTGGCGCCGGGCCACCCTCTCTGTTTTCGGGCTTGTCGGGGGCGGGTTACCCTGCCTGGCGATTATTTGCCCAGCCGACGCTCGATGGCATCCATCAGCATGCCGGTGATGTGCACGTCGAAGGCCGCTTCAATCTCGCGAATGCAGGTCGGGCTGGTGACGTTAATCTCGGTCAGCCGATCGCCGATGATATCGAGGCCAACGAAGATGAGGCCTTTCTCTTTCAACGTCGGGCCCACCGCGCGGGCGATGGCCCAGTCGGCTTCGCTCAGGGGGCGCGCTTCACCACGGCCACCGGCCGCCAGATTGCCACGGGTCTCACCTTGCGCCGGAATGCGCGCGAGGCAGTAAGGCACCGGTTCACCGTCCACCACCAACACCCGCTTGTCGCCATCCTTGATGGCGGGCAGATAGGTTTGCGCCATGCAGTACTGGCTGCCGTGGGCGGTCAGGGTTTCGATAATCACACCGACGTTGGCGTCATCCTCCTTCATGCGGAAGATGGAGGCGCCGCCCATGCCGTCCAGCGGTTTGAGGATGACGTCTTTGTGCTTGGCGTGGAAGGCGCGCAGCTTGTCGGCGCG
This sequence comes from Aeromonas sp. Y293-4, assembly GCF_027705905.1. NCBI lineage: Bacteria > Pseudomonadati > Pseudomonadota > Gammaproteobacteria > Aeromonadales > Aeromonadaceae > Aeromonas > Aeromonas sp. Y293-4. The sequence goes on along the minus strand of NZ_JAPDCI010000002.1, from coordinate 301,430 downwards.
GCGGGTTACCAGCGTGGTCGGGGTGTGCTCGGCAAACCAGGCGGTATAGAGCTTCTCGTTGGCGTCACGCAGGCTCTGCGGCTTGTTGACGATAAGGCAACCCTCATCCTCTGCCCGCTCCAGCATGTAGGTGGCATAGATAAATTCGGTGTCGAACGGCGGATCCTTGCGCATCAGGATCACATCGAGGTTGGAGAGGGGCTGATCCACCACCTCGCCCAGCGTGTACCAGTCGGCATAGTCATATTTGACGGTCAGCGGGCGCATGGTGCCAAAGGCGCGACCGGCTTCCATGTAGAGATCCTTCATCTCCAGATAGAAGAGCTCATAGCCGCGCTTTTGCGCCTCTTCGAGCATGGCAAAGCTGGAATCTTTCTTGATGTTGATGGCCGAGATGGGGTCCATCACGATGCCGAGTTTAATGGTCATCCGAATATCCTTCTTGTGGCTCGATTGCTAGTGAGATTCTTAAAACCTGCTTCAGGCCAGATCGCCAAAGCGGCACTGCAGCGCAGTAATCGCGGTCAGGGCGGCAGTTTCGGTGCGCAGCACCCGCGGCCCCAGCAGCATCTCTTTGAAATCTTCCTGCACGGTACGGGCGATCTCGTCGCTCGACAAGCCCCCTTCCGGGCCAATCAGCAGGCGCACGCCGTGCTCGGGAACGGGCAGGGTGTTGATGCTGTACTCAGCGCGCGGGTGCAGGTTGAGCTTGAGCTCCTTGGTCTCTTCCGCCAGCCAGGCGTCCAGCTCCATCGGCATGCGCACCTCTGGCACCACGTTGCGGCCGCACTGTTCGCAGGCGCTGATCACCACCTTTTGCCACTGCTCGCGCTTCTTCTCCAGCCGATCGGCCGGCAGCTTGACGCCGCAGCGCTCGGAGAAGAGTGGGGTGATGCAGGTGACGCCCAGCTCAACCGATTTCTGGATGGTGAAGTCCATCTTGTCGCCACGGCTGATCACCTGACCCAAGTGGATGGCCAGCGTTGACTCCACTGATTGGACGTCGCAGCTGTCGATGGTCACTTCCACCGACTTTTTGCCGACGCTGGCGATGGTGGCGGGATATTGATTGCCATCGCCGTTGAACAGCTCGAGCTGCTGGCCCGGCTGCATGCGCAGTACCCGGCCGATATGGTTGGCGCCGTCTTCCGACAGGGCGATGGTCTGGCCAACTTGCAGGGTGGCCGGTTCATAGATACGTGGAATGCGCATGGCTGCTTGTCAGTCTCTTGCTTGGAAACCCTTTATATCCTGCGGCGAGCAAGGCTCACGCGGCAGTGGGTAAGGGTTTCATGGTAGGAGGGGCGCTCCCCCTCCCTGGTCAAATGGGGTTATTGGCACTGCTTTTCAATAAAGGGATTGGTATTGCCCTGCAGCTTGCCGATACGGCGGTTGCGCTCGCACTCCCAGCCCTCTGCCGGGTACTGGCGATCCCAGGCTTCAAACAGTTTACGCTGTTGCGCTGCCAGACGCAGCCCATACTGCTGGCTCATGTAGAGGTAGGCGCGGGCAATCTGGCCCCGTACCGAGCCCTTGGGCGGCTGCACCCGACGATCCTTGAAATCCACCAGCATCTGGCACTGGCCGTACTGATCCGGCTTGCCGTTCCAGTCGGAGAAACGGTAGTTGGCCCGATCGCCGTTCACCTCGCCAATGGCGGGGAAGAGGTTGTGCATGTCCCCCTCCATCTTGTTGAACTCGGGGCTCGCTTTTTCGCAGTTCTTGCGACCGCCATCCTGCCAGCATTGCAGCTGGTGGCCGAACTCCCAGGCGGGGACCACGTGTTCCCACTCGATGCGGGCGGCGCGTTTGGCCTGCTTGCGCGGCTCATAGCCGCAGCTGGCGAGATCCGGGCTCATTTTCTTGCCCTGATAGTCGATGTCACAGCCGCAGTAGAAGGTGGTGACCGCAGGCTGGCTGCGATAGAGCTTCACCAGATCTTGCTTGGCTTCGCGAAAGATTTGGGCGTGCAGAGGCGCGCTGAGCAGCGGCAAACCGGCCAGCAGGGTCAGGGCGATGGAGGAGATGAAACGCATGGGATTCCTTGCAAACGGGGTGATTGACGAACGATGGCGGGCACCCTACCACAGGGGCGCGACACAAGCTGGCTTACTGCTCTGGCTCCGGCCGTTCCCGCTCCAGCGGTTGCTTGCAGCGGCGGCAGTGGTAGCGTGCCTCGCCGCGCACCACCTTGTTATGGCGGCGGATGGAGAGTTGATGCTGCTGGCAGTGACAGCGATAAGGCACGGTCGGCTGCGCCAGTACCGCCAGATCGAAGCTGTGGGTGGTTCTGGGCTCAAGGCCGAACACCTCCCGCATCACCGATTGCCACTGGCGGCCGTGGGGCAAAACCCGGTTTTTGCCGCGCCCGTCACCCCACAGGGCGTAAACCAGCAGATGGGCCACCTCGTGGGGCACCACCTCATCCAGAAACGCCTGCTGGTTGGCCTGATAGAGGGCAGGATTGAAGCGCAGCTCCCAGGTTTGCAGCCGCGCCGAACCCGCCGCCCGGCCCCGCATATTGCAGTAGATCCGAGGGCGTGGGAAGGTGCGGCCAAGGCGCGTCTCGGCCTGCACAAAGCAGGCTTCTACGCGTTGTTGCAGCAGGGCGACAAGCTGGGAAGGGGTGGCAGACATCAACATCTCGTCAAATGGCGGATAAGCAAAAGGGGAGCCAGGCTCCCCTTTTATCACAACAGCGAGCCTTACAGGCCAGCGGCAGAACGCAGCAGTTCGGCCTTGTCGGTCTGCTCCCACGGGAACTCGTCACGACCGAAGTGACCGTAGGCAGCGGTAGCCTGGTAGATCGGGCGCTTCAGATCCAGCATTTCGATCAGGCCATACGGGCGTAGTTCGAAGTGCTCGCGCACCAGCTTGACCAGCAGCTCTTCGGCGACCTTGGCAGTGCCGAAGGTCTCGACGCTGATGGAGGTCGGCTCGGCCACGCCGATGGCGTAGGAGATCTGGATTTCACAGCGATCGGCCAGACCAGCGGCCACGATGTTTTTGGCAACGTAGCGGGCGGCGTAGGCAGCGGAGCGGTCAACCTTGGACGGATCCTTACCGGAGAAGGCGCCACCACCGTGACGGGCCATGCCGCCGTAGGTGTCGACGATGATCTTGCGACCGGTCAGACCGCAGTCACCCATCGGGCCGCCGATAACGAAACGGCCGGTCGGGTTGATGAAGTATTTGGTGTCTTTGTTGACCCACTCGGCCGGCAGTACCGGCTTGATGATCTCTTCGCGTACCGCTTCAACCAGATCTTTGTGGCTGATGGATTCGGCGTGCTGGGTAGACAGCACCACGGCATCCACACCGATGATCTTGCCTGCATCGTCGTAGGCGAAGGTCAGCTGGCTCTTGGCATCCGGACGCAGCCACGGCAGGGTGCCGTTCTTGCGCACTTCAGCCTGACGCTTCACCAGCAGGTGAGAGTAGGTGATGGGGGCCGGCATCAGCACGTCGGTTTCGTTGGTGGCGTAGCCGAACATCAGGCCCTGGTCGCCAGCGCCCTGCTCCAGCGGATCGCTGCGGTCAACGCCCTGGTTGATATCCGGGGACTGCTTGCCGATGGCGTTCAGCACGGCACAGGAGTCAGCATCGAAGCCCATGTCGGAGTGGGTGTAGCCGATTTCACGTACGGTATCACGCACGATCTCTTCGATATCAACCCAGGCAGAGGTGGTTACTTCGCCGGCCACCATGACCATACCGGTCTTGACCAGGGTCTCACAGGCGACACGGGCCTTGGTATCTTGCTTGAGGATGGCGTCCAGTACCGCATCAGAGATCTGGTCCGCAATCTTGTCGGGATGGCCTTCGGAGACCGACTCGGAAGTAAACAGCTTTGCCATGATAAGAGTCTCAGCTTGTCTGGGTTATCGCCACAGCAATAACCGGATGAATAGGATGGTGTAGAGGTATCTACATCTGGACGTCTATTTTAATTAGCGCCCCCCGTGATTGCCAGCACTATTTTGTCGCGCAGTGTCCAATGGGTCACAAGCGGTGCTCTCCTATCCCGAAAGGGATGGAAATCAAACGTTTTTCTCTGGTTGCTTTGGTCAATAGAGGGCAAGAAAAGCGATTGTCCTCCCAAAGCGGCTTTATTCGTCCAGATAATATTTGCACGCCGCGCGCCCTGCTGGGACAATAACGCGCCTTAATCTTGGCCATCAAATGAAGCAATCGCAGGAGATTCAGATGCCTTCTCGTAAAGAGCTTGCCAATGCCATTCGTGCATTGAGTATGGATGCCGTTCAAAAAGCCAACTCCGGTCACCCGGGCGCCCCCATGGGAATGGCGGATATCGCCGAAGTGCTGTGGCGTAGCCACCTCAGACATAACCCGAACAACCCCAAGTGGGCCGACCGCGACCGTTTCATTCTCTCCAACGGCCACGGCTCCATGCTGCTGTACTCCCTGCTGCACCTCTCCGGTTATGACCTCTCCATCGACGATCTGAAAAACTTCCGCCAACTGCACTCTCGCACCCCGGGTCACCCGGAGTACGGCTATGCACCGGGCGTTGAAACCACCACTGGCCCGCTGGGTCAGGGCATCACCAACGCCGTGGGTATGGCGATCGCCGAGAAAGCCATGGCTGAACAGTTCAACCAGCCGGGCCACGACATCGTTGACCACTACACCTACGCCTTTATGGGCGACGGCTGCCTGATGGAAGGTATCTCCCACGAAGCGTGCTCCCTGGCAGGTACCCTGCAACTGGGCAAACTGATCGCGTTCTGGGATGACAACGGTATCTCCATCGACGGTCACGTAGAAGGCTGGTTCACCGACGACACCGTCAAGCGTTTTGAAGCCTACGGCTGGCACGTTATCCCGGCTGTTGACGGTCACAGCCCGGAAGCCATCAATGCCGCCATCGAAGCCGCTAAGGCCGAGACCGGCAAGCCGACTCTGATCTGCTGCCGCACCATCATCGGTTACGGTTCCCCGAACAAGTCCGGTTCCCACGACTGCCACGGCTCACCGCTGGGCAACGACGAGATCGCCGCTGCTCGCGCCTTCCTGAAGTGGGACCACGCTCCGTTCGTTATCCCGGCCGATATCGCTGCCGAGTGGAACGCTCAGGAGAAGGGTGCTGCACTGGAAGCCGACTGGGCTGCCAAGTTCGCCGCCTATGAAGCCGCTCACCCGACGCTGGCTGCCGAATTCAAGCGCCGCACCGCTGGCGAACTGCCGGCCAACTGGGCTGCCGAATCCGCCAAGATCATCGAAACCCTGCAAGCCAACCCGGCCAAGATTGCGACCCGTAAAGCGTCCCAGAACTCTCTGGAAGCGTTCGGCAAGCTGCTGCCGGAGTTCATGGGTGGCTCTGCCGACCTGGCTCCGTCCAACCTGACCATGTGGTCCGGCTCCAAGTCTCTGACCAACGACGATGCCTCCGGCAACTACATCCACTACGGTGTACGCGAGTTCGGCATGTCCGCCATCATGAACGGTATCGCCCTGCACGGTGGTTTCATCCCCTACGGCGCCACCTTCCTGATGTTTATGGAGTACGCTCGCAACGCCCTGCGCATGGCCGCCCTGATGAAGCAGCGTGCCATCTTCGTTTACACCCACGACTCTATCGGTCTGGGTGAAGATGGCCCGACTCACCAGCCGGTTGAGCAGATCGCCTCCCTGCGTCTGACTCCGAACATGAGCACCTGGCGTCCGTGTGACCAGGTTGAATCTGCCATCGCCTGGAAACACGCCATCGAGCGTACCGACGGCCCGACCTCTCTGATCTTCTCTCGTCAGAACCTGGCCCAGATGGATCGTACTGCCCAGCAGCTGGCCGACACCGCCAAGGGGGGCTACGTGCTGAAGGATTGCGCCGGTACTCCGGAGCTGATCCTGATCGCCACCGGTTCCGAAGTGGAACTGGCCGTTGCCGCCTATGAGCAGCTGACTGCCAAGGGCCGTGCCGTGCGCGTGGTCTCTCTGCCGTCTACCGACGTGTTCGACGCCCAGTCTGCCGAGTACAAAGAGTCCGTCCTGCCGTCCTCCGTCACCAAGCGTGTGGCCATCGAAGCTGGCATCGCCGACTACTGGTACAAGTACGTCGGTTTCGGCGGCAAGATCATCGGTATGACCACCTTTGGTGAGTCCGCACCGGCCGAGCTGCTGTTCAAGGAATTCGGCTTTACCGTGGAAAACGTGGTTGCGACCGCAGAGTCCCTGTAATAGCTAATTGCTTTGTATAGAACTGAAAAGCGCCTCCCTAGGGAGGCGCTTTTTTATTAATAGTTAAAAATTTTATTTTTTACGTGATTAGCCAGTCTATCTATTTTTAGCTGCATGTATATAAAATTTTAATTTTATTAATAACTAATTATTCCAGCAGGGACTAACATTATTTTTTTGAAAGTTTTTTGTGGGGTTTCTTTAGTTTTCCAACTGATTTTATTGTGCTTTTATATGGGTTTAATTTTTGTTTTGAAAAGGTTATAATAGCGTAGATTTGTTTGTGGTGGATATATTATGGACCAAGCTGGTGGCGCTGAAGTGATTACCTTTAGCTTTACATTGATCGAGGTTATATCACTTATTACGGGTGTGGCCTCTCTTGTATTAGGTGGGTTTGCAATTTGGCTAACATTGCACCTAAAAAAAGAGTCTGATAGCGTTAACAAGGAAACAAAAGAGCTTTTGATGGATATTCGAGTTGATGCGAAATCTGTTACAAGAGGAGTGATGAGTGAAATGGAAAAATGGGGTGATTTAGGGCGGACGGTTCTAACATCAACTTCAGATAAACACTTGTTTGGTGGTGTTGATGGAAAAGATACACCGCACTCAGCTAAAAGTCATGAAAAAGTATCAACTTCTCAAGTTAGGGGTGATTCATAATGGCAAATAATTTATTCATATCTTATGATTTATATGCTCCAAATCAAGACTATACAAATTTGATTGATGAAATTAAATCATTAGGCGATTGGGCTTCCGTACAGCGGTCATTGTGGTACGTTAACTCCACTCTATCCGCTGAAGAGGCGGCGAAAAGACTTCGGGTTAAGATGGATTCTAATGATTCACTCGTTGTTATAAATACAGTGAACAATGAAGCATATTGGTATAATTTATCTGATGAAGTGGCAAAACATATCCAAAATTTTTGGAATCGATAAGATATTATGATTTTTATATGGCGTGAACTCGTAGGTTCGATTAGCGAAGCGTAATCTGACGTTCGCATTCTTTAAGACGATGCCATAAAAATAATATCCCTTCCTGTTACCAAAAAAGAGACCGGTATATGGCCGGTCTCTTTTTTATTTCAACAAACCTTACGCCTGCGGCGGGGTGCTTTCTGCGTTGGACATCACAGCATCAATTTGTACCAGGGCACCAGCGGGCAGTTCGCTGACTCCGAATACGGTGCGGGCAGGCAGATAGCTCGTAGGTTCGATTAGCGAAGCGTAATCGGACGATCGCGTTCTTTTAGACGGTGCCATAAAAATAATGCCCTTCCTGTTACCTAAAAAAGAGACCGGCATATAGCCGGTCACTTTTTATTGAGCACAACACTTACCCCTGCGGCGGGGTGCTTTCAGCACTGGACATCGCCACATCCCACCTCGGCCTGCTTCACGATGGGCTTTATCAATCTGACGACAACGGCGCCATGGTTAATACCAGCTTGCCGATATGGCGGCCTGAATCCAGCAAATGGTGGGCGGCGGCGGCCTCATGCAGCGGGAAGGTCTGGTAAACCTGCGGTTTGACCTCACCGCGTTCGATAAATGGCCAGACCTGAGTTTGCAGCTGGGCTATCAGATCGGCTTTTTCCTGCGGAGTACGCGAGCGCAGGGTAGAGCCGATATGGGTCAGCCGCTTTTGCAGCATGGGAAACAGATCCAGATTGGGGGCGGCGCCCGCAATAATGCCGATCTGGACTATGCGGCCATTGATGGCGGCCGCCGCATAGTTGCGCGCGACATACTCCCCGCCAATGATATCGAGAATGATGTCGGCGCCATGGCCATTGGTGGCGGTATGCACGGCCTCGACAAAATCCTCCTCCTTGTAGAGCACGGCCACATCCGAGCCCAGCTTGATGCTGGCGGCCTGCTGCTCGGGTGAGCCGACCGTGGTGATGATTTTGGCGGCGCCAAATGCCTTGGCCAGCATGGTGGCGGTCGTGCCGATGCCGGAGGCACCGCCATGGATCAAGATAATGTCCCCTTTTTTGAACTGACCCCGTTCAAACATATTTGACCAGACCGTCATAAAGGTTTCCGGCAGCGCCGCGGCTTCGACAAAGCTCAATCCGGGCGGCAGGGGCAGGACATTGCTCTGGTGGGCGACGCTGTACTCGGCATAGCCGCCACCCGAAATCAGCGCGGCGACCTTGTCGCCAATCTTGAGATGGGTCACCTGCTCCCCCTTGGCGACCACGACCCCGGCGACCTCCAGCCCGGGAATATCCGATGCCCCTGCCGGAGGCGGGTAGAGCCCCTTGCGCTGCATCACATCCGGCCCATTGATGCCGGTCGCATAGTGCCTGATCAAGACCTCATCTGGCTTGGGCTTGGGTGTGGCGCGGGTGGTCAGTTGCAAGACATCGGGGCCACCTGGCTGGGTAATCTCTACCGCGCTCATGGTGGCGGGAATGGAATAGGCGTTATGCATCAGCGGCTCCTTGTAACGAGGTGATATGAGGTTCCCCGAGTGGGATGAGCACCAAGATAGTGGAGATTACTGATGAATAAACGCAGTATTATCCCTCACCTGTAATGCAAAAATGCATTTCAACCGGGAGTCGTGATGAACTGGGATGATGCGAAAATTTTTCTGGCGTTGCATCGGGAGGGGAGCCTGAGGGGCGCCGCCCGTGTGGTCGGGGTCGATCAGGCCACCATTGGCAGGCGGATTGCCGCACTGGAGCATCGTCTGGCGGCCACACTGTTTCTCCGCACATCCAAAGGGTATGTGCTGACTCATGTCGGAGAGATAGTGCTGGCCAGCGCCCAGCAGATGGAGCTGGCGGCCATTGATTTCGTACGGGCGGCACAAGGGGTCGACAACCGCCTGGTCGGGGAGGTCAGTGTGGCGACCACAGACACCCTGGGGATGGATTTTCTGATACCGGCCCTGACCGAGCTGCATCAGCGTTATCCCGATATCAGGGTCATCCTCAATACCTCGACCCAGGTGGTCAATCTGTCCCTGCGGGAAGCGGATATCGCGATCCGGACGGTGAAGCCGGACAATCCCGACCTGATTATTCGCAAGCTGGCCTCCTGGCCGGTCGGGTTGTATGCCTCCGCCGACTATCTGGCTCGCCATGGCATTCCCGAAGCGGGCACCGGTTTTGCGGGCCATTCGCTGGTGGTGTATGAGCCCCACTGGCAGAGCGCTCGCTCGCCAATGATGCTCGAAGAGGCGGCCGAGGAGGCCACGGTAGCAGCGGGGGTCAATACCAGCCTGATGCTGCGTCAGGCCCTGTTGATGGGGCTGGGACTTGGCGAGGTGGCGGTTCCGCTCGCCGAGCAAGCCGGGTTGGTGCGGGTCTGGCCCGAGCGGCAGTTACAGCAATCCTACGATGTCTGGCTGGTGACCCATCAGGATGTGCAGCATGCCGCGCGGGTCAGGGCCGTCATGGATGCCATCGTCAGGGCATTTGCCGCGATGGCCTAAGTCTGGCGGGCGCTCTGTTCAGGTTTTGTCGCAGCGCTGTCACATCCCTTGCCATAGTCATGGAGGTTGAGGGAAAACCCTCATTTACTTGGTCTCTGACAGTCAATACTGTGAGACCGAGTCCACCACTACTGGAGCTTGACCCATGACCGATATGCTTGTTGACGATAAACAACCGACCCCGGATCCGGCAGAGCAGAATGCCTTCTTTCCGTCGCCCTACTCCCTGAGCCAGTTCACCTCGCGCAAATCTGACCTTGCCGGGGCTGACTATCCCGCTCCCTATCGGGAGGGGCGCTGGAAGATCCTGCTGATCGGTGCCGATGAACGTTATCTGCCCACCGACAACGGCACCCTGTTTTCCACCGGTAACCATCCGGTCGAAACCCTGCTGCCCATGTATCACCTCGACAAGGCGGGCTTTGCCTTTGACGTGGCCACCCTCTCCGGCAATCCGGTCAAGTTCGAGTGGTGGGCCATGCCCGGCGAAGATGAAGAGGTGTTGGGGCTCTATGGCAAATATCAAGCGCAGTTCCGCCAACCGGCCAAGCTGGCTGACTTGCTGAAGCAGGCGCTGGCCGCCGACTCGGACTATATCGGCGTCTTTATTCCCGGCGGCCACGGCGCCCTGATGGGGCTGCCGGAGAGTGCCGAGGTGAAAGCGCTGCTGGAGTGGGCGATGGCCAACGATCGCTTCATCATCTCCCTCTGTCACGGGCCTGCTGCGCTGCTGGCGGTGGCCAATCCAGAGACCTTCGCGGGCTACAAGATCTGCGCCTTCCCCGACGAGCTGGATGCCCAGACCCCGGCAATTGGCTATATGCCTGGCCACCTCACCTGGAAGTTTGGCGAGAGGCTCAAAGAGATTGGTTTTGAGATCGTCAACAACGGCATCTCGGGAGAGGTGTTCCGGGATCGCAATCTGCTGACCGGTGACAGCCCGCTGGCGGGCAATAACCTCGGCAAGCTGGCAGCTACCACCTTGCTGGAGGCGGTTGCCAAGCGATGAGGTTGTCGTCGTCGCCAGCGAATGCGCTGCAGGTCGCGGTGGCGCTGGAAGGGTGTCAGCGGCTGGAGGAGATCCAGCAGCTGGTGCGCGCTTTTGCCACCCCGCTGGGGTATCACCGCTTTGCGCTCTTCTCCATCAGTGCCAGCGAGGAGGGGGTGGTCGAGCATCTCTACTGGCTGAAGGGGGAGTGGCTGGAGAGCGGCGAGGCGGTCGACCTGCATGCCTATATGCGCGAGTGCCCGATGGCGATGCATATCAGGGAGCGAGACCAGCCCTTCTTCTGGAGCAAAACGGTTGGCGCTGCTGGCGAGCAGTACCGTATCGTTCGCCAGCCTGAGGGGCCGGGCCGACATGGCTTGCAGGTACCCGTCTATGGGCCGTTGGGACTGGAGGGGGCGATGAGCTTTGGCGGCGATCAGATCGATGCCAGCTCCCACACTCGGGTTGGCCTTGCGCTGATCGCGGTGGCGGCTTTTCATGCAGCTCGTCGGCTGATGGAGATGCCGGTAGCGGGTCACGAGCGTGGCCTCACTGGGCGCGAGCGCGAAGTGCTGGAGTGGGTCTCCCGGGGTTGGCGCCATGCCGATATCGCCACCACCCTGAAGCTCTCGGTGCGCACGGTCGAGAACCATCTGCGCAGTGCCCGCCGTCGACTCGGTGTGGCCACCACGGCAGAGGCGGTCAGAGTGGCGCTCAGGAACCGCGATATCGAGGGCTGAGGGGCCATCCCTTTGTCTGGCATTTAAAAAGAGACCGGCTATGAGCCGGTCTCTTTTTTATTTACCGCAACACTTACGCCTGCGGCGGGGTGCTTTCCGCGTTGGACATCACCGCATCAATCTGCACCAGGGCGCCGGCGGGCAGTTCACTGACCCCGATTACGGTGCGGGCAGGCAGGTAGCCCGGGAAGTATTTGGTGTAGATGGCGTTGACCGCATCCAGATCCGCGATATTGCCGAGCTGGATATTGACCTTGACGATATCGTCCATCACATGGCCGATGCTCTCCACAATCGCCTTGATATTGCTCAGGCACTGGGCGGTCTGCTCCTTGATGCAGCCAGTCAGGATCTTGCCGGTGGCGGGGTCAATCGGCAGTTGGGCAGAGAGATGGTTGTAGTGGGAGAAGGCGACGGTCTGGGTGTGCAAGGGGCTGCGCGGTGCCTTGTCGGTATTGCGGGCACGGATCACCAGATTGTGGCGATCTTCCACCAGTTGCGGCGGGGTGCCGTCACCGTGGGAGATGACCGCATCCATTTGCACCCGTGCCCCCATGGGCAGGGCGGCGGCACTGACCACAGAGCGGGCGGGCAGATAGGCGACGGCGCGGGCGATGGCGGAGTCGGGGAAGAAGGTGGTGTAGACCTCGTTGACGGCCTCCAGATCAGCCAGATCGGTCAGATAGACGGTAACCTTGACGATATCGTCAAACGGCACGTCGATGCTCTCCAGCACCGCCTTGATATTGCGCAGGCACTGACCCGCCTGCTCCTTGATGCCACCGGCAACCAGCTGGCCCGAGGCGGCCTCGACCGGCAGCTGGGCGCCGATATTGTTGTAGTGGGAGAAGGCCACGGTATGGGTGGAGAGCGGATTGTGCGGCGCCTTGTCGCTATTGCGGGCCAGTTTAACCAGCGGGCAAGGATCTTGTGGGAAGGTACCTTCGCCGTTGGAGATGATGGCATCGATCTGCACCAGCGCACCCAGCGGCAGCGCGGCGACGGCGAGGGTGGTGCGGGTCGGCAGATAGCCCGGGAAGAATTCGCGATAGACGGCGTTGACCGCCTCCAGATCCGCCATCTCTTTCAGGAAAATGGTCGCTTTGACCATATCGTCCATCACATGGCCGATGCTCTCGATGATCGCCTTGAGGTTGCTCAGGCACTGTCTGGCCTGCGCGGTGACATCGCCACTCACCATCTTGCCGGTGGCGGGATCGACCGGCAGCTGGGCGGAGATATTGTTGTAATGAGAAAACGCCACCGTTTGGGTGCAGGGGCCCAGATCCTGGGGTGCATGGGGGGTATTTCTTGCCGACTTGATGATGGTGCCACTCATAGATATGCCTCTTTTTAATATTTGTTGTTCATTCAGGTACAGGTTTACCCCATCTTGTTGTGCGCCACGGCCACTGCGCCAGCGGCGGCATCCTCGGTTATTATTTGTGATCCACTCAATCGCTGACAGGAATAAGGGAGAAGAGGACAGGGTAGATATTTCAGACGCTGCGATTCTATGAGTGGCTATCAGGGGTTGCAAACCGCTGATTGCATTTCTATGAGATGGCTCAATGGGCGCAAATTTAATCATATTGCTATTCAATTCACCCGAAATAGGAGCCAATTTGTGTGCAAATGGTGCCGAACCGGCGGACAGCCTTGTCCTGACTGGGTTTGCTCTCCCTCTCTTCGGGATATTGGCGTGTGAATAAAGGGTTAATATTATGCGCCGATGTGCAAATAATGCATGTTATGGTGCATGGATATCTGTTTTCAGCTCTTTTAAGGGACTATGAAAATTCCCGTTAATATGCATATCCACCTTATTAAAGATACCTCTGGAATATAATTCATGGCTTTTGCATTCCTCTCTGTTAATGATTATTCCTGCATACTCGATGACGCCTTGCTGGCAGCCGGGATCTGTTATTAACGCCATAAAATTCTATGCCATGAATTTGCACGGCGGATCTGCCCCTGCTGCACAGGAGTGGGGAGCATGGCGTTGGCGTTGGCGTGACGGTGTGCGGGAGCTGTGGTGCTGGATGAGAGGTGGCGCTGGATGAGGAAGGGGAGGCGGTGGCAATTCGCTTATCTTCACGCCGGTTGCATCCCCCGATGGGTGGGGTTGCCCCGCGTCGTCGCTTTTTCCACTTTTTGCGAGTTTGTCCGATCTCCCTCTTATCTGTGGCTAGTTGTGATGATTGGGATCGTTTTCAGGGCTCGGGAACAGCTCAGGTGATTTCGCAGACATAAATTTCAATATGCTGTTTTTAAAGGTAAATGCGTAAAAAAATGGATTTATCGACCGCTTCCTATTGTTTCTTGATGAAACTGTTAATTGGTGGCGTGATTGCGAGTCAGGTCGCTTTTTTCACTCGCTATTAATCGTATGATTAATAAGGTAATCAAGGAGCCCTGACGGAGAGCATCGATGCACCGGCAGGCCATTGCCCAGGATTGGCAAGCGAGATCGCATCGCGATCATCATTACCTGACAGTGGAGGATTTATGCTGGGTTTCGTTCTGGGCGATATGTATTGTCAAACATCTGGGCAGCGGTTACCTCCTCGCCTGGGAAAGAGCTTTCCCATTCCTGCCGATTACCGACTGCGCGGCCGGGTATCCGCCGCCATCATGACCATCGAGAGCTTGCTCGATACCCCTTATCCGCAAAAGCAGTTTCGTGATCTGGTCTTTGGCGCCTTTATCGAGCGCCAGCGTCGGCTGTTTGGCGAACATGTGATTGTGGCCCGCATGGAAGGGGAGGAGGGGCTGGAGCTGTCGATTGATCTCTCGTTTGTCAGCACCGCCGTACCTGTGGGCCTGCTGGCTATCTCTGAAGAGCTGGCCCTCGCCACGGCGCCGCGTCCCAAGAAGAGCCATCCCCACTACGAGGCGCTGTGCAAGGCGATCGACTGCATGGTGATGCTGATGTTTTATGGCAAGGTGATCCGCCAGCGGAATACGGTGTTGGAAAATATCAGCCATCAGTTTGGTTATCAGCCCGCGGCGACCCTGACGGCGCGCGTTGGCAAGGGTGGGGAGGATGATTACGACGCCTTCATGGTCAATATCATGACCTGTATTGCTCACTCCAATTCGCTCAAGGAGGCGCTGGAGAATGCCAGCCGGATGGGAATTCAGGAGCCCGCTTTCTTCTGCATCGTCGGTGCGATTGCCAGCACTCTGTGGGGCGTGCCCAGACTGTGGGCGTATCAGGCTTCACAGCTGATCCATCGCTCCCACCAGCACTACATCCAGAATCTGCTTCGCTGTGAAACCCGTGCCGGGCGGCGCCATATCAATCTGGAGCCGCCAAAGCCCCCGCTGTTTGCACCGATCCGGCAACAGGTTGTGCGTCTGTTCAAGGGGGCACACTGATCCGCAGCCCCCTTGTCATCACTCAGGCGGGATAAAGTGCACCCAGTACAGCCGGACGGCTGGCGCCGGTGACGGCGGGCAGGTTGCCCGGCTTGCGGTGAACAAAGCACATGGCCAGCCAGGCAAAGGCAGCGCCTTCCACCCAGTCGGGGGCAAGGCCCAGCTCGGCAGTGCTGGCGATGCGCCATGCAGGCAGCAGGCTGGCCAGCTCCTTCAGCAAGGGGGCGTTATGGGCTCCGCCGCCGCAGACAAACAGCTCGGCTTTCGGCTGGCTGGTACCGACTGATTCGGGCCGGGCGGGCAGTTGGCGGGCGATGCTGTGGCAGGTGAGCGCCTGCAGGGTGCGCTGCACATCCACGGGGGCGTATGAAGTGCCTGCCAGCTCCCCATCGAGCCAATCGAGGGTAAACATCTCTCGTCCGGTGGTCTTGGGGGCGGGGGCGGCGAAGTAGGGGTGAGCCAGCAGCTTCTCCAGCAGGGCCGGGATGGGCTTGCCACTGGCGGCCCATTTGCCACCGGCGTCATAGCTGCCGCCGTGGGGCTGATGGCGGCGATACCAGCCATCGAGCAGGGTGTTGGCCGGGCCGGTATCAAAACCATATACCCCGCCCGGATTGCCCGGCAGCACCGAGATATTGGCGATGCCGCCGAGGTTCAGTACCACCCGCAGGGCGCCGGGTTTGGCAAACAGCGCCTGATGGAAGGCGGGCACCAGCGGCGCCCCCTGACCGCCGAGGGCCATATCCATGGTGCGAAAATCGGCGATAACGTCGATGCCGGTCAGGGCGGCCAGCAGGGCGGCGTTGCCGATCTGCAGGGTAAAGCCAAGCTGGGGGCGATGGCGGATGGTCTGGCCGTGGCTGCCGATGGCGCGAATATCTTTGGGCTCAAGCTTCGCCTTGGTCAGCAGCGCGTGGGTGGCGGCGGCAAACTCTCGCGCCACCAGATTATCGGCCACCCCCATGCGGTCGATTTCGTTGTCGCCCGGGGTGCAGAGGGCATGCAGCGTGCGTGCGGTCTCTTGCGGCCAGGGGTGACAAAGCGCCGCTTCGACCCGCAGTTCATCCCCGGCGATCATCACCAGCACGGCATCAATGCCGTCCATGCTGGTTCCCGACATCAGACCGATATAGCGCTCAGCCATGGTGTCTCCTTACATTGCTGTTCGAAAATACGGTGTGCAGAGAGGGTGAAGAGGGGAACGGCTTTCATCCCATGCCACATGGCGTGGTCTTTGACATCAGACCGATATAACGCTCAACCATGTTGCATCCTCAATGCGGACCGGAAAAAGAGTGAGAGAGACAGGATAGATAAGCCCTTGCTTCCGTGCCACATGCCGCTCCCGGTGTTCCATCTCATCTTATGTCTGAAGTTGGACTCATTTCAATCTGATTGGCTGGCGCGGGTTCAATAAAAGGGGCTGGCAGGGTCTTCACCCTGCCAGCCCAGATGACTTAGTTGCCGCGACTATCCCGCTTGTTTTGGGCCAGCTGCAGCTCGGGGTTGTCGAGCTTGGCCAGTTGCGGCATCGCCAGCTTTTTAAAGTTGGCCAGCTCGCGTCCGCTCAGGGTCTCTGCTTGCGGCAGGGTGAGGGTGCGCGGGTTCTTGTGAATGCCGCCCACCACGAATTCGTAGTGCAGGTGCGGGCCGGTGACGCGACCGGTGCCACCCAGAGTGCCGATGGTCTGCCCCTGCTTCACCCGCTGCCCCTTGTTGACGGTGCGCTTGGAGAGGTGCAGGTACTTGGTCACATAGTTGCCGGCATGCTTGATAAAGACGTAGTTGCCGTTGAACTGGTTGTAACCGGCGGCCACCACGCTGCCTGAGCCCGCCGCCATGATGGGGGTGCCCACCGGCGCCACATAGTCGATGCCGTTGTGGGGGCGGATCTTGCCGGTCACCGGATGGAGGCGGCGCGGGTTGAAGTTGGAGCTGATGTATTTGAAGTTGACCGGCGCGCGCAGGAAGCTCTTGCGCATCGCTTTGCCTTCCGGGGTGTAGTAGTTGCCATCTTCATTGAGCACGGCGCGGTAGGCGGTGCCCTGGTTGACGAACTCCGCCGCCAGAATATCGCCGGAGGCGACCCGCTCGTCGTCGCGGAACTTGTCTTCATAGACCACCCGGAAGCTGTCCCCCGGCTGCAAGTCCTGGGCAAAGTCGATGTCCCAGCCGAAGATGGCAGCCAAGTCCATGATCTGATCTTCGGTCATTCCCGCATCCACCGCGGCGCCCCAGAAGCTGGAGCGGATCTCGCCTTTGCTCACCTGTTCGCGGGTGTCGAGGGCGATCTTGACGTTGCGGGCGACAAAGGTCTCCTCCTTGCGGCTCACCTTGAGCGCCTGCTCCAGACTGTGGGGGTAATAGAGGCTGTGCAGCTCGCCGTTCTCGGTGAGCTTGAAGGTGAGCTCCTGCCCAGGTTGCAGCATCCGCAGGGGATCGCTGCCCTCGAGCTGATCGATCAGGTGCAGATCCGTGGTGCTCAGGCCAATGCGCTGGAAGATGACTCCCATGTTGTCGCCACGGCGTACTTTCACCTGCTTGGTGATATAGCGCGGCTTGGGCGGGGTAACGGGCTGGGCGGCCTCGGCCGGCAGCTCATCATTCAGTGCGTTGTCGTTGGCCGGTTCCCGCAGGGCAATTTCGTTGCCGTTTTCATCGACCCGTGTTGCTACTGCCTGTTCGCTGGGCCAGGCAGCCAGCATCATGATCATGATGCTCAAGATCAGCACCATCTTGCGGTGCCAGTGGGGGAGTGCATTGAAGGCGTGCCAAATAACCATGAGAAGCAGATGAAGTCGGGCAGAATGGACGGATTTTACAGCCTTTCCAATTGGCCCGCCATTCCAGTAATATGTTTGGCCCTGTGGAATCGTGATGGAGAGTCAAAAAATGTCCCAGCTCGAGGTGGCGCTAGCCGAGATCAAGCGCGGAGCGGAAGAAATTCTGGTTGAAGAAGAACTTGTCGCCAAGTTGAAGGAAGGGCGCCCGCTGCGCATCAAGTTGGGCATGGACCCGACCGCCCCCGACATTCATCTGGGTCATACCGTGATCCTCAACAAGCTGAAGACCTTCCAGGATCTGGGCCACGAGATCATCCTGCTGATCGGCGATTTCACTGCCATGGTGGGTGATCCCTCCGGCAAGAACAGCACCCGTCCGCCGCTCTCCGAAGAGGCCATCAAGCACAACGCCCTCACCTATGCGGAGCAGGCGTTCAAGATCCTCGATCCGAAGAAGACCCGCATCGAGTACAACTCCAGCTGGCTGGGCGAACTGGGCGCGACCGGCATGATCAAGCTGGCGGCCAAGCAGACCGTGGCCCGCATGATGGAGCGTGACGACTTCAAAAAGCGCTACACCGGCGGCCAATCCATCGCGATTCACGAATTCCTCTATCCGCTGCTGCAAGGCTATGACTCGGTCGCGCTGAAGGCGGACGTTGAGCTCGGCGGTACCGACCAGAAGTTCAACCTGCTGATGGGCCGCGAGCTGCAAAAAGATGCCGGCATGGCGACCCAGTGCGTGCTGATGATGCCGCTGCTGGTGGGTCTGGACGGCGTCAAGAAGATGTCCAAGTCCGCAGGCAACTACATCGGCGTCCACGACGCTCCGGGCGAGATGTTCGGCAAGATCATGTCCATCACCGACGATCTGATGTGGAACTACTACGAGCTGCTCTCCTTCCGTCCGCTGGCCGAAATCGAAGAGTTCAAGGCGGGCATCGCTGCCGGTACTCTCAACCCGCGCGACGTGAAGATCTGGCTGGCCAAAGAGATCATCGCCCGTTATCACGACGAAGCGGCGGCTGAAGCGGCCCACGAAGATTTCACCCAGCGCTTCTCCAAGAACGCCATTCCGGACGAGATGCCGGAAGTCGAGCTGGCACTGGAAGGCGAAGGTCTGGCCATCGCCAACCTGCTGAAAGAGGCCGATCTGGTGGCCACCACCTCCGAAGCGCTGCGGATGATCAAGCAGGGTGCGGTCAAGGTGGATGGCGAGAAGCTGGAAGATGGCAAGGCACTCATCGGTGCCGGTACCGCCGTCTATCAGGTCGGCAAGCGCAAGTTTGCCCGCGTGACTGTCAAATAAGCAGTACCGTCAAATAAGCCGTCGCATCAGGCAAGCTGGCCATCAAACCGGTTCAAGCTTGTTCAACAGGGCCTCCTTCGGGAGGCCCTGTCGTATCTGGGCGGCACGGATCTGGGCGATAAAGTGCCGCAGCACGGCACTACTTGGGTGTGGCCGTGTCGCCAGACTGATGCTGGTCATCATGCCATTGCCCTCAATGGGGTGATAACTGACCCCGAGCGGGCGCAGCGCCGCCACCGAGCTGGGCACCAGGGTCACGCCAAAGCCCGCCTGCACCATGCCGACGGTGGAGATCACCTGCGGACATTCGGGCCCCAGTATCGGCTCGAAGCCCGCCTCCCGACAGAGGCCCACGATGCCGTCATAGAGCCCGGGCCCGATGGCGTGGGGAAACAGAATAAAACTCTCATCCTTCAGGCTGGCCAGTGACAAGGGGCCCGGCTTGGCCTTGGGATGGCTGGTCGGCAGGGCGATCAGCAGCGGCTCCTGCTCGATAAGGTGATGGGCAAAGCCCTCGCTGCCCCGGCAGGGGAGCCGCAAGATGGCGGCATCCAGCCGATCGTTGCGCAGCGCCTCTACCAGTGCCGGCATGGTGCCCTCCTGCGGGGTGAGCGCCACCTCGGGGTAGCGCTCCCGATAGTCGTGCAACAGGGTCAGCACCGCGGGGTGGAGCACGGTAGAGCCGGCAAAGCCGATGCGCAGCGCCCCCTGCTCGCCGCGGGCGATCCGCTTCACCTTCTGTTTGGCGGCATCGGCCAGCGTCAGGATCTGGGTGGCATCCCGATAGAGGCTCGCACCCGCCTCGGTCAGCTCGACGCCGCGAGTCAGGCGGCGCAGTAGCGGGGTGCCGAGGCTCTCCTCCAGCTTGCGGATCTGCTGGCTCAGGGGCGGCTGGGCCATGTTGAGCGCCTCGGCTGCCCGGGTGAAGTTCTGTTTGTCGACGACCGCCATGAAGTAGCGCAGGGTTCGCAGTTCCATATCGAAAGAGTCTCAAAGTCGCGGGATCGGTGTATTGGCGTTGAAATGTGATCCGGGTCACCATTGAATCCTAACGCTAACAGGATTCAGGCCGGAGGTGAAACCCGAATGGAACGTATTGCAACATCTGACAGTGCCGGATGCGCGTGTGCCCTCGAAGTGAGCCAGCAGTTTTCCCGCTGGCGCAGGCAGCATGACGGTGGCGAGATCTACCAGAGTTCCCTGATGAGCGCCCTGCTGGCGGGGGTCTACGAAGGGGAGACCACCATGAGCGAGCTGCTGCGCCACGGCGACTTTGGCCTCGGCACCTTCAATCACCTCGATGGTGAGCTGATCGCCTTCGAGCGGCAGATCCACCAGTTGCGCTCCGATGGCTCGGCTCGGCCCGCCCGCGCCGATCAGAAGACCCCCTTCGCGGTGATGACCCATTTTCGCCCCTGTCTGGAGCGTCGCTTCGATCACCCCCTCAGCCGTGACGAGATCCACCAGTGGGTGGATCGGCTGGTGGGATCCGACAACGTCTTCGTTGCCCTGCGCCTCGACGGCCAGTTTGAAACGGCCAAGGTACGAACCGTGCCGCGTCAGGAGCCCCCTTATCGTCCCATGCTGGAAGCTATCGAACAGCAGCCGCTGTTCCGCTTTGCCGCGGTGGCGGGAACCCTGGTGGGCTTTCGCTGCCCGCCGTTCGTGCAGGGAGTTAATGTAGCGGGCTTTCACGAGCACATGATCACCGCCGATCGCAAGGGGGGCGGTCATCTGCTCGACTACACCATGGCCCACGGCACCCTGCGACTTTCTGTGGTGCGTCACCTCAATCTGGCCCTGCCATCGGATCCCGCTTTCCGGCAGGCCGACCTCAACCCTGCCGATCTCGATCGCGCCATTCAAGCCGCCGAAGGCTGATAGACAAGGAGCAATAACATGGAAAACAGACAGTGGAAGTGCGGTGCCGAGCTGGTTGTTCGTCATCTGGAGGCGCAAGGGGTCAAGCAGGTGTTCGGTATTCCCGGTGCCAAGATTGACCGGGTGTTCGATGCGCTGGAGGACTCCCCCATCGAGACCATAGTGGTGCGCCATGAGGCGAACGCCGCCTTTATGGCGGCCGCGGTAGGGCGCCTCACCGGCAAGGCGGGGGTGGCGCTGGTCACCTCGGGCCCCGGCTGCTCCAACCTCATTACCGGGTTGGCGACCGCCACCTCGGAAGGTGACCCCATGGTGGCGCTGGGCGGTGCGGTTCGCCGTGCCGATGGCCTCAAACTCACTCATCAGAGCATGGATACGGTCAACCTCTGCCGTCCGGTCACCAAGTTCAGTGCCCAGGTCAATAGCGGGGCGGCAATCTCGGAAGTGATGGCCAACGCCTTTCGCGCCGCCGAGCTGGGGCGGCCTGGGGCGGCGTTTGTCAGCCTGCCGATGGACATCATCAACAAGCCGGTGCAGGGCAATGTGCTGGTGCCCCGCGAGGTGCCGGAGCCGGGCTGCGCCGATGAACAGAATATGGAGCAGGCATTGACCCTGCTGCGCAACGCCCAGAATCCGGTGGTGCTGCTCGGCCTGATGGCGAGCCGGCCGGAGAATGCCGAGGCAGTGCGCGCCTTCCTCGACAAGGCGCGGCTGCCGGTGACCGGTACCTATCAGGCTGCCGGGGTGGTGGACAGCTGCCACTTCGATGACTTTGCCGGACGGGTCGGGCTCTTTAACAACCAGCCGGGGGATCAGCTGCTGGCAGGGGCCGATCTGGTGATCTGCATCGGCTACAGCCCCATCGAGTACGACCCCGTGCTGTGGAATGGCGACCGGGAGCGGCGCATCCTCCATATCGACGTGCTGCCTGCCGATATCGACAGCAGCTACTGCCCGACCGCCGAGCTGGTGGGGTCGATCCGTGCCAACCTGTTGCAGCTGACCCGCATCATGGGCAATCCGAAAATCCGTCCCCCCGAGGTGGATCGGCTGCTGCAAGGGGTGCGCCAGCAGCGGCTGCGACTGGCAATGCGGGCCGACGATCTGCACGGCAATCCGGTTCACCCCTTGCGTATCGTGCGCGAGCTGCAGGATCTGGTGCGCGATGACATGACCCTCTGCGTCGACATGGGCAGCTTCCACATCTGGATTGCCCGCTACCTCTACAGCTTCCGCGCCCGTCAGGTGCTGATCTCCAACGGTCAGCAGACCATGGGGGTGGCACTGCCGTGGGCCATCGGTGCGGCGCTGGTGCGGCCGGGGGAGAAGGTGATCTCGGTATCGGGGGATGGCAGCTTTATGCAGTCGAGCATGGAGCTGGAGACGGCGGTGCGGCTCAAGAGCAATATCGTCCACATCATCTGGGTCGATAACGGCTACAACATGGTCGCGATGCAGGAGCAGCAGAAGTATTGCCGCACCTCCGGCGTCTCTTTTGGTCCCATCGACTTCAAACGCTATGCCGAATCGTTCGGGGCGGCCGGTTTCGCGGTGCGCTCGGCCGACGAGCTGCGCGCCACCCTGCGTGCCGCGCTGGCGGTGGAGGGGCCTGCTGTGGTGGCCATTCCGGTGGATTACTCCGACAACCCGGGGCTGATGGCCCAGCTCAGGCCAGAAGTATTGGCATAAGTGGGGGCAGCAGTGCTGGCCTGGCTTGTTGTGTCAGCGCAAGCAGACCCGCCCATATAGCAAAAACCGGCATCAATTGATGCCGGTTTTTTTATTGTTTTGCCGTATTAATGGCCTTAACGGGCCAGCTGGACGGCGGCGCGTGCGCGGGCCGGTTGTGGGCGCTGTTTGGCTTTTGGCGCGCAGGCCATCTTCAGGCGCAGCCACTCGCGCCACAGCAGCCAGCAGAGCGGTAGGGTGAGCAGCAGCACGGTCGCGGGCTGGGCCATCAGCACCCCATCACGACCCCACAGTTGCGGCAGCAGGAAGATGAGCGGCAGTAGCAACACGGTTTTGGCGATGGAGATGACCAGCGCCTGACGGGTACGCGCCATGGATTGCAGCAGCACTATGCCGAACATGATGATCCCCTCCAGCGGAATTGCGCCGAGGTTGAGGGTCAGGCTGCTGATGGCAGCGGCCAGCAGTTCGGGATCCTTGTCGCCGGTATAGAGCATGGCGACCTGTCCCGGCAGCAGCTGGATGGTGAGCCACACCAGCATGCCGTAGATAAAGGTGAACTTGAGCCCCATCTCCATCAGGTACTTGAGGTTGCGGTGGCGCTTGGCCCCCGCCGCCTTGCTGATGAGCGGCTGAATGCCGAACGCCAGCCCCTGCAGAATGACGATAAAGACAGCTTCGGTGTAACCGGCCACGGTAAAGCCCGCCAGATCCTTCACATTGCCGTACACCATCAGCTGGCTGTTGTGCAGCATCAGCAGCAGGCCGAGGTTGAACTGGGCAATCAGGCTCGGCAGACCGGTAAAGAGCAGGTGCGGCATGGCGGGAAGGTTGGGCACCAGATCCCGCCAGCTGAGGCGCAGCCGCGCCCAGGGGGTAAAGAAGTAGCCAAGACCGATCAGGCTCACCGCACCCTCTGCCATCAGGGTGGCTTGCGCGGTACCGATCAATCCCAGCCCCAGCCGACCCACCATGATGTAGTTGAGGATGATGTTGAGCACGGCGCCGCTGCTCACCAGCACCATGGCCAGTTTCGGGCGGCCATCGTTGCGCAGCAGATAGGGGACCGCCAGATTGCTGGCCAGCAGCAGGGTACCGCCGCCAATCCAGGTGAGGTAGTCACTCGCCTGTTTCCAGGTCTCGGTGCCCTGTTCAATTCCCAGCCCCAGCAGGATATCGGTGTGGGTGTAATAGAGCAGCACCGGTGCAACGCCCCCGAGTCCGGCCAGCAGCCAGAGGGCGTTGACCAGCGCCTGACGGGCCAGCTTGTCGTTTTTCGCCCCTTGCTGGAAGGAGATGGCGGTGGCCGCCCCCATGCTGATCATGGCGGCCAGACCGATCAGCACCATGATGACCGGATAGACCAGGTTGATCCCGGCGAGGCCAGCGGCGCCGACATAGTGGCCGACGAAGATGCCGTCGATGAGGTAGTAGGCCCCCGAGACCAGCATGGCAAGAATGGAGGGGAGGGCGTAAGCCCAGAAGCGACGGGTCATGGCCCGTTGCCGCAGTGTTAAATAGGCAGACATATCTGTTCTCTCGGGGAGTTCGATTATCGAACAGCTAGTCTAGATTAATACTTATTTGGTGATAATCAGGGTTTTACTTGATGAATTGCTGAGTATTACTCACTAATCCGGGGTTTTGGTAGTGGGCCTTGAGCATGTCGATCAGGATGCGCAGCCCGCTGCCCAGCTGATGCCGACTGGGATAGAAGAGGTAGAAGCCGGCAAAGGTGGGACACCAGGGTTCCAGCACGGTGAGCAGTTTCCCCTCCGCGACTTTCTGGCTCACCTCCTCTTCCAGACAGTAGGCGAGCCCCAGCCCCGCCTCGGCGGCGCCCAGATAGAGGGCCGGGGTGCTGGTGGTGAGCGGCCCGGTTACTTCGATCTCCAGCATGGTGCCGTCGGCGGCAAAGGCCCAGCGATAGTGGTGGTGCGGGGTGAGGCGATAGCCGATGCAGGCGTGGCGGCTCAGCTCGCTCGGGTGCTCCGGCGTACCGTGCTCCGCCAGATAGGCCGGGGAGCCCACCACCAGATAGCGCTGGGGCGGGCCGAGGGGGATGCCGATCATCTCCTTGGGCAGCAGATCGCCATAAAAGAGCGCGGCATCGTAACCATCCTCAATCAGCCGGGGCATCAGCTCCTGCTCTACTACCTCCACCTGCATCCGCGGATAACGGGCCAGATAGTCGATCAGCACAGGTGCCAGCAGGCTGTCGATGGCGCCGCGGGGGGCGCAGAGCTTGAGTCGACCCACCGGTTCATCGCTGTTGCGGGCCAGCTCGCAAAGCGCCTCTTCCAGGGTATTGAGGGTGGGGAGCAGCTGCTTGAGCAGCCGCTGGCCCGCTTCGGTCGGCACCACGGCGCGGGTACTGCGGTTGAGCAGCCGCACCCCCAGACGGGCTTCCAGCCCCTTCAGGCTGTGGCTGAGGGCGGAGGCGGAGACCCCGAGTTCGAGGGCGGCCTTGCTGAAACTGCGGTGACGGGCGACGGCGGCAAATACCGCCAGTTCGGCGAGATCGGTACGGGTAATGGTCATCATCAATCAACAAAAAGGCGTGAGTCACAAGGGTACGCCAAGGCCGTGCTGCACACAATCCGCGCTAAACGGGTGGCTTGTTGCAAATATGTAGCTGCTCGCAGGCCATTGATTCCAGTGAAACTAAGTTGAATTGTTAAAAAAAACTCACAATAAGGCGCTTTGAGTGTGATCTTGGTCGTCCGAAAGGCGACCAAAATCAAACTTTGGTTGATTAATTCAAAAAAACGCTGTGATTAATAAGGGCATTTAATTAAAGTCAGCCCATCAAGAGTGGCGCACGTTAATCGGTTGTTAAGTGAGACGGGCGCCGACCCTCAGGGTCAAAATCTCGCACTGTTGTTTGTTGCAATCCTGTTGTCACAAGGAGTGATGGCCAGGTTGCCGGGGGGCGAGAGGTTAATATCAAGGACGGACAGCAGGCGTTCCAGGGAGATGGAACCGGGCCAAGGCCCGACCAAACAAGAATCCCATTTTCCTAGATGACAGGAACAACGTATGTCTGACATGAATATTGCAGCTGATGGTCGTTTAGCCAGCAACACCTCCCGCGGCGTCAACAAGGCCGATGTGGTCTGGATGCTGGGTCTGTACGGTACCGCGATCGGTGCCGGTGTGCTCTTCCTGCCAATCAACGCCGGTGTAGGTGGCCTGTGGCCGCTGGTCGCCATGTTGATCCTGGCGCTGCCGCTGACTTTCTTTGCTCACCGTGGTCTGACCCGCTTCGTGCTGTCCGGCTCTACCCGTGATGGCGACATCACTGAAGTAGTAGAAGAGCACTTCGGCAAGACCGCAGGCAAATTCATCACCCTGCTCTACTTCTTTGCCATCTACCCGATCGTGCTGATGTATTCAGTCGCCATCACCAACACCGTCGAGAGCGTGATTGTTCACCAGCTGGGCATGTCTGCACCTCCCCGTGCCGTTCTGTCACTGGCCCTGATCCTCGGTCTGATGGCGGTTGTTCGTCTGGGCGGCCAGGTTATCGTCAAAGCGATGAGCGTGCTGGTATTCCCGTTCGTACTCACCCTGATGGGTCTGGCGTTCTACCTGATCCCGCACTGGAACGGTGCCATCATCACTGAAGCTCCGGCCCTGTCCGATGCCTTCAACGGTGACTTCATCAAGACCCTGTGGCTGGCTATCCCGGTAATGGTGTTCTCCTTCAACCACTCCCCGATCATCTCCTCCTTCGCGGTGGACAACAAAGGTCGTTACGGTGAAGGTGCTGAGAAGAAGTGCAGCAACATCCTGCTGGGCGCCCACGTAATGATGGTAATGACCGTTATGTTCTTCGTATTCAGCTGCGTACTGAGCCTCTCCCCGGCTGACCTGGCTGCTGCCAAAGAACAGAACATCTCCATCCTGTCCTACCTGGCCAACCACTTCGATAACCCGGTTATCGGTACTGTGGCTCCGCTGATCGCCATGGTTGCCATCAGCAAATCCTTCCTGGGTCACTACCTGGGTGCACAAGAAGGCATGAACGGCCTGATGGCCAAGGCGCTGCGCGAGAAGGGCAAGAACGTTGACACCAAGCAACTGAACAAAGTCACTGCCGTGTTCATGATCCTGACCACCTGGGCCATCGCCACCATCAACCCGAGCATCCTCGGCATGATTGAAGACCTGGGCGGCCCGATCATCGCAATGCTGCTGTTCCTGATGCCGATGTACGCCATCACCAAGGTTCCGGCCATGCGCAAATACGCTGGCAACATCAGCAACGGCTTCGTGACCATCATTGGCCTGATCGCCATGTCCGGTATCATCTACAAGCTGATTGCCTGATAACGCCGGTTACCAAGTTGAATGAAGAAGCCGCCTCGCAAGAGGCGGCTTTTTTTATGGCTTTTTGGGGCGGCGAGCGGATGCGGTATCGCTACTTCATCAGCTTCTTCACCTCGTCACTGGCCAGCGCCTTGTTGAATTTGTCCCGCGCCTCTTTCCCCTTGGCGGAGTTGGTAAAGCAGACGTGGAGGGACTTGTCCTCGAGGATCTTGCCGTTGAAACCGAGGTTGGCGGCGATGTCCTTGAGTTGGGGATCGCTCTCCAGCAGATAGGTCATCACATTCTGGTCGATGACCGCCAGATCGAGCCGACCGTTGCCGAGCTTGAGCAGGTTCTGGCTGTCCGAGCTGGTGGCATCGGCCGAGAGTGCCTTGCTGGCCACTTTTTCGTCGAACTCGGTGGTATTCACATAGCCGGTTACGACACCAATTTTCTTGCCCTTGAGGTCATCAAGGCTCTGCCAGGTGACCGGCTGATCGGCTCGCTGGGCAAACCCGAGAGGGCCGTTACCTATGGGGTCAGAGAAGAGGCAGCTGCTCTTGGGGTCGAGATACTCGGGGAAATAACCCAGTACCTCGGGGTTGTTGGTCGCCTCGTCCACGGCCCGTTGCCAGGGATAGAACTTGATGGTCAGCGGGTCGCCAGCCAGGGCAAAGGCTGCGGTCACCACCTGACTGCTCTTGCCCTGCTCAGGGAGGCTGGCGCTAGTGTAAGGGGGCCATTCAAGGCTGGTCAACACCGCCGCCTGCGCGGCCGACATGCCGAACAAGGGAAGAGTGGCCAGGGCGAGGTGCTTCCATTTCAGGCTCATAGAGATAACTCCTTGTGGTCAAACACCCCTTAAAGATAGCCCCCGGTGTCGATTGCGGATGCCGGCCATGGCTGATCGGCATCCGTGCCAGCTATTTATTGTCGATATTCTCCGACTGCCAGAGGGCATAGCCCTTGCCGGAGGCCGTGGTGGGCAGATCAATCTGCATCAGGTCGTTGCCGATGATGAAGGGGCCGGTGTAGCGGGCACGCAGATCCTGCGCCAGATCTTTGACCCTGATCTTGCCGTTGAGGCCGATATGGCTGAACACGGTCAGCGCCGGTCTCGCTTCGTTCATTACCCGGGCCGCCTGCTCGGGGGAGGCGAGGTGACCGGCGATCGCCTTGTAGCCGGGGTTGGCCTTCATCTGCTCGGCAGAGGTCATGGAGACGCAGTGCACCAGCAGGTCGGCCCCTTTGGCCTGCTTCACCACTTCGGGGCTGTAGCGGGTATCGCCGGAGAGCACCACGCTGTGGCCGTGATAGTCGATGCGATAGCCGAATGACGGCTTGATGTTGACCCCGTGGTCGTTGTCAAAGGCGGTTACTTTGACCCCGTCATGGTTGTAGACCACCCCGGCGGTGACCTCGTGGCTGTTGATCTCCACCCCGTCCAGCGGCGTTCCCTCATCCTTGACCCGGGTGGCGATGTCGGTGGCGTAGGCCTGCTGCAAGCCACGGGCGAGAGCTGTGGTGCCTTTGGGGCCGTAGAGTTCCATCGGCGCGTGGCGTTGGCCATAGGCCGGTTGCAGCCAGCCGGTCAGCCAGAGATCCGCCAGCCCGTTGGTGTGGTCTGAGTGAAAGTGGGTGAGGAAGAAGGCGTTGACCCGGCCGATGGGGATATGCAGCTGCCACAGGCGAGTTGCGGAGTTGCGGCCAAAATCGAACACCAGCTTCTGGTTGCCCGCTTCGACCAGGGTGCTGTAACCGCCCCGGCTGATCTGGGGCACCGGGGTGCCGGTGCCGAGCAGGCTGACCCGAAAGATATCGGTCTGGGCTTGAGTTGCTGAGGCAGGGGCATGGTCGTGGTTGCTGATAAAGCTGCTCTCGGCAGCCTGACTGGCGCCGCTGGCCAGCAGACCGACCAGCAGGGCGGCCAGATAGGTGCTGTTCATGGGAATTTATCCTGTGGGGAAGGGACGGCATCACTGTATTGGTAACTAAAAGTTGAATAAATTGGCTAAGATCCATTTCTTACTAAACTTTTGGTTGTGAATCAGGGCCTGGTCGCGGGCCAAACGGCCTTGAAACGGGCAAAAAGGAGGGGTTGTGGACCGATTGACCAGCATGCGTATCTTCACCCGGGTGGTGGATCTCGGCTCCTACAGCGCGGTGGCGAGCGAAGCGGGGATCAGCGCCCAGATGGTGGGCAAGCATGTGCTGGGGCTGGAGCAGTGGCTGGGGGGCAAGCTGTTTCACAAAACCACCCGCCAGCAGACTCTCACCGAGCTGGGCCAGCTGTTTTTGGCTCGCTGCCAGCGGGTGCTGGAGGAGCTGGCACTGACCGAGTCGCTCACCCAGAATCTGCTGGCCGAGCCGGCCGGACGGCTGCGCATCGCCGCCCCCCTCAGCTTTGGCCACCACCGGCTGGTGCCGCTGTTGCCCGCTTTTCTCGACCGCTACCCCAAGCTGGATCTGGATCTGCAGCTCACCCCGCGCTGGGTCGATCTGGTGGAGGAGGGGTTCGACGCCGCTATCCGCACCCTGCGCCCGCAGGATGAGGCGCTGATTGCCCGTCCGCTGCTGACCCAGCACTACCGGCTCTGCGCGGCCCCTGACTACCTCAATCGCCACGGCGTGCCCCGTCATCCGGCCGATCTAGTTCGCCACCAGTGTCTGCACGGCAACTGGGGCGAGCATGAGCGCTGGCAGTTTGTCGGTGAGGATGGCCAGAGCGAGGAGGTGCGGGTCGCCTCGCGCCTGCGCATCAATCACTGGCCAGCCTTGTTGACGGCTGCGCTCTCGGGGGCTGGCATCACCTTGCAGCCCGCCGAACAGGTGAGTGACCATATCGCTTCGGGGCGTTTGCTGCCGCTGCTTGGCCGCTATCAGAGCCCGGCCAAGACCCTCTACTTCATCTATCCGGCGGCGCGGCGGCAGGTGCTCAAGATCACCCTGCTGGGGGATTTTCTGGCCGAGTCCCTGCAAGCTGGGCCCGAGCCCGAATAAAAGGCTGCATATTCTCGCAGCCGCGCTTAACCATCGTGCTTAACAAAGGGGTGGTGGAGGCCTAACATGGCGGGATGTTTTTCTAGTCGGGACAAAAGGATATGTCTGGGTTGAAAAAGGATCTCGGGCTCTGGCAGGGGATGGGGCTGCTCGCCACCTCGCTGCTCGGCACCGGGATCTTCGTGGTACCGGCGACCGCCGCCTCGCTGGCGGGTGGGGCCTCGCTCTGGGCCTGGTTGCTGCTGATTGCGCTGGTGCTGCCCATCGCCTTTACCTTTGCTCGCCTCGGCCGTCGCTATCCCCATGCGGGCGGCGCGCCGCACCTGATTGGCCTCGCCTTTGGCAACGGCGCCGAGCGCTTCTCCGCCTTCCTGTTTCTGGCTGTGCTGCCGGTGGGGCTGCCTGCCGCCCTGATGATTGCCGCCGGCTTCTGGCATGCCCTGTTCGAGATGGGGGATTGGACCCTCTGGGCCATCCAGCTGCTGACCCTGCTCGGGGTCTTTCTGCTGGGGCTGCGCGGGGCGCGCTCCTCCGGCAATCTGCAACTGCTGATTGCGCTCGCCATTTTGGGGCTGACCCTGCTTATCTGGTTCAAGGGGGAGGTGAGCTGGCGCGATGCAGCCCGGCCATTGCCTAGCGCGGACGAGTGGCCCCCTATGGCCACCGCGCTGGCGGTGATGTTCTGGTGTTTTGTCGGGCTGGAAGCCTTCGCCCACATGGGGGAGGAGTTCAAGCGGCCGGAGCGGGACTACCCCATCGCCCTGCTCGGCGGGGTGCTGCTGGCGGGACTTATCTACTGGGTACACTCGCTGGTGGTGCTCAAATATGGCCTCTACGGCGATGAGGCGAAAAACGCCACCGCCATCCCCTCCCTGCTGGCGCTGCTGTTCGGCCCCACCGCCAAGTGGCTGGTGGCGGTGCTCGGTTATCTCTCCTGCTTTGCCAGCATCAATATCTACATTCAGGGCTTTGCCCGGCTGATCTGGAGCATGGCGCGGGAAGGCAAGTTACCCGCTTCGCTGGCCGTGCTCACCGCGCGCGGCGCGCCGCTGCGGGCGCTCGGCCTGGTGCTCGCCATCTGCCTGCTCTGTATCACCCTCATCATCTGGCTGCGACTGCCGCTCGATGAGCTGATCCGCTACGCCAACGGCAACTTCGTGCTGGTCTACCTGCTCTGCATGGCGGCGGGCTGGCGTCTGCTCGGCGGGGTGGGCAAGGGGCTGGCGGGGATAAGCGTGCTGCTCTGCGCTCTGGTGCTGGTGGCGCTCGCCACCCAGGTGCTCTATGCGGTGGTGCTGAGTCTTGGCTACGGCTGCTTCTCGTTGTGGCGGCGTCATCTGCGCCGCAGTCGTCAGCAGGATGTGCTTCCGGTAGCGAAGTAACGTCTCCCCGATGGTCGAAGAAATGAGAAAGCCCTGATGTTCAGGGCTTTTTGATTCCGGCATATGGGATGTTCATATGAATACTAGTTGGCACGCTATTTGCCGAAAAGTGCGGTGTCGGATCAACTCAACGGCGATTTATAGCCAAAAAAAGTGGGATCCAGCTCCCGTTTTGCTTAAAGTGATCCCTTCCGATCCCGGTGGTCGGAATGCCCGCAAGGATGCCCTTCAGACGTAAACAGGATGGCCTGGCCAGACTGACTCTCAGAGATGTGATTGCTTCGGTTCTCTTTTTATCTGTCACCTGTGGTGATAGCGCCTTGTTCCGTTCAGTCAGCCCGGGTTTTGCGTCTCTCTCATCGTGCATTGTCACCATCTGCAGCGAGTGAATCATGAGCGAATCGGTTTTTGAGATCCACGACTGGACCCTGAGCGTTGACGACAACATGTTGTGTCGCCCCGACCGCGAGGTCTACCTCGAACCCAGACTGGTCAACCTGTTGCGGTTTCTGGCCCATAATGCCGGCACTGTGTTTGGCCGCGATGCCTTGATCAACGAGGTGTGGGATGGCGCCGAGGTGACCGATCAGGTGGTGACCCAGTCCATCTTCGAACTGCGCAAGATCCTCAAAGATGGTCGCACCGATGCGACCGACTATATCGTCACCGTACCCAAGCGCGGCTACAAGCTGGTGGCACCGGTGCGGCCGTTACAGGTGGTTTCTGTGGTGATGGCGGACGAGCAGCCCGCGGTCAATACCGCTCTCTCCGACAACCCGACGCTCTCCGATCTGAGCCCGCCCGCGGCTGAGCAGGATGATGCACAGCCCAATATCGCCCCTTTTCCCGCCGGGCCCCTGACCCGCGCCATCTCCACCCATGCCAAGGATGCCCGCAGCCGCTGGAAGATGGTGAGTTTCGATATCTTCGTTGCCATCGTGCTGATCGCCATTGTCAGCATGCTCAGCTACCAGCACACCAGCCCCCAGGTGCATGCCATGCTTGATCCCAATCTGCTGGTGTTCCGCTTCCACTCCGGTATGGATGACAACAACGAGAACGTGCGCCTCGCCGATGGCATTACCCGCGCCCTGATGGGGGAGGTGGCGGTGGCCACGCCGCTGCGGGTGCAGTACGGCGCCACCACTCTGATGGGGGGCATCATGCCCGGCAAGGAGCTGAGTGTGCGGGTCACCCGCCAGCCGCGCGGCACCTATCTCGATCTGGAGTATCGCAATATCAACACCAACCGGGTGCTGTTCAGCCATCAGTACCAGCTCAGTCGCCACAGTGTGCACGGCGTGTTGCAGGCGAGCAGCCAGGATCTGCTGCGTGCCCTTGACCAACCCGATGCCGAGCCGGGGATGGGCTGGCCGACCGATGATGCCTCCCTGATGGCGATGATGGAGGCGCAGTACTACATCAACAGCCGGGATCCGGTCGCCCTCAAGCGTGGGATTGATCTGCTGGAGCAGGCGCTGATTGCCCATCCGGATCAGCCGCTGCTGCTGGCGGAGCGCTATCTGGCGGGCGAGGCGCTGGCCACTCTGGCGGGAAAATCCGAGAGCGAGCGACTGCAGGGGATTGGCACCCATCTCGCCAGCGTGGTGCAAAACAGCGGCGCCCTGCCAGCCCGGGTGTGGGAGGCGTTGACCCTGCAGGCTATCCTCAACGGCCAGCAACAGCAGGCCAACTATCTGCTGGAGAAGGCGGCGAGTCGCGGCCGCTCGGTGCTCTATTACATACTGCAGGGCAAGCTGGCGGAGCTGGATGGTCGCCCCGAGGCGGCGGGGGATGCCTACAGTCAGGCCTTCCTGATGGAGGCGACCGAGCAGACCTATCTGCTCTGCCAGCAGCTCGGTTTCTACAGCAATATGGAGAGCCTCACCCCGGCTCTGTTCAATGCGCTGGGCCAGAGCAAGGTGAAGCTCTTCTAACTCCGTAGTGTTGGTTTTCCCCCGGTCGGTGCGGTTGCCGACCCCATCCACAGGCTGCCTTCGGGCGGCCTGTGCGGTTTCTGCTTGTTTCAATCCTGCTTGTTTGCCACCGGGGATAGTCGCTCTGGTACGGCCCGATTTATCCCCCGCAGCTCCCCACTATCCCCATTTGCCTTTGCCTTGCACGCGGCATTCTGCCCGGCTTTGCGCCGTGTGCAGCTTGTGACATCTGCTCATTGTTGGCGGCGGGATAAGCTGTCTGTCTCGACCCATTTCTCATTGCTGACAGGTTATCGCCGTTGCGCTTTACCTCTGAGACTGGATTGTGATGAGCCGAGCGGCGGGGCGAACAGGAGGTGAGCGGCCACTCAGGGTGATGATCCGCAGGGCTTCTAAATGGCCGCAAGGGCAGGGGGCGCAATGGGAGCTGCTTTATCCCGGGTTTATCTGACCAAAAATATCAAGGTGGCGAGATAAGGGGGTTATCAAGGGGCAAAAATTGGGCGGAAGGATATCAAGGTTTTATCAAGACGGCTGTGTGATGTGATGTCAATTGACTGTTTTTAAATGGTTTTTATCAAAAGTGACGAGGCGGCAAAAAAAGTTGCCTCATATTTTTATCCGTTAGCTGGTCTTTATGTTTTCCGGGGATGAGAGGCCTAGTCTGTGCCCATTCTTTGGCGGGGCGTTCCGCCAAATGTGTATGTGACGACCCGACCTTTTATAGAACCGGAGATCTTATGTCCCTAGATACGAGCAAGAAGATTGGCCTTATCGCCTGTACAGGTGTGGTGGCCGGCAACATGATGGGGAGTGGCATCGCGCTGCTGCCTTCGGCACTGGCTACCATCGGCTCCATCTCTGTCTTTAGCTGGGCAATCTGTCTGGTAGGCGCCATGGGCCTCGCCTTTGTCTTCGCCCGCCTTGCTACCAAGAACCCGCAAGAGGGTGGCCCCATTGCTTACGCTGGCGAGATCTCTCCGGTGTTCGGTTTCCAGACCGGTGTGCTTTATTACCACGCCAACTGGATCGGTAACCTGGCCATCGCCATTACCGGCGTCTCCTACCTCTCGGTCTTCTTCCCCATTCTCAACAGCCCGATCCCGGCCGCCGCAGCCACTATCGCTGCCGTCTGGATCTTCACCTTCGTCAACCTGCTTGGCGGTAGCTGGGTGAGCCGACTCTGTACCCTGGGTCTGGTGCTGATCCTGCTGCCGGTTGTCGGTACTGCGGTGATGGGTTGGGGTCATTTTGATGCCACCGTCTACAGCCAGAACTGGAATACCACCAGCGGCAGCGACCTGCATGCGGTCATCAGCGCCGTGCTGATCTGCCTCTGGTCCTTCGTCGGTGTTGAATCTGCCGCCGTCTCTTCCGGCATGGTGAAGAACCCCAAGCGCACCGTACCGCTCGCTACCATGCTGGGTACCGGTATCGCGGGTGTTATCTACATCCTCTCTACCCAGGTGATCAGCGGCATGTTCCCGGCCGGTGAAGTGGCTGCCTCCGGCGCCCCGTTTGCCATGGCCTCTTCCGCCATCTTCGGTAGCTGGTCTGCACCGTTCGTCTCTGCCTTCACCGCCCTGGCCTGCTTCACCTCGCTCGGTTCCTGGATGATGCTGGTGGGCGAGGCGGGCAAGCGTGCCGCCAACGACGGCAACTTCCCGAAAATCTATGGCGAAGTGGACAAGAACGGCGTAGCCAAGAAGGGTCTGATCCTGGGCTCCCTCAAGATGACTGCCCTGATGGTTGGCCTGACCGCTTTCACCTCCCAGTCCGCTCATGCTGCCGATCTCTTCAACGTGCTGACCACAGATGCGGTGCTGCTGACCATGCTGCCCTACTTCTACTCCAGCATTAACCTGATCCGCTTCGAGGGCATGACCTCCCGCAGCATCGGCGCGATGATCTTCTCCGGTGTGGCCTGTGTCTTCTGTCTGGTGGCCCTGATGGGTGCCAAGGGTTCCAACCTCACCGCTACCTTCGTGGTGTCGCTCATCATCCTGATGTTCTACGCCAAAAAACAGGGTCTGCGTCAGCACGATGCCCTGCTGAGCGAACAACCCAGCAACTAATTCCCCCTTTTATCTTCCGAGCGCTCTTCACTCACCATCCCTGATGGAGAGCGCCCCTTTATGTGTGGAGCATTACGATGAATATCATTGCCATCCTCAACCACCTGGGCGTTTTCTTTAAAGAAGAACCCATTCGCCAGCTGCAAGCCTCCCTCGAGCGCAAGGGTTTCGAGGTTGTTTATCCGGTCGATGTGGCCGACCTGCTGAAACTGATTGAGAAGAACCCCCGCGTTTGCGGCGCCATCTTCGACTGGGACAAATACTCCCTGGGTCTGTGCAAGGAGATCCACGATCGCAACGAGAAGCTGCCGATCTTCGCCTTCGCCAACGACCAGTCCACCCTGGACATTCACCTGACCGACCTGCGTCTGAACGTGCACTTCTTCGAGTACCGTCTCGGCATGGCCGACGACATCGCCCTCAAGATGGGTCAGGCCACTCAGGAGTATCAGGACGCCATCCTGCCGCCGTTCACCAAGGCGCTGTTCAAGTACGTGGAAGAGGGCAAATACACCTTCTGTACTCCGGGTCACATGGGCGGTACCGCCTTCCAGATGAGCCCGGCCGGCAGCATCTTCTATGACTTCTACGGCCCGAACGCGTTCAAGGCTGACGTATCCATCTCCATGCCGGAGCTGGGCTCCCTGCTGGATCACTCCGGTCCGCACAAGGAAGCCGAAGAGTACATCGCCCGTACCTTCAACGCCGATCGCTCCTATATCGTTACCAACGGCACCTCCACTGCCAACAAGATCGTCGGCATGTACTCCGCGCCGGCCGGCAGCACAGTGCTGGTTGACCGTAACTGCCACAAGTCGCTCACTCACCTGATGATGATGAATGACGTGACTCCGATCTACTTCCGTCCGACCCGCAACGCCTACGGCATTCTGGGTGGTATCCCGCAGAGCGAATTCAGCCGTGATACCATCGCTGCCAAGGTTGCCGCGACACCGGGTGCCCAGGCTCCCCGTTACGCCGTGGTCACCAACTCCACCTATGATGGCCTGCTCTACAACACCGGCTTCATCAAGGAGGCGCTGGACACTCCTTACATCCACTTCGACAGTGCCTGGGTGCCTTACACCAACTTCAGCCCGATCTATGAAGGCAAGTGCGGCATGAGCGGCGAAGCGATGCCGGGCAAGGTGTTCTACGAAACTCAGTCCACCCACAAGCTGCTGGCGGCCTTCTCCCAGGCCTCGATGATCCACATCAAGGGTGACGTGGAGGAAGAGACCTTCAACGAAGCCTTCATGATGCACACCTCCACCTCGCCGCAGTACGGCATCGTGGCATCGACCGAGATCTCTGCTGCCATGATGCGTGGCAACACCGGCAAGCGTCTGATCAAGGACTCCATCGATCGCGCCATCTCCTTCCGCAAAGAGATCAAGCGTCTGCGTGATCAGAGCGAAGGCTGGTTCTTCGACGTATGGCAGCCGGACAACATCGACACCGTCGAGTGCTGGAAGCTGGATCCGAAAGATGACTGGCACGGCTTCAAGGACATCGATGACAACCACATGTACCTGGATCCGATCAAGGTCACCCTGCTGACTCCGGGTATGGGTCGTGATGGCAAGCTGCTGGAGAAGGGCATCCCTGCCTCTCTGGTCTCCAAGTTCCTGGACGAGCGCGGCATCGTGGTCGAGAAGACCGGTCCCTACAACATGCTGTTCCTCTTCTCCATCGGTATCGATCAGTCCAAGGCGATGCAGCTGCTGCGCGCCCTGACCGAGTTCAAACGTGGTTATGACCTGAACCTGACCATCAAGAACATCCTGCCGAGCCTCTATCGTGAAGACCCGAGCTTCTACGAAGGGATGCGTATCCAGGAGCTGGCGCAGCGTATTCACGAGCTGACCAGCAAGTACCGTCTGCCGGAGCTGATGTTCAAGGCGTTCGACGTACTGCCGGAGATGAAGATGACTCCGCACGCCGCATGGCAGCAAGAGCTGGCAGGCAACGTGGTGGAAGTGCCGCTGCGTGACATGGTTGATCGCATCAGCGCCAACATGATCCTGCCGTACCCGCCGGGAGTACCGCTGGTTCTGCCGGGCGAGATGGTGACCCAGGATTCTCTGCCGGTGCTCGAGTTCCTCGAGATGCTGTGCGAGATCGGCGCCCACTACCCGGGCTTCGAGACCGACATCCACGGCCTCTATCGTCAGGCCGATGGCAGCTACACCGTCAAGGTGCTGCGTTAATCGACAGTGACAACAGTCGAAAGTGACAACAACGGGCCGCAAGGCCCGTTTTTCCCTCCGGAATTCCTGTTCTTATTGCGTGAGTCGCCAACCATGAAGCGAGTGCTCTCCATTCAATCCCACGTAGTCTTTGGCTGTGCCGGCAACAGCGCCGCCGTTTTTCCCATGCGTCGCCTCGGGATCGAGGTGTGGCCGATGAACACGGTGCAGTTCTCCAACCACACCCAATACCGCGAAGGCTGGCAGGGGATGGTGATGCCCGGCGGTCATATCCGTCAGCTGGTAAACGGCCTGGCGGAGATCGGTGTGCTGGCCGAGTGCGATGCGATCTTGAGCGGCTACCTCGGCTCTGCCGAACAGGGGGAGGAGATCCTGGCGGCGGTGGCCCGGCTCAAGGCGCTCAATCCAAACGCCCTCTATTTTTGTGACCCCGTGATGGGTCACCCCGACAAGGGGTGCATAGTGGCACCCGGCGTCGCCGATTTTCTGAAAACCAGGGCACTGGCCTGTGCCGATATGCTGGCCCCCAATCTGCTGGAGCTGGAACAGCTCACCGGCCGCGATATCCGCAATGTGCCGGAGGCCATTGAGGCGTGCCAGCAGTTGCGCGCGCAAGGGGTCAAGCTGGTGATGGTCAAGCATCTGGGCAAGGCCGGTTTTGCCATGGACCGCTTCGAGATGCTGCTGGTGTGCGAGGAGGGGACCTTTCATCTTTCCCGCCCGCTCTACCCTTTTGCCCGCCATCCCATCGGGGTGGGGGATCTGCTGAGCGCCACCATGCTGGCCAATCTGCTGGCCGGTTGTACCCCGGTAGCGGCGTTCGAACTTACCAACGCCAGCGTGGATGCGGTACTGGCCCGGACCTGGCTGGCGGGGGCCTACGAGCTGCAACTGGTTGCTGCCCAGCACGAGATGGCGCTGCCGCAGGTCTCCATCCGGGCGACCCGCCTCTGAGCTGTTTGTACCAACAGCAGAAACAACAAAGCCCTGATCATCAGGGCTTTTTATATTTCAGATTCGGGGAGAGGGCTTAGTCTTGCGGGCTTTTGAGCGCCTTGACCACATCCTCTTTGGGCTCCAGCTCCTTGACCTGATTGAAGATCTCCAGCTCACCCTGCGGGCTGACGGTGTAGGCATCGGCATCCTGATAGCTGCCGCTGCCAGCGCTCTCGATGATGACCACCAGCTCGGGCTGTTTGTCGCCATTCAAATCGACCAGTTTCAGCTCCCGGATAAAGCCGTTACGGGCCATCACCTTGCCATCCTGAAACTCATCCAGTGGAAATTGGGCGTTCTGGCCCGAATAGAGCCGCACGTCATAGCTGCCGATGGAGGCGGGCTCACCGGCCCCCTGCGCCACCCGGATCACCTGCCCGGAGGGGAGGGTCAGTTGCTTGCTAAATCCCTCTTCGGCTTGTGCTTGTGCCGCCAGCGGCAGGGTCAGCAGCCCTGCCATCATCAATGCTCTGTTCATCTTGCAACCTCTTGCTGTCTGTTGAGTGCGGGCTCCCGGGGAGCCCGCCGTGATGCTGTTACCAGATCTTCACCCGCTTCTGGGGCGGCAGATAGAGCTTGTCCCCCGGCTGGATGTTGAATGCCTCGTAGAAGGCGGGAATGTTCGGCACCACGCCGTTGACCCGGTACTCGGGGGGCGAGTGGGGGTCGGAGCGCAGCAGCATCTGCATCAGCTCGGGGCGATACATCCCCTTCCACACCTGCGCCCAGCCGAGGAAGAAGCGCTGTTCGCCGGTGAAGCCATCCAGCACCGGCGCCTCCTTGCCATCCAGCGACAGCTCGTAGGCCTTGTGGGCGATGGTGAGGCCGCCCAGATCGCCGATGTTCTCCCCCAGGGTAAACTGGCCGTTGACGAACTGGCCGTTGATGGGCTCGAAGCGGTTGTACTGGGCCACCAGACGGCTGGTGCGGAAGCGGAACTCCTTGAGATCTTGCGGTGTCCACCAGTCGCGCATCATGCCGTCGCCGTCGGATTTGGCCCCCTGATCATCAAAACCGTGGCCCATCTCGTGGCCGATCACCCCGCCGATGGCGCCGTAGTTGACCGCATCATCCGCCGTCATGTCGAAGAAGGGGGGCTGCAAAATGGCCGCCGGGAAGACGATCTCGTTGTTGCTCGGGTTGTAGTAGGCGTTCACCGTCTGCGGCGACATGTGCCACTCGTCCCGGTCAACCGGCTTGCCGAGGCGCGCCAGACTGTCTGCGTATTCAAAGGCTTGCGAGCGTTGCAGGTTGCCCACCAGATCATCCGGTTTGATGGCGATGGCGCTGTAATCCTTCCACTTGTCGGGGTAGCCGATCTTGGGGCGGAATTTGGCCAGCTTCTCGAGAGCCTGTGCTTTGGTCTCGGGCGACATCCAGTCGAGCTCCTTGATGCTCTGGCCGTAGGCGGTGCGCAGGTTCTCCACCAGCTGCTCCATCCGCTCCTTGGCTGCTGGCGGGAAGTAGCGGGCCACATAGAGCTGGCCGACCGCTTCACCCAGATG
Source organism: Aeromonas sp. Y293-4 (assembly GCF_027705905.1). Taxonomy (NCBI): domain Bacteria; kingdom Pseudomonadati; phylum Pseudomonadota; class Gammaproteobacteria; order Aeromonadales; family Aeromonadaceae; genus Aeromonas; species Aeromonas sp. Y293-4. The sequence goes on along the minus strand of NZ_JAPDCI010000002.1, from coordinate 261,583 downwards.
ATCGTTCAGCACCCCGAGCGCCCGCTCCCAGCTGGCGCGTTGCTTGGGCGTGCCGCTCAATGTGGTGCCGTAGAAGGCGAAGTTGGCGCGGTCGGTCTCGCTGTCGAGATAGGGGGCGTAATCGGTCAGCAGTTGCCACTTGAGGTAGGCCTGCCAGTCGGCGATGGGGGTCTGGGCCATCACCTGATCCAACGCGCTCAGATAGGTCGGCTGGCCGATGATGAGATCCGGCTGACCAGCAATGCCCGCGGCGTTCAGATAGGCCTGCCAGTCGAGGTGGGGGGCGAGCCGTGCCAGTTCGCTGGCGGGGCGCTTGTTGTAGTTCTTCTCCCGATCTCGCAGGGCGACGTTGTCCCACTGGATGGTGGCGAGCCGGGTTTCGAGTGCCAGAATCCGCTTGGCCTTGCCGCTCGGGTCAGACTCACCGAGGCGGCTCAGCATGGCGGCGATATGCAGCTGGTACTTCTGGCGCAGGGCCTGACTCTCGGGATCCTGCTTGAGGTAGTAGTCCCGATCCGGCAGCCCCAGTCCACCTTGATAGAGGTAGACCGCATAGCGGTCGGGGGACTTGGCATCGGCGTCGATCCAGATGCCGAACGGCGCGCCGCCGCCCATGCGGCCCGACTGGGCAAAGGCGCGGGCCAATGCAGCCTGATCACCGATCCGGTCGATATCGGCCAGCGCCGGTGCCAGCGGGGTGAGCCCCTTGGCGTCACGGCCTGCCTGATCCAGATAGCTGGCGTAGAGATCGCGGATCTGCTGGGTCGGCGTGCCGGTGGCGGCCTCCTGCTTGGCCAGCCCCTCGACCAGCACCCGCACATCGGCGAGGGATTTGTCCCGCAGCATGTAGAAAGCGCCATCGGCGGGGCGATCGTCGGGGATCTTGGCGGTGGCGAGCCACTTGCCATTGACGTAGCGGAAGAAGTCATCGCCAGGTTTGACCTGGGTGTCCATATTGGCCAGCGCCAGCCCGGAGTGTTTGGGGGAGTCTTGCAGTGCCTGACTGCAGCCAGCCAGCAGGGCCAGTCCAATCAGGCCAGCCAGTAAGCTTTTCTTATTGTTCATCTTGTTTGATTCCAATTCGGGTTGTTTGCTTCCCTGCCCATCTTCCTTGCTCCAACCAGTTGTGCGACCGCCTTGCGGCCAGCTTGGTGGAGAGGGCGGGCGAGCCTCACTCTAGCAGCAGGGTTGCAGCTTGATAAGCCCGACTCTGCTAAGATCGGCCGGTCCGTTTTGGGGAAGCCTATGATTTCTCATCTTTATTCTCGCTTTTGTCTGACTATGCCAGCGCCGGAAGGTTCCACCGGTCTGCAGGTGGCCTTCAGTGGCGGCCTCGACTCTACCCTGCTGCTGGTGCTGGCGGCCCAGTATGCCCGCGAGCATGGCCTGCCAGTTCGTGCCCTGCACGTGCACCACGGCCTCAGTCCCCATGCTGATGAGTGGGTCGCTCATTGTGAAGCCGTGTGTCAGCAATTGGCGGTGGAGCTGCTGGTCGAGCGGGTGACTCTGGCCTGTGGCAATGGCGAGAGTCTGGAGGCGCAGGCGCGCACAGCCCGTTACCAGCGGCTGACCGCCCGGATGCGGGAGGGGGAGTGGCTGCTCACCGCTCACCATCAGGACGATCAGCTGGAGACCCTGCTGCTGGCCCTCAAGCGCGGCGCTGGTCTGCGCGGCTTGGCGGGGATCTTGCCAAGCCAGCCCTTTGCTGGCGGCCTGTTGCTGCGGCCGCTGCTCGATATGAGTCGCGCCGAGCTGGCCGAGGCGGCGGCGAGCCTACCCTTTGGCTGGGTGGAGGATGAGAGCAATCAGGACGTGAGCTATGACCGCAACTTTTTGCGCCAGACGCTTATCCCCCAACTCAAGGCGCGCTGGCCCGCCATGGCCCAGACCGCGGCGCGCAGCATGGCCCTGTGCGCCGAGCAGGAGGCGCTGCTGGAGGAGCTGGCCGAGAGCGACTGGCAGCTGGCGGGCGAGGGGGAGGCGCTCCATATCGGCCCGCTGCACGCCCTCTCACCTACCCGGCGCAACAACCTGCTGCGCTACTGGATCCGCCGTCAGGGGGGGGAGATGCCATCCCGCGAGCAGCTTGCCCGGCTCTGGCAGGAGGTGGCGTTGGCGCGCGGCGATGCCAATCCCCAGCTCAACTGGGGGCGCCAGAGCTGCCGCCGTTTTCAGGAGCGACTCTATCTGGTGAGCCCTGACCTGCAACCCTGTCATCAGGTGTTGCCGCTGACCGTGGGTGAGCCGCTGAGCCTGCCGGACGGGTTGGGCGAGCTGGTGGTACGCATGGCGGAGTGCGGCGAGGGGCTGCTGCGTGCCCCCCGAGCGGATGAGCCGCTCTCGGTGCGCTTTCAGGTGGCGCCCGGGATCCCCCTCAAACCGGTGGGACGGGGCGGTAGTCGGCGGATGAAGAAGCTGCTGCAGGAGTATGGCGTGCCTTCGTGGCAGCGGGGGCGCATCCCCATCCTCTACTATGGCGAGCAGGCGGCGGCGTTAGTGGGGCTCTTTGTCTGCGACGGTTTTATGGCGCAGGGGGCCGGGCTGGTGTGCCACTGGCAGGGAAGCGGTGCCGCCCCGGTTTTGCCCGAGCAGGATCTTTCCTGAGGTGATCGGTGTGAGCGGGGACCCCAAAAAAAGAAGCTCCGGTCACATGGCGCGCATGTGCCGGAGCAAAGAAGAGTTCGGGATTATTCGTTAGGGCTGGCCTTGCCTGCTTTCTTGCGGGCGTAGAGGTGACTGTCGGCCGCCTCGTAGAGGCTCGGCACATCGACCCCGGATTGCCAGCTGGCGGCGCCAAGGCTGCATCCGACCGAGAAGGTGCTGAGCTCCTTGTTGGTCATCAACATGTGCTGCAGTCGCAGCCAGACCGGGCGCCACGCCTCGGGTTCGGCCGGTTGCAGCAGCAGGGCAAATTCATCTCCCCCGAGCCGGAAGGCTTGATCCGTACTGCGGATGCACCCCTTGAGCAGCTGGGCGAAGCGGCTCAGCACCAGATCCCCCACCGGATGGCCCCAGGTGTCATTGATCTGCTTGAAGCGATCGAGATCCAGCAGCACCAGCACCAGACCGTGGGGCTCGCGGCTGTGCTGTTCGATGGCGCGACCGATGGCCTCGTCAAAGTAGGATCGGTTGCCAAGGCCGGTCAGGTGATCGAGCCTGACCAGCTGATCCAGTTTTTCCAGCCGCAGATAGAGGGGCAGCAGCAGGCAGAGCAGCTGATGGTATTGCATCAGTACCCGTTGCTGGCTGCCGCTCATCGGATGTTCCAGCTCGTAGTGGAGCTGGCCGAGCAGCTGGCTATGCTGACCGCGCAGTTCGAACGGATAGTTGTGCAGGTTGAGGGTGGCCAGCGGCGGGTGCTGGATCAGCACATGGGGCTGGCCACAATCGAGGTAGAGACCGTGGATCCTGACAATTCTTGCCGCACGATCGGCAAAAGTTGTCAGCAGACCGCCGAGATCGCTCTGCCCCAACAACTGCTCGAGCAACTGGTTGCGTTCAACGCTGGGCAACGGCGTGAGCCGCTCCATCTGGCGAACCCACTGCTCGATGCCATGGCTAAAGCCATTAAGTGACGACGTATTTTCCATGGTCTTCCACCTGTAACACCTGACTACTGTCTCCTCCCTGCAATTGGCATGCCCAATATATCTTTCCTGCCCGCCAGATCGGCTGACTAAGCTTAAGTCGATAAAAGGAGAGGAAAATTTGTACACCGACCTGTTGATCCTGCTGTTCGCCGCCGTTCTGCTGGTGGCAACTTTCCGGCGCCTCGGCTTGCCGGTCATCCTCGCCTACCTGATTGCCGGCGTCTTGCTCGGCCCCCACGGGCTGGCGGTGATCACCGGCCAGTCGATCATGCAGACCATTGCCGAGCTGGGGATCGTCTTTCTGATGTTCTCGCTGGGGCTGGAGTTCTCCCTGCCGAAATTACTGGCGATGCGTCGGTTGGTGCTGGGGGTGGGGATGTTGCAGGTGCTGCTCACGTCACTGCTCTTCTTCGCCATCGGCTGGTGGTGGGGGCTGGGTCTGGCCCAGTCGCTGGTGGTGGCGGGAACGTTGGCACTCTCCTCCACGGCTGTGGTGATCAAGCAGCTCGGCGAGCAGAAGCAGCTCCATACCCGCCGCGCCCAGCTGGGGGTGAGCGTGCTGCTGTTTCAGGATCTGGCGGTGGTGCCCCTGCTGGTGATGATCCCCATCCTCGCCCAGCCGGAAGTGCAGGGGAGCGCCCTGGCCGCCGAGATCGCCTGGGCCACCCTCAAGGGGCTGTTTGCTCTCTTCACTCTGCTGGCGGTGGGCAAGTGGTTGCTGCCGCTGCTGTTTCACGAGGTGGCGCGAGCCCGCTCCGACGAGTTGTTCGTGCTGAGTGCCCTGCTGGTGGCGCTGCTGGCTGCCTACATGACCCATTCGCTGGGGTTGTCGATGGCGCTGGGGGCGTTTCTGGCGGGGATGATGCTAGGAGAGTCCCACTACCGTCATCAGCTTGAGGTAGACATCAAGCCCTTTCGCGACGTGCTGATGGGGCTCTTCTTTATCACCATCGGCATGGCCATGGAGTGGGAGCTGGTGGCGCGGGCATGGTGGCAGGTACTGATCTGCGTGGTGCTGCTGGTGCTGTGCAAATCCCTGCTGGTGTTGCTGGCCGGGCGGCTGATGGGGGAGCGAAAGCGTGACAGCATGGCCGCCGGCATCATGCTCAGTCAGGTGGGGGAGTTCGGCTTCGTGTTGCTGGCACTGGCACTGCACCACGGCCTGCTGGATCAGCAACTGGTCTCCCTGCTGATCGGCATCGGCATCATCTCCATCGCCATGACCCCCTGGCTGGTGACCCAGGCCCATTCGCTGGCCCGCAGCCTCACCGATCCGGCGCTGCTGACCCGCTCCGAAGTCGCCCAGTCGGGCCTGAGCAAAAACCAGCACGTCATCATTGCCGGGTTTGGCCGGGCCGGGCAGACCTGTGCCCGCTTTCTCAAGATCGAGGAGATCCCCTTTCTGGCCCTCGATCTTGACCCGGAGCGGGTGAGCGAGGCCAAGCTGGCGGGGGAGCAGGTGGCCTTCGGCGATGCCAGCCGCCGCGATATTTTGCTGGCCGCCGGATTGCTGCGGGCACGGCTGGTGATCATCACCTTCGATGATCGCAAACGGGTGGAGGCGATGCTGGCACTGATCCGCGAACTGGCGGGGGATCTCAAGGTGCTGGTGCGTACCCGGGATGACAGTTTTCTGGAGCAGTACAAGCAGGCGGGGGCGTTTGAGGTGATCCCCGAGTCCCAGGAGGGGGCCCTGATGCTGGTCTCCCACCTGCTGCTCAACTGCGATATCCCCATCGGTCGGGTGATCCGCCGGATGGAGCTGGAGCGCAGCAGCCAGTATCGCTTCCTGCACGGCTTCTACTGGGGGGATCAGAGCGCCAGCAATCTGGAGGCAGATCAGCTGCTTGAACGCCTCCATCCGCTGTTGCTGCACGATCAAGCGTGGGCGGTAGGCCGTGAAGTGCGCGAGTTGCCGCTCGATGAGGTGCGGATCAAGGAGGTGCAGCGCGGGGATCAGAGTCTGGAACCCAGACCCGAGCTGGTGCTGGCGGCTGGCGATCGACTGATCCTGTTTGGCACCGTGGTGGCCATGGAGCAGGCGGAGCAGCGTTTGCTGGAGGGGCGCTGAGTCGTCTCGCACTCATCGGCAGCCCCCTTTATTCCCGCTCTTTTGGCTGCCCTTCGATATCGAGGAAGGCGGTGATCCGCTCTCGTTCCCTAAGGGTGTCCTGATAGCCCAGCTTGATCAGCTGCTGGCAATAACCCGGATAGAATATCAAAAAGCTGGCCAGACTGCTGGTCTCATCCCCCTTCACGCCCAGCACCCGCAACAGGCGGCGCAACTTTAGCGGTAGTTTGCGCAGGTAGGCCAGTGCGATGGTGTCGAGATCTTGACTCGGTTTTAGCACGCAGGTCTCCACCCGTTTCAGCTTGAGGCGATTGCGCTCCCGCTCAGGGATAAGATCCAGAGTCTGGTTGATGCGCCACAGCCGCTCCAGATCGGAGTTGAGGGTGTCGGTAAAGACCGTATCGAGCAGATGGCTGGCAATATTGGAGCTGGTGAGATGGCCGTGGTGATGGGTCGGCGCCGAGTGGGCTGGCGGATCCAGGGTGATCAGCAGGATCCGCTCCGCACCCAGATGAATGGCGGGGCTGAGCGGGCTCAGCTGGTGGATGGATCCGTCGCCGTAGAATTTCTCGCCGATCCGGGTGGCCGGAAAGACAAAGGGCAACGCCGAGGAGGCGAGCAGGTGCTCCGATGTAAGCACGGTGCGCACCCCGCGCCGTCTGGCCCGCTCCCACGGATGGTGGTCGGCACGCCCCTGAAAGAAGGTGGTGGATAGGCCGTCATCGTAATCCGACGCCGTGATGGCCAGCGCCTCCAGACTGCCGTAGAGGATGTTGTCATCGATGCGGTGATAGTCGATGAGTTGATCCAGCAGGCGGTGCAGCGGCGCGTTGTCAAAGAGGTGAAAGGCGTGGTTGGTGTGGGGATTGATCAGCCCCGCCGACCCCTCGTACATCAGCCGCCACAGCAGGCGCCCCGGGTGAAAATCGAAGATGTGGTGAGTCTCGAAACGGCGCCAGACCCACTCCAGCTTGCGCACCCCCAGATGGAAGCAGGAGGCGTAGCAGGCGAGCGCGGTGACGTTGATGGCCCCCGCCGAAGTGCCACACAGGATGGGAAAAGGGATGCCGAGATTACGCGGGTAGAGCTCCGCCACGGCTTTGAGGGCGCCGACCTGATAGGCGGCGCGCGCTCCGCCTCCGGTGAGCAACAACGCTGTATTGGGTCTGGCCATATGCTGGCGCCTTATAGTGTTCTGACAAGGATGCTCCCACTGACAAATTAACTATAAGGCGCTGTATCAAATATAAAAACGGGCGCTTGCCCGTTTTTTTCATGGCCCCCGGTCAAAGGGCCCGGAGAGGATTTTCCGGTCGTGCCAGCTGATCGAAGGCGGCGAATACCGGCGCACTGGCAAGAATGCGACCATGGCCCAGTCCCCGGGTGCTCACCAGCCGGGTATGACCATCCTGACTGGCCCGCAAGGAATCGCCGTGCGGTGCAAATCTGTCCTCCTCGTCATGCACTATCATCGCCGCGCCGCTGCGACTGGCGAGGCGACCCAGCGGGTCGACCGTGCTCAAGGGGTGCTGGTACTCCTGCTCAATCTCCTTGACCACCGCATCGAACAACCGGATGGAGTAGCCAGAGCGCGCCACCATGCCGTAGAGCTGGGGCACATAGTCGAGCACCGGCGAAATCAACAGCAGCGGCAGGGTATCGATACCCGGCTGACGGCTGGAGAGGGTGACGGCGCCCCCCATGCTGTGGGCGATGACGCCGTGCAGCGGACCTGCTTCGCTGGCCAGCTTGGTCGCCAGCTCGTCGAAGGCGCGTACGAAGCGGGGCAGGTGGCCAGTGTTGCCTGCGCTCTGGCCGTGGGCCGGATGATCGTAGGCAATGGCGGTGAAACCCTGCGCGGCGATATGGCTCATCAGCGGATAGAACTGGCTGGCGCTGCCGGACCAGCCGTGCATCAGTAGCCACAGCGGCCCCTGACCGAGCCGATAGCTCATCAATACCCCTTCGCTGGTATGGACGGCCTGCTTCACCAGGCCCGCTGGCTCGTGGGCATTCCGCTGGTTGCGTTGGGGGGTGAGCAGCAACTTGCTGGCGGTACGCTTGGCATGGGTGGGGGCGAGTCTGTAGTGCAACCGGGTACCGATCCCCAGCAGCCATTTGCTCGGGCTGAAGCGGCTGGTGTTGAAGTAGATCTTGCTGCTCATGGTCATCCTGTGGTTTTTATTTGCGAACGGTCGTGCTTTTTTGTTGGTTTTTAAAAATTAGTGTTGAACGGATGCCAAAACATCAGCGCCAGCTGCTCAGTAGAGCGTCCACCTCGGGCCAGAAGTGGCGGGCCGGATCCTGACACAGTTCGAGATCGTTGAACACCTGATCCGCCAGATAGAGGCCATAGAGGCGGTAAACGGCGCGCCAGGGATCCATCTCCTGTCGCCACTCACCTGCGGCCTGACCCTGCACTACCTGACGGGCCAGATAGTCGAGCCAGAAGCGCACCAGTTGCCGGGCGGCTTGCTGCACCTGGCTCTTTTGCTCATGGCCATCCTGCGCCGAGGTCCAGGCATCGAGGAACATGCAGCGTCCGGCGAAGCAGTGGTTCCATGCCTGCCAGGCGCGCAGCAGAGCGATCAGCTTGTCGTGCTGGCTCTGGTGCTCCTGCTGGCGTACCGGCTGGATCACCCGCAGCCGGAACACTTCGGCGGCGTACTCCAGCACGGCGATCTGCAGATTGTCGCGGGATTGAAAGTGGGCAAACAGGCCGCTTTTGGACATCTCGCAGGCGCTGGCCAGCGAGCCGATGGTCAGGCTCTCCAGCCCTTGCTGGCTCGCCTGCTCGAAGGCAGTCTGCAAAATGTTTTCCCGGGTCAGGCGCCCCTTGCTCATCACTCTCTCCTCGTTGGCGCTGGCAGCATAAAGTACGATCGTGCTAATTGTCGAGCAACAAATAGCCAGCATGGCTGGCTATCTCATCTGGCCTGTGTCGCCGCGTTCGGGGCTCAGCTCTCCTTGATATCGAGCTGTTGCAGGGCGATAACCGCCTGAGTTCGGTTCTTGACGCCCAGTTTTCTGAAGATGGCGGTGATATGGGCCTTGATGGTGGCCTCGGAGACATTGAGCTCCCAGGCGATCTGCTTGTTCAGGCTGCCATCGCGCAGCATGATCAGCACCTTGTACTGCTGGGGGGTGAGGCTGGCCAGCTTGCTGGCGAAATCGGGGCCATCTTCCGATTCGGGATGGAGCGAGATGCCTTCCGGCACCCAGTTATCCCCCCCGATCACCGTATTGAGGGCATTGACCAGCTCCTTCATCGGTACCGACTTGGGAATAAAGCCGAGCGCTCCGAGTCGCAACACCTGCTGGATGATGGCCGCATCTTCCGAGGCTGAGACCACCACGATGGGCAGGTCGGGATACTGGCCGCGCAGGTGGGCCAGCCCCTCGAAGCCGTTGGCCCCCGGCATCTTGAGATCGAGCAGCAACAGGTCAACTTCGGGGTGCTCGCCGAGCAGGCTGGTCAGGCTGTCGATGGAGTCCGCTTCCAGCAATTGAGCGTCGTTGATGGCCATGTGCACCGCTTGGTATAGGGCGCCCCGAAACAGGGGGTGGTCATCTGCGATGACGATGGTAAATTGGCTGTCCATATTTCGGTTAATGGCTCACATTGTTGCTAACTGATTGTTTTGAAAAATCAAACTAGCATCGCTCACCAAGAGGGTCAAACCCGCCGGTGCGCAAATGTGAAGCGACCATCGGATGTTTTGCCATCAGGGCAGATCGGCCGGTCGCAGGCAACTCATGCAGGAGGCAACAGATGGGATCCTTGGTATTGGTGGTGGGCACCGGCTCCACCTGGGCGATGCGGGCGGCACTGGTGCTCGCCATGAGCGGGCTGACGTGGCAGGAGCAGGTGTTCGATCTGGAGGATGCCAAGTCGCTGGCGCGGCTCAAGCGGCTGGCACCGGCCGGTCTGGTGCCCTGGCTCGAACACGATGGCGTGCGGGTTCACGACTCGCTGGCCATCGCCGAATATGTTCACGAGCTCTGTCCCGAGCGCCAGCTCTATCCCGTTTCGCTGGCCGAGCGGGCACTGGCTCGCAGCCTCTGCGCCGAGTTGCACGCGGGATTTCGGCAGATCCGTTCTCTGCTCCCCTTCTTTCTTGGGGCGCCAACCCGTATCGATCCCCCGGTGGAGGCGGTCGGTGAGCTGGCCCGTTTGCAGGAGATCTGGTCGCAGGCGCGGGGCCCCTTCTACTTTGGCGAGGCGGGCATTGTCGATTCCTTCTATGCAGTGATGGCCTATCGACTGGCCAGCTACGGCATCCTGTTGCCCGGTCAGGCCGGAGCCTATCAGCAGACGCTGCTCTCTTGGCCTCTGTGGCAGGAGACCCTGCTCAAGGCGCGGTTGCAGTGGCCGGTGGCGGCGCGCCTGTCACAGTGAACCGTGGCAGATAGATGAACGAGAGAGGGGAGCCATTGGCTCCCCTCTCTGTTGCTGGTGAATGTGGCCCAAGAGTTACTTCTGCCGACCGGCAAAGACCACCACTACCTTGTCATCCCCCTTCTCCCGCACGAAGGCGTAGGGGGCATCCGAGAGTTTCTGGTGGCTACCTGCCGCAATGGCCGGATGGGCGGCGCGGAACTGGCCCAGTTGCTGCCAGTGCTTGACCAGCTCAGCCTTGTCGCCGCTGGCCAGCTCCTGCCAGTTCATGTCCGAGCGCAACGCCTGATCGAACACCCCTCCATCCTTGGCGAGCCCCCGGCCGGACTCGTCGCCGTAGTAGAGCTGGATGCCGCCTGGCAGCAGCATAAAGCTGTTGGCGACCCGGCGCTGTAGCGGCACATCCTGATAGTCTCCAAAGAACAGCTTGGTGTCGTGGGAGCTGATGTAGCTCAACACGTTGAACTCGGGATCCTGATTGATGCGGCTGGCGTAGCTGGCATAGGTGGGCTCGGCGCTGGTCATGCACTGGGCCTGGGGCAGGGCGAACTCGCGCTGATAGTCGAAGTTGATCAGGGAATCGAAACCGTTCTGATACCAGAAATCCTTGGCCACCCCGTGATCCCACACCTCGCCCACCATGTAGAAGGGCAGATCATCGAGGGCCTTGCCCGGGTTGTTGGTCTTCCACTCCTTGAGTGCAGCGGTGCCCGCCTGCTTGAGCTTGGCCCACACCTCGGGCTCCAGATGCTTGACGGTGTCGGCGCGGAAGCCGTCGATGCCAAAGCGGCGCACCCAGTCGGTGTGCCAGGCGATGAGATAGTCATTCACGGTGGCGTTGGGCAGCGCCTTGGCGAGGGTGTCTTTTTTCGCGGCCAGCAACGGCGGCAGCCCTACCGGTTTGGTCGATTCGGTCAGAAAGTCCGGCAGCCCCGCCACCGAGCCAGTGACATCGTCGGTGCCGGGCTGCGGGTAGCCGGGCAGACTGGCGCGCACCCAGTCACCGCTCCACCACTTGTTCCACGCGGGTGATTGATAGTCGATGAACTGGTTGTAGCCATGCCAGTTGAGGCCACCGCTCGGGCGCCACTGGTTCCAGACGGTCGGCAGTTTGCCGCTGTTCTGGGTCAGTTCGGTGAGCCCCAGACCTTGCAGATCGGCGAGGGTGGCATAACCGGCGTGGTTCATCACCACGTCGAGGATGATCCGCATGCCGCGCTTGTGGGCCTCGTCCACCAGGGTTTTCAGGCTCTCTTCATCGCCGTAGTTGGGGTCAATCTTGGTGAAGTCGAGCGCCCAATATCCGTGGTAGGCGTAGAAAGGGAAGTTGCCCTGCTCGCCACCGCCGATAAAGCCGTGCACCTGCTCCACCATGGGGGTGATCCAGATGGCGTTCATGCCGAGGCTCTTGATGTAGTCGAGCTTCTCGGTCAGCCCCTTGAAGTCACCGCCATGCCAGGTGGCTACCTCATCCTGACCATCCTTCTGGCGGCCGAAGCTGTGGTCGTTGGCGGGGTCACTGTTGTGGAAGCGATCGGTCAGCAGAAAATAGACGCTTGCCTGATCCCAGCTGAACGGTGCTGGCTTGGCTGCCTTGACCGGCTCGAGCAGCAGCAGGCCGCCGCTCTCTTTGCTCGGGGTCAGAGTCAGTTTGCCCTGTTTGACCACCGCCTCCTGTTTCGAGTAGGCATCCCTCAGTCGGGTACCCTCGGGCCAAACCCCTTTCAGGGATACCGTGACCGGGCCGCCATCCCAGCTGATGCAGGGCTCTTCTGGTGGCTGGCGCTTGAACTCGCTCTTCTTGGTCGCCCGTAGCACCTTGAGGCTGGGGGTATCCGGGTTGAAGGTGAACTGATACTCCCCAGCCAGCATCACCCGCAGGGTAAAGCTCTGATCCTTGCTGCATTTGTCCATGGGCTGGGCGGTGCCGAAGGGGAGCGGCTTGCTCTCGCTCGGGCCAAAGCTGGTGCCGCAACTGTTTCCTGCGTCGCTTATGCGGATCTGGTGGCTCCCCTTGGCAAGGGGATGGGTCAGCTCCACAGTGCCCTTGTCCAGTGCGAGCGGGGCCGCCACCGGTTGACCATCCACATAGAGGCGAACCTCGGGGGCGGCCATCGCCTGTTGGATGAACAGAGGGGCAGCCAGCAGGGCGAGCCAGAGAGGGGATAAGTGATGAGCACGACGCATAAGCCATTCCTTGAGCAGGGCAGTTCGGACAAGGGCCCATTCTAGGAGCAGCAAAGCGCGCCTTGGATCGGCAAAATGCCGATTTGTGACATCAGTTCAAATGGTTACGTTTTCAAGCCGAGGAAAGTGTGACGGAGAGGAGAGGGACGCTCTGTCGATAAAAATAGCGGCCATAAAAAAATGCCGGTCAGGTGACCGGCATTTGGTGTATCAGGCATTGTCGTCACATCAGACGGTGAAGAACTTGAAGTTGACGAAGGCCACCGCGATGAAGGAGGCGACCATGCCGCTGAGGCAGAGCACCGCCGGGCGGATAGCGGGCCAGCGATGGGTCAGCAGAATGATGGCCAGCAGGGTCGGGTAGAGCCCGAACATATAGCGCGGCATGGCGTTGAGGCCGGTCATCAGCGGAATGGTGCAGCAGATGAACATCAGGGTCGCTTCCGCCCAGCGCTTCTGGCTGAACAGGTAGCCGTTCAGACACCAGCCGAAGATCACCATGATGGAGAGGTAAGCCTTGCGGCCGCCCAGCTCGAAACCGCTCAGCCACCAGTCCAGCGGGCTGTCCATGTAGCGACCCCACGCCACCTGAATGTGCTTGAAGGCGAAGGCATCGCCGGTCAGATGATAGAGGTAGACCATGTAGGCGAACAGGCCAAACGGGATCATCCAGAGGGTGAAGACCACCTTGAAGGCGCGCTCGGTGAAGCGGAAAAATTCCCGCCAGCCGTAGGCCTGCAGCGCCAGGATCAGCACCGGGAAGACCATCATCACCCCCAGGTTGCGGGTAGCGGAGATACAGACCCCCAGCACGGCCACCATCAGCCACTGCTCCCGATAGGCGAACAGGAACATCCCCAGCATCAGCGCCATAAAGGTCGACTCGGTATAGCCGGAGACGAAGTAGGCGGAGAAGGGGGAGAAGGCGAGCAGCCAGACGCCGAAGCGGGCGGTATCGTCCCCCAGCTTGAGCTGACGCAACACCAGCAGCATCAGCGGCAAACTGGCGAAGAAGGAGAGGTTGGTAACAATGATGAGGCCGATCAGGCTCTCGACATTGAACAGGTTGGAGATGGCGCCGGAGACCATCGGATAGAGCGGCATAAAGGCCCAGTTGGCCGCATTGCCCTTGCTCAGCCAGCGCGGGTAGAGGTCGTATCCATTTTCGATGATGCGCTGGAACCAGACGCAGTCGAACTGACAATAGGCCTGCAGCGGGCCTATGTCGGGGGAGCCATAGAGCTGGACACCGAAGTAGCCCATGCCATACAGGGCCACCCGGCTCAGCATGAAGGCGGCGATGATCATCAGCCAGTCACGACCGCTGATGCGCAGTGACGGGCGATAGGGGAGTGCAGCCCCGGTTAGCGGGGCAGTATTGGTCATATCATTCATCAGGCAAAAACCCAGACGCGAGAGAGAACGTAAGTGAGGACGGTAACGGTCAGGGTGGCGATGACCACCGGCAGCAGACCGGAGAGCCCCGCAAACAGCAGGCCGCTCAGGATCAGGTTACGCACCGCCAGTGAGAAGAGGGCGACCAGCAGAAACTTGCTGGCGGCTCCCTGCTTCTGGAAGGTGATGTAGCGGTGACCAAAGAAGGAGAACCAGAACGCGATGGCAAAAGCCAACGTGGTAACCAGGTGCTCCGAGATGGTGGGCCAGGTATGAAACAGTGCGATGGAGGTGCCAAGGTCGACGAGGGTAGCCCCCCCGCCGACAAAACCGAAACGTACCAGCCGCCAGAATTCCTCGCGGGAGATCATTGAGGCGCTTGCTCCTGCTGCTCTTGCTGGTTGCTGTCAGCGCTCTGCGGTTTGGCCGCATCCTGCTTGGCATACTGGCCATAGACCCCTTCAATGAGGTAGACCGGGCGCTGTTTCACTTCCACAAACATGCGGCCGATGTATTCGCCGATGATGCCGAGCGACAACAGTTGGATACCACCGAGGAACAGCACTACGGACATCAGTGAGGCGTAACCGGGCACGTCGATGCCGAAGAAGACCACCTGGGTCACGATCTTGAGGATGTAGAGGAAGGCGACGAAGGAGACGCCGACACCCACATAGCTCCAGACCCGCAGCGGCCAGCTGGAGAAGCTGAGCAGACCGTCGAGCGCGAAGTTCCACAGTTTCCAGTAGTTGAATTTGGTTTCACCGGCGTGACGGGCCGGGCGCTCGTAGGGGACGCCAACGGCACGGAAACCGGCCCAGGCAAACAGACCCTTCATGAAGCGGTTGCGCTCGGGCAGCAGCTTGATCGCCTCGACCACGCGACGGTCGATCAGGCGGAAGTCACCGGCGTTCTCCGGCAGCTTGGTGCTGGTGGAGAGGGCGTTGAAGAAGCGGTAGAAGCCACCGGCAGTCAGGCGCTTCATCGGGGTATCGGCACTGCGATCGACGCGGATGCCGTAGACGGTGTCATAGTCACCGGTCTGCCACAGTTTGACGAACTCCAGGATCAGGGCGGGCGGGTCTTGCAGATCCACGTCCATCGGCACGATGGCATCCCCTTTGGCCTGATGCAGACCGGCGGTCAGGGCCGCTTCTTTACCGAAGTTGCGTGCCAGGTTGACCAGGGTTACGCGCGGATCGCGGGCGATGGCCTGCTCGACCACTTCACGGGTGCGGTCACGGCTGCCATCGTTGACGAATACAATTTCAAGCTGGTCTTTCAGCGGGGCCAGTTCGTTGTCTATCGCGTTGATGAAGGCATCGATGCTCTCTTCCTCGTTGTAAACGGGAACGACCAGAGAGAGTCGAAAATCTGGATGCGACATAAGAACGTCCTTATTTGGGATAGTTGTTTTTATAAAATGGTATTCGGGGCAAGGATCACTGGGCTACGGTCAAACGTACCGACTGCACATTGATGGGAGTAGGTGCCGAGAGCGCCAGAAAATTGGGGCGCTTGGGATCTGCCGTGAGCGAGTCGCCGGGCAGACTGAGGCGGATTTCGTTGATGCCCGCTTTGGCCAGTTTCACCGTGGTGGTGAAGTCGTGACCCAGCGCCACTTTCAACAGAGCACCGGCTTCCGGGCTGTTGATGCGGGCCTGTACGGTCAGCTGATCCGGATTGGCCGCCTGCTTGGGTAGCACAAAGTAGAGACCGCCCTGACCGCTGAGCAGGGTACCTTCATCGCTCGGCTTCTTGGCCCAGCCTTCGCTGGATAGAAAGCGGCTTGGCTTGGTCAGATTGAGCTCGTTACCCGGCTGATAGGTCATGCTGGAGTTGTGTTCCCAGAAGCGGGTCTTGCCTTCCAGATAATAGAGTTTGTAGGCCAGGCTCACGTTGGGGTGAGCAGCCAGATAGAGGGTGTAAAGATAAAAACCGCTTAACGCCAGAATGGCAGTCAAAAAACCGAACTTTTTGTACGTCATATCACTCTCTATGCCTGACAGAAGGGGTAGGCCGATGTCGCGCATATGCTAATCCAATTGCAAAAAAAGCATAGTGGATCACAAAAAAATATTTGGTCACATATTAACCCCTTTTTACCCCTGTTCCAAACGTTGCTGTATCCCGGTTAAACAGGTCTGGCAGGGCGCCGGTTGCCAGTAGTGCTCCGGCAGGGCAATTGGCAAATAGACGTTGCTTTGCTGCGTCATTTTCTAGCGGATGCGATAGTCATCTGGCTTCTATCGCCATTTTGCAGGGGGCGATTTATGATGACTCACTTATTCGTCAAGGATGACATATGAAGTGGATCTCTTGCTGTCTGCTGCTTGGATTATGGGCGCCAATGGCATTGGCCAGGGCCCTGTGTCCCGAGCCCATTCAGGTCGGTTACGATAACTGGCCCCCCTACCATTATTACGAAGCCGACTCACCGCAAGAGGTGCGCGGTTATGCCGCCGAGGTGCTGACGGCTGTGCTCACTTCCATGCACTGCAAGGTCCACTATGTGGAGCTGCCCTGGAAGCGGGTACTTCACGAAATGGAGTATGGCGAGATAGACATGGCGATGGAGGCGAATATCAATGATGAGCGCGCTCGTTATGCCTGGTTTTCCGACTCCTACAACCCGGGGCGCACCTTGCTGTGGATCCGCAAGGGCAGCCACTACCCCGAGCAGGATCTGGCGAGCTGGCTGGCCAGTGGTTACTCCCTCGGTGTCACCAAAGAGTACTTCTATGGCGATGAAGTGATGTCGCTGCTCGGTCGCTATGCCAAACAGGTGAGTGCGGTGAGCGACCAGCAAAATTATGAGAAGCTGGCCCGCGGCCGGATCGACGGTTTCCTTGGTGACATGCTGGCTACCCCCAGCGCCCTTAACAAGGAGGGGATGAGCGGTCTGTTCACCAGTCACCCCATGGTTGTATCTGAATCGCCGAGCTTCTTTATGTTGGGCAAGCGCAGCTTTTCGCCGCAATTCTTGCAACAATTCAATCAGGCGTTGGCGCGGTTCAAGGAGACAGATGCGTATGACATTATCTGGCAGCGTTATGCCCCCGGGCGCTAGCAAAGTATTGGCCGTTCACGCATCATGAGCGGCCTGAGCATCGGGTCTGCTTGTCAGGCCTGACAGAGTGAACAAACCGTTTTGAGGTACCCATGGGGATGAAGTATTGGCTGGCCCTTGCCAATCTGGTGTGGCTGGGATGTTTGCCCGCTGGCGCGGTACATGCAACCGAAGCACAAGTCGTGGTGGCGGCCAGTGAAACCGGACACGACTGGTATCAGGGCAGTCAGGCCGAACAGGCCCGTGTCGAGCTGGAGCAGCAGTTGCAAGAGGCTGTGCTTGCCCAGCTGCATCCCGATTTTTTCACGCTGTGGAAGCGCCTGCAGGCCACCCCTGCAGACAAGCGTGGTGCCATCTATGACGACATTTTTGCCAAGCTGAGTCGTTTCCAGCACGCCTGGCGGGGGATGGATCTGGTCTCTCGCGAGCAGATGAAGACCCTCAAGCTCGATTTGAACCGCCCTGTAGTGACCCAACCCAGCGATGATGACCTGCTCACCCAGGTGAAATCCCTGCGCCCTCAGGTGGCGGAATACGAGGCGGTGCGGGCCAAAGTGCACAAACTTCTGGCAATGCCGATGGCCAGCAAGTGGCCAACCCTCGATATGCCGACCCTGCGTGCCGGAGAGAGCTCCGCCGAACTCGGCCAAATCCGCGCCATGCTCAACGAGCTGGGCGACAGCGCCCCGAGCCATGGTGATCAGATTTACGATGGTGATACCGAGCAGGCCATCAAACAGTTCCAGCGTCGTCACGGTCTCACCGCGGACGGCATCATCGGCCGTCAGACCCGCTCCTGGCTCAATACCGGCCCGCAAGTGCGCGCCAGCCTGCTGCTGCGTAACCTGTGGCGTCGCGATCTGGTGGATCAGCTCGCCGGTGGCCGCTACGTGCTGGTCAATATTCCTGACTACCGCCTGAGCGTGGTGGAGTCCGGCAACGAGGTGTTTACCAGCAGGGTCATCGTCGGCAAGGAGCAGCGGGCCACCCCCATTCTGGCCAGCGAAATTCGCTCCATCGTGCTCAACCCCTCCTGGCATGTGCCGCGCTCGATCCTGAGCAAGGACATCCTGCCCAAGCTGGGTCGGGATCCCGCCTATCTGAGTCGCGAGCAGTTCGAGGTGATCGACAGCGAGGGCAATCCGGTCCAGTTCACCGAAGAGGGGTGGCATCAGGCGCTGGCCGCCGGTTTCCCCTATCGCCTGCGGCAAAAGCCGGGGGATCACAATGCTCTGGGGCGCTACAAGTTCTACCTGCCCAACAATGACGCCATCTATCTGCACTCCACCCCGCGCAAGGCGCTGTTCGAGCAGGGGGCGCGCGCCTTCAGTTCGGGCTGTATCCGGGTGGAGCATGCGGACGATCTGGCCGAGCTTTTGCTGGCGGACTCCCGCTATCAGCCGGACAAGGTGGCCAATATCCTCAAGGAGAGCCAGACCAAATGGTTGCCGCTCACCACGCCTATCCCGGTCTTTACCGTCTACTGGAGCAGCTGGATCGACGAAAATGGTCGCCAGCAACTGCGCAACGATATCTACGGATTTGATCGGGTCAGCTTCCAGAGCCGCCTGCTGTGATCCCTGCCACAGAGTGAAAAGCCCGGCCTGTGCCGGGCTTTTCTATGGGCGATTGAGGTTTGACAGGGCCCCCCGCCGGAGGGTAGTTTCAAGCGCCTGTATCACATTCAGTCAGTGATTTTATTCAACTATTTTCGCTTGAATCTGCGATGGACGAACCCCTTATGCTGGAACAAGAGATAAGTCGACGTCGCCTGTTGTTGGGAGCCGGTTGCCTGCTGGGCAGCTCGCTGATCTCCTTCCCTGCACTGGCCAGCCGCAGTACCACCGGGCGTGAACTCAGTTTCTTCAATCTCAATACCGGCGAGCGGGTGCGCGCCAGCTATTGGGAGAATGGCCACTATCTGAGCGACGGGTTGGCTGAGCTCAACCACATCTTCCGTGATTACCGGCGCAATGAAGTGTTCAACATCGACAAGAAGCTGTTTGATCAACTGTTTCTGTTGCAGCACAAGCTGGGTCGGCGCAGCGAAATCCAGCTGATCTCCGGCTATCGCGCCCCGGCGACCAATCGTCAGAAGCGCCACAAGAGCCGCGGCGTGGCCAAGCACAGCTACCACACCCTGGGGCAGGCGGTGGATGTGCGGATCCCCGGCGTACAGCTAGCCCATCTGCGCAAGGCAGCGCTCCAGCTCAAGGTGGGTGGGGTTGGTTACTATCCCCGTGATAACTTCGTTCACCTCGATACCGGCCCGGTGCGCAGCTGGTAAAGGGGTTGGCAAGCTGCCAAGCTCTTCCCACCAGAGAGGAGATAGCGATGAAAAAGATAGTGATTGGCGGTCTGATCGCCCTGTTGTTGACCGGTTGCAGCAAGCTCAACCGTGAAAATTACGACCAGTTGAAGATGGGGATGAGCTACGCCGAGGCCAGCACCATTCTGGGCAAGGCGGAGCGCTGTGACGATGCCTTGGGCACTACCAGCTGCCTCTGGGGCGGGGAAGGGAAGAACATCAAGATCCGCTTTATCGCCGACAAGGCGACCTTCTTCAGCTCGGAAGGGATTAACTGAGTCGCAGAACGTCCATGAAAAAAGCGCCACTCGGGCGCTTTTTTGTTGCTCGCAATCCAACCTGCTTCGCCAGAAGCTGGCGTACTCAATGGGTCGCGTACTGGTAGTTGAAAGTGGGCAGACCCCACTTGAAGCGTACCGCCAGCAGCCGCAGCACAAAGCCGATCCCGATGGAACCGAACGCTGCCCAGTTGGTGGGCAAGCCCTGATCCAGCGCCAGACAGTAGAGGGCTGCGGTGATCAGCGAAATGGCTGCATAGAGCTCGCGACGAAACACCAGCGGAATTCGCTGACAGAGCAGATCCCGCAGCACACCGCCAAAGACTCCGGTCACCACCGCCATGATGCAGGCAATACCGGCGCCGTGGCCCATATCCAGCGCCCGGGCCGCACCGAAGATGGAGAAGACCACCAGTCCCAGGGCATCAAGGGCCATGAACAGCTTGCCGAGATAGCGCATCAGGGGGGCGGAGACCACACCCGCCATCGCGGCTGCGGCAACCAGCAGCACGTATTCCGGATGCTCAATCCAGAGCAGCGGATAGTGGCCCAGCAGCACATCGCGGATGGTGCCACCACCGATGGCCGTCGCCGAGGCGATGATCACCACACCAAACAGATCCATCCGTCGCCGACCCGCGGCCAGCGCGCCGGTCATCCCTTCGGCCACCAGGCCCACCAAGAAGAGTGCATGTAACATGAGATATCCCAGGGAACGAGAAAGGCCAGAATCCTACCAACTCGTGTCATATGGGACAAGCTATCGAATGCATGCATTAATTTAATTCATGCTAAATACGAAAAAGGCACCGTTTCGGGTGCCTTTTTCTAATCAATGTTCAAGGGTTAGCGCCCCAACTGCTCTTGCCGGTAGTGATCGACCCACATGGCGGTGGCACCACAGATGGCGACTGGCATCACGAAGAGGTTCACCACCGGAATGGCGGAGAAGAGGGTCACCAAAGCGCCGAAGCTCAGACACTTGCCACGGCGTTGCTTCAAGGCGTCACGCATGGTGATAAAGTCGATCTTGTGGTTGTCGAACGGATAATCCACATACTGGATCGCCATCATCCAGGCGCTGAACAGGAACCAGAGCACAGGCGCCAGGGTCTGGCCCACCACCGGGATCAGGAACAGGATCAGGCAGCCGATGGCCTTGGGCAGATAATACTTCAGCTTGGTCCATTCGCGGCCGAAGGTGCGTGGCACATCCTTGACGATATCCAGCATGCCGCTGTCATTGGCGGGCTGGCCGGTGAGGATCTGCTCCACCTTCTCCGCCAGCAAACCGTTGAAGGGAGCGGCTACCCAGTTGGCAACTGAGCTGAAAATAAAGGAGAAGACCACCAGGATAGTGATGAGGGCGATGGGCCACAGCAGGTAGTCCAGCCAGTCGAGCCAGGCGGGGATCTGCTGATGGAGCCAGGCGAACAGGCCGTCCAGTTGCAGCAGCAGGGCATAGAAGGCCCCGGCAAACAGCACGAAGTTGACCAGCAGGGGGATCAGCACAAAGGTGCGGATGCCCGGTTGGCGAATGAGGGAAAAACCGCGCAGAAAGTAGTCTGCACCGCTGATTGAATCTTTGACCATATGGGGTGATTGGCTCATGTGAGCTCCATCTATGCATGGGAGAACTGCCAGCATATTACAAACAAGCCTTTGATTTGGTAAAGTCGCCGACTATTCCTTATTTCGTGCCGTGGCGACCAAAAATCGGGCATGAATGGGGATGATGCCTGCATATTACAAACAAAGCCGGGTCTGGATTTGGTAAAGTCACCTGCCCGCATCCTCTTTATTTAGCCACTGATACAGGTCGCCATGCGTCTGAAACTGATCAAACTCGCCGGCTTCAAGTCGTTCGTCGAGCCGACCCGCATCGAACTGTCGGCAGACATGACCGCCGTGGTGGGCCCCAATGGCTGTGGCAAATCCAACGTCATCGACGCGGTGCGCTGGGTGCTGGGGGAGAGCTCCGCCCGCCATCTGCGCGGCGAGAACATGACCGATGTCATCTTCAACGGCTCTATCAACCGCAGTGCGCATGGGCGCGCCTCGGTGGAGCTGGTGTTCGACAATCCCCATAACCGGGTGCCCGGCGAGTTCGGCCGCTTTACCGAGATCTCGGTGCGCCGCGAAGTGCTGCGCGACGGCTCCAACCACTATCAGATCAACGGCCAGAAGTGCCGCCGCAAGGATGTGACCGACCTCTTCCTCGGCACCGGTCTTGGCCCCCGCAGTTACGCCATCATCGAGCAGGGCACTGTCAGCCGACTGGTGGAGTCACGTCCGGCCGATCTCAAGCTCTTTATGGAAGAGGCCGCCGGGGTTTCCCGTTACAAGGAGCGGCGCCGCGAGACCGAGCAGCGCATTCGCCACACTCAGGAGAACCTGGAGCGCCTCGGCGATATTCGCGGCGAGCTGGGTTCGCGCCTTGACCACCTCAAAGCCCAGGCCGAAACGGCCGAGCGCTACAAACAGCTCAAGAGTCGTTCGCGCGCAGCTCGCGCCGAGCTGATTGGCTCCGAGTTGTGGGCGCTGGAGACGCGCCTTGGCGAGGCTAAAACGGAACTGGCGCAGGCCGAGCAGGCGCTGGCGGCGCTCGATGCCAAGCGCACCGCCGATGAGGGGCGCCACGTCACCCTGTCGGTCGCCAGACAAGAGGCGCAAGCCGAACAGGCGAGCCGCCAGCAACAGATTTTTCTCGGCGGGCAGGCCATCGCCCGTCTCGAGCAACAGCAATTGCACCAGAGTGAACTGGGGCGCGACTGGCAGGCCCGTGCAGAGGCGCTGGGCGAGCGGATTGCTACCCGCAAGGCGCAGCTTGCCTGCCAGCAGGATCAACTGACCGAAGGGGTATTGCGCGCCGAGCAGGAGAGCGCCCGGCTGGAGCAGTGTGAGCAGTTGCTCACTGAGCAGCAGGAGGCCCGCCAGCACGCCAGCGAGCAGCTGGAGCAGGCTCGCCTGCGCCAGCAGCAGTGGCAGCAACAGTTGGCCGGGTTGCAGGGGCAGCTCAACCAGACCCGTACCCGGTTGGGTGGTTTGCAGGAGCTGCAGGCCAAGACCCGGCTGGCCCGCCTCAAACTGGAAGATGAACGCGCGGGCCCCCTCGGCACAGAGGCCGACGATCTGCAACCGGCCCTCGATGTCCTGAGTGGTGAGCTGGAGCTGAAGAGGGCTGCCTATGGCGAGCTGACCGAGCAGCTGGCGCAGGCGGTCGACGCCCATGAACAACTCAAGCAGCAGCATGGCCAGCAATTGAGCCTGCAGCGGGAGTTGGAGGCGCGGCTGGCGACGCTGGATCAGATCCTCGGGGAGCAGATGGAAGGGGCGACCCTGGCGGATCGACTGCAGGTTGCCCCCGAGTGGGTACAGGCACTCGACAAGGTGCTGGGTCGCTGGCTCACCGCAATGCCGGCGGACGAGTGCAATCTGGCGCAAGAGGGGCTCTGGATTGGCCCGGCGCAACCGGCGGTTGCCGGTACCCTGGCGGCGCAACTGGGTGGTGAGCATATTCCTGCCTTCCTCAACGCCATCTGGCTGGTGGAGAGCCGGGAGGCCGCATTGGCCCGCCAGCCAAGCCTTGCGGCCGGTGAGTCGGTACTGACTCCTGCTGGCGACTGGCTGGGGCCAAACTGGGCAGATCTGGGGCAAGGCGCGGCGCTCGGCACCATGGCGCTGCTCGGTGAGCGTGAGCGGTTGCATACCGAGCAGGAGAGGGTTGCCGCGGGGTTGGTACAGCTAAGCGAGCAACTTGTTGCTGCTGATGCCCGGCGCGCCCAGCTTGCCAGCGCGCAGGAGTTGTCGCAGCGAACCTTGCGCGAGCAAGAGCAGAAATGGCAACAACTGCGCGAAGCCTGGAGCCTGCAACAGGGTCAGCGGCAGGAGCGGTTGCAGCGGCTCGGTCAGCTCGGCGAAGAGCTGATCCGGCTAGGTCAGGAGCAGGCCGAAGAGGCAGAGCGACTGGCCAGCGCCCGTGAACAACTGGAACTCGATGAGGCGCGCCTTGCCGAGTTGCAGGAGCAGGGGGAGCCGCTGACGCAAGGGTTGCAGCTCGCTCAGGAGCAGCTGACCCGCTGCGAGCGGGCGGTCGACGAGGCCCGTGTGCGCCGCGAGCAGCAACAAGCGACCAGCCAGCGTTTGCAACTGGAGTTGGGCAATCTGCGTCAACTCATTACCTTGGGTGAAGAGGAGTTGGCAAGGCTCGGGCTGGAGCTGGCCGGGCTGAAAGGGCCGGATAGCGAAGCAATACCGGATCTGGCGCCCCTGCTGGCCGAGCAGCGCAATCTGGAGGCGCAGCAGCTCGCCTGCCATCAACGGCTTGCGGAGCTGGAGCGCCAGCTCGGTGAGCTGGAACAGGCCAGAAGTGCCGATCACAAGCAGCTGGTGACGTTGCAAGAGAAGCTGGCAACCCTGCGCCTTGAGCGCGAACGCAACCTCACCCGTCGACAAGGGCTGCACGAGCAGTTCGAAGAGTTGGGGGTTCGACTGGTAGATCTCGATCAGGCGGTGCTGATCGCCGCTGATCGCAGCAAGTTGCGGCAGGAGATCCAGACCCTGGAGGCGCAAGTGGAGGCGCTCGGCGCCATCAACCTGGCGGCGCTGGAGGAGTACGAAGAGGCGAAAACCCGGGCAACCTATCTTGAAAATCAGTGCCAGGATCTCGAGCAAGCGCTGGAAACCTTGAGCCAAGCCATTAAAAGAATTGATAAAGAGACACAAATACGGTTCCGGGACACTTTCGATAAGGTCAACGAAGATTTAAAATCCCTGTTTCCAAAAGTGTTCGGTGGGGGCAGTGCCTGGCTTGAGCTTACCTCCGATGATCTTTTGGAGGCCGGAGTGAGCATCATGGCGAGACCTCCGGGTAAGAAGAATGCTACCATTGCCCTGCTTTCCGGGGGGGAGAAGGCGTTAACCGCGCTTGCGCTGGTTTTTGCCATCTTCAGACTCAACCCAGCACCTTTTTGTCTGCTGGATGAGGTGGATGCACCGCTCGATGAAGTGAACGTCGGTCGCTTCTGTTCTCTTGTCAAAGAGATGTCGAGCACAGTACAGTTCGTTTACATCAGTCATAATAAGGTCTCCATGGAGATGGCTGAGCAGCTGGTTGGCGTCACGATGCAAGAGCCCGGGGTTTCTCGCATTGTGTCGGTCGATATCGGTGAAGCCGTCGCTTTGGCTGAGCAAAACTAGAAAGAGAAGCAGCTAATGCAGGAATTGCGTTACATCTTGGTTGCCCTGGGCGGTATTGCTATTGCGGCATTGCTCATTCACGGGTTGTGGAGCAACAAAAAGAATCGTCAGGCACCGATCAAAGAGAAACCGATTGGACGGATGGACTCCAAGTCGCGGGATCGTGATAACGATGCCTTCGACAGCGATGGCATCGGCCAGGTACGCGTGGTCAGTGGTGGCCGTCGTGCCGAGCCCAAGCTGCGCAGTGAAGAGAGCCGCCAGCCGGAACTCGGTCGTCGCCCTGCCGTCCCCGCCTTTGATGATGAAGATGACGAGGACGATCTGCCGCCGCCCGTAGTGCGCAAGCCTGCTGCCCGCCCGGTTCCGCCGCCTCCTGTCTATGAAGAGGAAACATTCGACGAACCGCTGCTCGAGGAGATCGACGAGGCGCCTGCCGCGCCGGTGCGCAAACCTGCTCAGGTCAATCGTCGTACCCCGGTCTACCGTTCCCGTCCCCAGCGCGAGCCCATGATGCAGTCGCTGGATGACGAGCCGCTGGTCGAGCCCGCCTACGCGACCGCCCCGACTTTTGGTGCCCGTGCAGAGACAGTCCGTACCGCCGACACCGTTCGTGCCGAACCGGTGCGTGCTCCCGAGCCGGAATATCAGCCGCAGCCCCGTCATGTGGCTCCCGAGCCTGTTTATGAAGAGCCGCCCTATGTGGCACCTGCTCCTGTGGTGGAAGAGCCGCGCATGGCCCCCCTGCCGGTCGAGAAGATCTGGCAGGATGTCTATGTCATCAACCTGATGGGCCGTCCGGGTCACGACTTGCAAGGTGCAACCCTGCTCTCATCCCTGATGGCGCTGGGCTTCAAGTTCGGCGAGATGGATATTTTCCACCGTCACGAAGATCCCAACGGCAAGGGTGAAGTGCTCTTCTCCATGATCAACATGGTCAAGCCGGGTACCTTCAACCCGTACCGGATGGAGCAGTTCACCACGCCAGGTGTCTCCCTGTTCATGCAACTGCCGCTACGCAGCAATGCCGCGTTTGCCTTCGAGGATATGCTGCAGGCTGCCGATCAGCTGGCCAGCGATCTCGATGCCATGCTGACAGATATGGATCGCA
Organism: Aeromonas sp. Y293-4; assembly: GCF_027705905.1. NCBI lineage: Bacteria > Pseudomonadati > Pseudomonadota > Gammaproteobacteria > Aeromonadales > Aeromonadaceae > Aeromonas > Aeromonas sp. Y293-4. The sequence continues at coordinate 235,975 of NZ_JAPDCI010000002.1, read as the reverse complement.
GCCCGCTGAGCGATGAGACCATTGCCCGTTACCGTCACGAGCTGGCTGCCTACGAGGCCAGTCGCGACTAATACGCCATGCGGGTCGAGTGAAGAAAAAGTGCGGTACCCTGGTACCGCATTTTTGTTTCTACCCCGGCCGTATGTTCAATCACACTTCGAGACTTTTTCATGAGCGACACCCTCTCCCGCCACCGTCAATTGTGTGAACTGCTTACCGAATATGGTCACCAGTACTATGTGCTGGATAACCCCACAGTGCCGGATGCTGAATACGATCGCCTGATGCGCGAACTGATTGCGCTGGAGGCTGACCACCCCGAGCTGAAAACCCCGGCTTCCCCGAGCGTTCGGGTCGGCGGTCAGCCGCTGACCGCCTTCAAACAGGTGCGCCACGAGATCCCCATGCTGAGTCTGGACAACGTCTTTAGCAGCGAAGAGTTGCAGGCGTTCGAACAACGGATGAGCGATCGCCTCAAGCGTGACGTGCGTTTCACCTTCTGCTGCGAGCCCAAGCTCGATGGTCTGGCGGTGAGCCTGCTCTATGTAAATGGTCAGCTGGTGCAGGCGGCCACCCGGGGCGATGGCGCCACCGGTGAGGAGATCACCGAGAACGTGCGCACCATCAAGGCCATTCCGCTCGCGCTGCGCGGCTCTGGCTGGCCCGATCGGCTGGAGGTGCGTGGCGAAGTCTTTATGCCCAAAGCAGGTTTTGAGGCGATGAACGCCAAGGCGCTGGCCGCAGGCGAGAAGGTGTTCGTCAACCCGCGCAACGCCGCCGCCGGCAGCCTGCGTCAGCTCGATTCACGTATCACCGCCAGCCGTCCCCTGAGCTTTTACGCTTACGGTGTCGGTGTTGGCGGCGAGCAACTGGACGACTCCCACTTTGGCCGTCTCACCCAGCTCAAGGTGTGGGGGCTGCCGCTTAGTCCCGAGGTGAAGCTCAAAGAGGGGGCCGCCGGTTGTCAGTCGTTCCACGACGACATTCTGGCCCGTCGTGGCGAGCTCCCTTATGAGATCGACGGCGTGGTCTACAAGGTGGATGCTATCGCTCTGCAAGAGGAGCTCGGCTTTGTGGCCCGCGCCCCGCGCTGGGCGACCGCCCACAAGTTCCCGGCGCAGGAGGAGATGACCCTGCTTGAGAACGTCGAGTTTCAGGTTGGTCGCACAGGCGCCGTGACGCCGGTGGCCAAGCTTAAACCGGTGTTTGTCGGCGGCGTGACTGTCTCCAACGCCACTTTGCACAACGCCGACGAGATTGAGCGCCTTGGCGTCATGGTCGGCGATACCGTGATCGTGCGCCGGGCAGGGGACGTGATCCCGCAGATCGTGGCCGTGGTAGAGGCACTGCGCCCTGTTGATGCGCGCGAAATTCTATTCCCGACCGAGTGTCCGGTGTGTGGTTCTGCGGTGGAGCGGCTGGAAGGAGAGGCTGTTGCCCGCTGCTCCGGTGGCTTGTTCTGCGAGGCGCAGCGTAAGGAGGCGATCAAGCACTTCGCCTCCCGTCGCGCCATGGACGTGGATGGCCTTGGCGACAAGATTGTCGAGCAGTTGGTGGACAAGGGGCTGGTGAAGACTCCCGCCGATCTGTTTAGCCTCAACGCCATCCAGCTGGCCGGTCTTGAGCGGATGGGGCAAAAATCGGCCCTCAATCTGGTAGCCGCAATCGATGCTGCGCGCAGTACCACCTTGCCGCGCTTCCTGTTTGCCCTGGGGATCCGCGAAGTGGGGGAGGCGACTGCGCTCAACCTTGCCAACCACTTCCTCACCCTGGATGCCCTGCGCGCTGCATCGGTGGAGCAACTGCTCGAAGTGGCTGACGTGGGCGATGTGGTGGCCAAGCATGTCTACTACTTCCTGCGTCAGCCCCACAACGTGGAGGTGCTGGAAGCCTTGCTGGCTGCCGGCATCCACTGGCCAGCCATCGAGAAGAAAGAGGCCGCGGAGCAACCCTTTGCCGGCAAGACCTTCGTGCTGACCGGCACCCTGACCACCTTGTCGCGCAACGACGCCAAGGCGGCATTGCAGGCGCTGGGGGCCAAGGTGGCGGGTTCGGTATCTGCCAAGACCGATGTGCTGGTCGCGGGGGAAGCGGCCGGTTCCAAGCTGACCAAGGCGCAGGAGCTCGGCATTACCATTTGGACCGAAGAGGAGCTGCAACAGGCGTTGCAGGGCTGATAGCCCTCACCAAGCCTGCTAACCGCAGCACCCGATAAAAGCGAACCCGGCATGGCCGGGTTCTCTTTTTTTGTTTCGGCGGTCACTCACGCCAGAGGATCTTGTGGCGCCATTTGTCGGGCACGGTGAGCTGCCAGCGGGCCAGCTCGCTCTTGCTGAAGACATATTCGCCGCGCAGGGCTGCGCGGGGGGAGATGGTACGGGGCAGGGTGCCCGCCAGTATGGTGTTGATGAGGCTGGCTGCCTGTATCCCCTGATCGTGGCCGTCCAGCACCAGCCCACCGATGGCCATCCCCTTGCCGACGGTAAATTCCCAGAAACAGAAGAGCGGCACCGGCGTGTTGGCGCTGGTCCACTCCAGCACCGTCTTTTCGCTCACATGCTTGCCATTGTCATCGACCAGCGTGTGGTAGAGGCCGAGGAAGATTGCCTGATAGCCGTTCTTCTTGGCGTTGAGCACCGCCTCCTGCCAGAGGCTGTAATCCCCCATCAGCTGGCTGTTGATCCGGGTCTGGCCGACCCGCAGCTCGGTCTGGGTCTTGAATTCATCCTCGATGGCGGTGAGGGCCACATTGCTGGAATCAAACAGCACCAGTGCCTTGTCGAGCCCCCCCATCATCTGGCTTATTTCGCTGATGTTGCGCTTGAGCAGGGGGCGCTCCAGCACGCCGGTGATCTTGGGGTGGCCGACAAAGCCCTTGAGGCGCGGATTCTCGTTCATGCCAAGAAATACCACCGGGGTACCCAGCGAGGCGATCTCGTTGGCTAGATAGTTGATAGCGTTGTCATCCCCCAGTACTACCAGATCCGGTTTGCTCTTCAGATAAAAGGCGATGGCTTGCTGGGCTATTTCGTCGAACTTCTCCCGTGGATGGCGTTTGGTGTCCATATAGAAGTGAGTGATCTTGTGCTCCCCCTGCAAGCCATCGAGCAGCCCTTTGTTGTAGCTTTGGTCCCACAGGTATTCGGGATGGTAGCTGCTGATCACCAGAATGTTGGCAGCCCAGAGCGGCAGTGAGAGGGTTGATAGCAGTAGCAACAGCAGGGAGGTGCGCATGAGTTGTCCCTTGTCGAGGGGAGAGAGTTCTTGTTCAGTATGGGCGGTTTTGGTTGACGCTGTCATCTCGAAACCGGTGCGGCGGGGGGCGATTTTTTTCGGGTTGATGGATCGGACTCCAGCCCGCACCCTGCTTGAGGCTGGATTTGAATGGGGCTCTTTTTGGTTGGTCGTGAACTGTCCCGCTCGCTGAAAAACCTGTTCTGGATCAAGAAATGAGGCTGCGCTTTAGTGCCTAATAGACACCACATATAGGGATGTATTCGTTTTTAATCCCTATATGTTGTGTTATTAAGCTGTGTATAAGCTGTTCCCCTCCTATCTTCAGCCCAGGCTTGTCAAGCCTCGGCTGAATTTATTTGCGTCCAGGACGAGATGCCGGGAGGGGGGCCCAACAAGGGTGAGCCAGAGGCAAATGCCTGGCCTTTTAACGGGGAAAATCCATGAAACCGGTTGTGATCAAACGTGACGGATGTCGCGCACCATTCAATGCCCAGCTGATTGCAGAGGCGGTCAGCCGAGCGGCGGAAGCGGTCAATCAGGCCAATCCGGCACTCGCCTCCCGCATTGCCAATGCTGTGAGTCAGGAGCTGGAAGGGCGTGGTGAAGTTGATATCCACGAGATCCAGAACCGGGTCGAAAACCACCTGATGGCTTCCGACGACAAGGCCATCGCCCGTGCCTATATCGAATATCGCCACGACAGGGATCAGGCCCGCGAGGCGCGCGGCCGTCTGGCGCAGGAGATCCGCGGTCTGGTCGAGCAGACCAACGCCGCCCTGCTCAACGAGAATGCCAACAAAGACTCCAAAGTGATCCCGACCCAGCGCGACCTGCTGGCCGGTATCGTCGCCAAGCACTATGCCACCAGCCACATGCTGCCCCGTGATGTGGTTCAGGCTCATGAGAGCGGTGATCTGCACTTCCACGATCTCGACTACTCGCCTTTCTTCCCGATGTTCAACTGCATGTTGATCGATCTGAAAGGGATGCTGACCCACGGCTTCAAGATGGGCAATGCGGAGATCGATACCCCGAAATCCATCAGCACCGCCACTGCCGTGACCGCCCAGATCATCGCTCAGGTGGCGAGCCACATCTATGGCGGCACCACCATCAACCGCATCGACGAAGTGCTGGCACCCTATGTGACCATCAGCTGGCAGAAACACCGTGAAGTGGCCGAAGAGTGGGGCATTGCCGACGTAGAAGCCTACGCCATGGCTCGCACCGAGAAAGAGTGTTACGACGCCTTCCAGTCGCTGGAGTACGAAGTCAACACCCTGCACACCGCCAACGGTCAGACGCCGTTCGTCACCTTCGGCTTTGGCTTGGGGGACAGCTGGGAGTCGCGGATGATCCAGCGCGCCATCCTCAGCAACCGCATCGCTGGCCTTGGCAAGAACAAGAAGACCGCCGTGTTCCCGAAACTGGTGTTTGCCATCAAGGATGGCCTCAACCACAAGCAGGGCGATCCCAACTACGACATCAAGCAGCTGGCGCTGGAGTGTGCCTCCAAGCGGATGTATCCGGACATCCTCAACTACGACCAGGTCGTGAAAGTGACCGGCTCCTTCAAGACCCCCATGGGCTGCCGCTCCTTCCTCGGTGCCTACGAGGAGAATGGCGAGCTGATCCACGAAGGTCGCAACAACCTGGGGGTGGTGAGCCTCAACCTGCCGCGCATTGCCCTGAAATCCCGTGATGAAGCGGACTTCTGGGATCGTCTCGATGCCTCCCTGCGGGTCGCCAAGAAGGCGCTGATGTACCGCATCACCCGTCTGGACGGGGTGAAGGCGCGGGTTGCACCGATCCTCTATATGGAAGGGGCTTGCGGCGTGCGGCTGAAGGCGGACGACAACGTCAGCGAGATCTTCAAGAACGGTCGTGCCTCCATTTCCCTCGGTTATATCGGGGTTCACGAGACCATCAACGCCCTGTTTGGTGACAAGGTGCACCTGTTTGACAGCGCCGAGCTGCAACAGAAGGCCATCGCCATCATCGCCCGTCTCAGGGCAGCCATTGACGAGTGGAAAGAGGAGACTGGCTACGGCTTCAGCCTCTACTCCACCCCGAGCGAGAACCTCTGCACCCGTTTCTGCCGCATCGACGCCAAGGAGTTTGGCGTGGTATCCGGCGTGACCGACAAGGGTTACTACACCAACAGCTTCCACCTCGATGTGGAGAAGCAGGTCAATCCGTACGACAAGCTGGACTTCGAGGCGCCCTATCCGCCCATCGCCAGCGGCGGCTTCATCTGCTACGGCGAGTACCCCAACATCCAGCACAATCTGGAAGCGCTGGAGAACGTCTGGGACTACAGCTATGACAAGGTGCCCTACTACGGTACCAACACCCCCATCGACGAGTGCTACGACTGCGGCTTTACCGGCGAGTTCGAGTGCACCTCCAAGGGCTTTACCTGCCCGCGCTGCGGTAACCATGACCCTGCCAAGGTGTCGGTGACCCGCCGTGTCTGCGGCTACCTCGGTAGCCCCGATGCGCGCCCCTTCAATGCGGGCAAGCAGGAAGAGGTGAAGCGCCGCGTCAAACATATGTAAATTGCTAAAGACTCCCTGTGATACAGGGAGTCTTACTTTATGAAGGTTGAACTTATGTTTCTAAAACCGATGTCGGAGAAAATGCTGAGGCAATGGGTAGCGCGAGATACTTGGCATGAAGTGCATATTAATGACACCCAATTTTTCTATCGTTTTATTCATGCCTATGTGACAGAGCATGGCTACGCACTAGATGAAGAATTGCTGCGGGATAAGATCTTATTCATGTTGAACCGGAGTGAAGATCAGTATTTCCAGACACTTGCTAGTGAAAGAGTCCGTTTTATGAGTGGTCTGCTGGAATATCTCAAATACACCCAGAACCTTCAGTCATGAATTACCACCAATACTATCCGGTCGATGTGATCAACGGCCCTGGCACCCGTGCCACCCTGTTTGTCTCCGGTTGCGAGCACCAGTGCCCGGGTTGCTACAACCAGAGCACCTGGCGGCTCGATGGCGGCAAGCCGTTCGATCAGGCGATGAGCGATCGCATCATTGCGGATCTCAACGACAGCCGCATCAAACGGCGAGGTCTGTCGCTCTCCGGCGGCGATCCGCTCCACCCTGCCAACGTGCCCCACGTGCTGGCGTTGGTGAAACGGGTGCGCGCCGAGTGTCCGGGCAGGGATATCTGGTGCTGGACCGGCTACCGGCTCGGCGAGCTGTCAGAGGCCCAGCGCGAGCTGGTGGCCTTGCTGGATGTGCTGGTGGATGGCAAGTTTGAAAAGGAGTTGGCAGACCCGGGCCTGCTCTGGCGTGGCAGCAGCAATCAGCAGATCCACGACCTCAACGCCTGGCGTGATGCGGGTGAGCGAATTCCCTGTCTGGTTTGCAGTTGAAGTCCGGGATGTTTATGGTTAGCCCATTCCAATCCTGACGACATTTTTGAAAAGGAGAGCCGAGATGAACAATCTGCTCAAGATCCTGCTGGCCATTTTCCTGCCCCCTGTGTGCGCGTTTATCCAGGTGGGCTTTAGCCTGCACTTTTTAATCAACATAGTGCTGACCCTGATGGGCGGCCTGCCGGGCATGGTCCATGCGCTCTGGCTGGTGGTGAGTGACAAGCGCGGCTGATGCCTTCGGCTGGTTAGTGAGCTTATTGACGATAAAAGGGTCAACCTCTCGGGGTTGGCCCTTTTGTTAATGTTCATACGAATACTTTTTCGTTAGGATGGGTGACTGACCAAAAGGGCGCGTGTTGAGCGGCCCGCAGTCCGGCAACAAGCACCGGCAAAGAACAAGGAGCGTTACATGAAGTGGAAAGTCGCAGTATGGTCAGGTCTGGCAGTGACACTGTTGCTGGGGTGCTCATCCCGTCAGGAGGTGGCGCACGAGCGCACTCCGATCGCTATCCCTCTCGAGCAGTTGTCCAGCTACTGGGTTCAGGAGAAGCAGTGGTCATGGCTTGGCAATGACGAGCCGGCCCTGCCGGCCAAACCGGTCAAGGGGTATGTGGAAGTTCGCTATCAAATCGACGCCAGCGGCACGCCGGTCAAGCCGGAAGTGGTGGCGGCCGAGCCTCCCGGCGAGCTGGAGCAGAGCGCGCTGGCGACCCTCTCGCGGATCCGCTACAGCCCGGCAGAGGGCAACCCGGATGCCATTCCGGTCGAGGTGACCAACCGTTTCGAAATCGAGATCAACTGATCCCCCACCACTCTGATGCCAGAGAAAGAGAGACCCCGGCCAGGCCGGGGTCACGTTTATTGCTGTTTGCAGTCGTTGTAGGCGGTCTGCCACTCGCCATCCTGATCCCGCAGCTCGACAAAGCCCTCATCCCCCTTGTTCCACCAGACGGCCTCGTGTTCGTCCGTGTAGCGGGCACCGGAGGCCGAAATGGCCTGGGGCAGGGTGTAATCCTTGCCGTCCGGCAGAGACAGCTTGATAAAGTTGAGGCTCTCGTCGGAGAGGGAGAAGTAGCGCACCTGCACCTTCTTGCCCTGCTCGCACTGGTAACTGACCGGTTCGCCACCAGTGACGGAGAGGGTATTGCCCTGATTGCAGCCAGCGAGCAGACCGAGGGCCAGCGCACCAGCGGCCATCATATGTGCCTTATTCATGATTACAGCTCCATTGGTGTCATACGGGCGTGAGCCTAACAGGTTGCCGTTATTGTGCAATCAGCGGGGCTATTCGGTGCGTCGCTGGCTGTCCGGCATACCGCGCGAGTATGAGGGGGCGCTATCAGGAAGGAATCGCCATCAGTAGAGGCCAAGTCTGGTTTCAAACTGGCGGATCAGCGTCTCATAGATGCCGTTGTTCTTGATCTTCTGCAGCCCCTGCTCGAACTGTTTGGCCAGCGCTTCCCCTTGCGGGTGGTGGCGGGAGAAGGCGAGCCAGAAGCCATCGGTGGAGAGTTTGCCAACCTTGACCACCTTGCCGGTCAGCTGTTTCTGCTGGATCTTCAGGTAGCCCGGCATGCCGTTCATCAGGATGTAGTCGACCCGGCCACGTACCAGCATCTCGAGGATCTGGGCATCGGATTTGGCCTGAAAGCGGGTGATTCTGGGGTTCTCCATAAAATCGGTGGGGTAGGTGTAGCCGAGGGTGATGCCCACCCGCTTGCCCTCCAGCGAGGTGAGCTTGAGATCCCGTTGCGGCTCGCTGGCGAGGGCGAAGATGGCAAGATCCTCCTCGAACATGGGGGTATCGTGCCAGTGGTACTGGTAGCGGTTCTCTTCGGTGATGGTGGCGTTGAAGCACCCCGCAAGTTTGCCGCTTTTCGCATCGTGCATGCAGCGGGCGAAGGGGAGGGTGCGAAAGACAATCTCGATCCCTTCGGCGGCGAACACCGCCTTGACCAGCTCAGGCGCCAGTCCGTGGGGCTGGTCATCCTCATTGTCCTTGTCGCGCTCGCAGTAGGGGGCCCAGTCATCTTCGGCACCAATGACAAGCGGGGTGGCCCCGAGCGGGCTGGTAGCCAACAGTACCAGACAAACCAGCCATTTCTTTAACAACGGAACCATAGGTACACCTCATCGACAGCAGCCTTACAAGCATAGCCACACTTCTGCGCTGACTTGTAGTTGCAGGAGTATTGGTGAGGGAGGTAAACGAGGGCGAGAAAAAAGCCCCGGCAGGCGACGGGGCGAAAGAGAGCTCATCCATGGGCTGACAACAGTGCTTACAACAGGAAATCAATAACCGAAGCGGGTCGCCTCGAAGCGGTTGAGCAACCGGTGGACGAGGTAGCAGGCCAGCAGGGTGACCACGATGGCAAACAGGATGCTGCTCACCCGGTAGAGGGCGCTGAACACCAGATCGTTGCCCGGGGTGAGGTACTGGCCAAACAGGATGCCGAGGGTAGTGAGGGCGCCAAAGCCGACCCCGGAGCCGCCTGCCTCCTTGACGTGGGCATGGCTGAACAGCATGGCGCCGAGCCACAGCAGTGGAGCGACCAGCAGCAGTTGCCCTGACCAGTCATAGAGCAGCAGTTGGCCGAGCAAGCCGAAGGTGACCCCCAGCAAGGTGCCCATCGCCCGTTTGCGGGCATAACTGAGGGCGCCGTTCCAGTGCATGGGGAACAGCACCAGCAGGGTTGTGGCCTGGGCAGACATGGAGTCGCGCAGGTCAAACACCTGAAATACCAGAAACGACAGGGTGGCCACCGTGGCCCCCAGCAGAGCTTCATGGCGCATCCGGTGCGGCGCCTTGGGGGCCGAGGCGGGCTTGGGTCTGGCCTCCACATCCGGGATCAGCATGGTCATCAGGTAGGCGATCAGCACCGACAGCACGCTCGCCCAGATATTGTTGAGGATCAGGTCGTTGAGGTCGGTCTGCGGATAGCTGGCAAAGTGCAGCATGATGCTGAGGCTCAGCACCCCGTTGGCCCCGAACAGAAACAGGCTGCCCCGCGACATGGCGGCGAAGCGGTAGAGAAACAGCATGAAGGCGATAGGGGTCATCAGCGCCGGGTGGCTGCCAAACAGTCCCCCCAGCAGCCCGACCTCCACCCCACAGACCGCCGCTGCCGCGATCAGCTGGCGCGCGGCATGGCCATTCATCACCGGCACCATCCCCAGCAGCAGCACTGGCGTGACCGTATAGAAGACCCCGTAATTCCAGCCAAACAGCTTGCAGAGCAGAAAGCCCGTGGTGCAGCCAAAGGCGATGCGCAGGCACTGGCGCAACTCGTTGCCGGTGAGGGGCCGATACCAGAGGTGAGTGGCAGCACCACCGGCGGGGTGTGCTGCGGCGGTATTGGCCGACGGGTGAGTGGCGTGGTTAGTAGACATAATGGAGCAGGCTGAGCAGATGGATCTGGCCCCGTGCCAGTATGGCGGTCAGGGCATTGTCCGGCAGCAGTTGTACCGTGGCCCGCGCCCCGGCTGGCAGATGATCGGGGAGCTGCTCCAGCTCGAGGTGCAGCCGCATCCGTTGGGCATCCCGTACCCAGCGATCCGACTCCACCGGCGCCGCCAGTCGACCATTGGCATCAAACTGACCGGCGCTCACTCCGGCATCCAGACTGCTTACCCGAGCAGGATAGAGCTGACCCGGCTCGCCATCGAAGGCGACCAGTGCGCGGGTTTGCGCGCCGACATGGCGCAGGCTCTTCTCCCGAAAATCGGCTATGACGTCCACCTGTTCCGACACCAGCGCCAGCAGCGGGCTGCCGGCGCTGGCGATACTGCCCGGCTTGAGCTGCAGGTTGGTGATGGTGCCATCCTGATCCGCGTGGACCTGGCTGTAAGAGAGGGCCAACTGCGCTTGCGCCAGCTTGTTGCGGGCCTGGCGCAGCAACAGATTGTCCTCACTGGTTACGCCACGACTGGCCTTGATCTGGGCCAGTTTGGCCTGACTGGCGCGCAGGTTGGCCTGGGCGCTGCGCAGGGCGCTGTCAGCTTCATCTTTTTGTTGCAGCGAAACCATGTGACGTTGGTAGAGCGCATCGATCCGCTCAGCCTCGCGCCACTTCTGGCTGGCCAAGGTCTCCTTGGCGTTGATCTCGGCAACGGCGGCTGTCAGGGCGGCATCCAGTTCACTGTTCTGCTGCTCTGCCTGCGCCAGCGCAAGGCGGGCCTGCTCCACCGCCAGTTCAAAAGGGGCCGGATCCAGCCTGAACAGCAGATCCCCTTTCTTGACCTGCTGGTTGTTGTGAACGGCGACCTCGATCACCTTGCCGCTCACCTGGGGGGCCAGCTTGGTGACCACCCGGGTCGCCATCGCCTGAGGGGTGAGGGGCATCAGCAGGTCGGCTATCAGAAAATAGGCAAACAGGGTGGCAAAGCCAGCCATGGACCATTTGATCCAGCGGGTAAATTGTTGATCCGGGGTCATCTTATTCTCTCTCTGTGTCGGTCTCGGGAGGGCTTGTATCGCCTCCGGCTTGTCGGTCGTGGTGTTGTTCAATTTTGCTGAGGGCGTTGGCCGAGATCCGCTGCACCGTGGCTTCAAACAGTTGCAGGGTCTGCTCGTCGATGCCCCCCAGCAGCTCCCGGCGGATATTCATGATGCGGTCGGCGATCTGATCGAGTAGGGTCTGGCCGGCCGGGGTCACACAGACGATGCGGGCCCGCTTGTCCTGACTGCAGCAGTGGCGCTCAATCAGACCCTGCTCTTCCAGCTGGCCCAGGGTGCGCATCAGGGATGGGAGCTCTATCTCGAGGGCTTCGGCCAGGGTCTTCTGGCTGACATGGTTCCCCATGCGGGAGAGTTTCCACAGCGCGGTCCAGCGGGGATGGGTGAGGCCAAGGGGAGCCAGCTCCAGGTCGGCGGCAGTACGCCATAGCCGGTGCATCCGCGCTATCTGCTCGGCGAGCGACAGCTCGCGCAACCTTTCCAGATCCGTCATCTTCTCATCCTCAATGTACTTAGCCTGCTAAGTATCATACTTGTTTAGCAGGCTAAGTAAATAGTGTGATGCGTATCATGTTTCTGGTCGGATCTTTCGTTGGTGCGAGTTGGCAGCATTCGAGCCCCTGATATTATTCTCGGGGCTGATCCACTCGAGGCTCTCTTGCCGATTCGGATATTGCGCCGTGAATGGAGGATATCCGGCGATTATTTTCATGAAATTTTCAGCTTCAGTGAGCAGCTCTTTTTTTATCCGCTAATATTGATGGGGTTATAAAACAAGGGGGAAACGGGTTGTGGATGGATATGACAGTGGATGTGTGTATCTGGCAATTGAAGCGCTGTTGAGTGATGGGGAATATGGTGCAGAGTCACACCATGGCGTGAATCGGGAAGGCGCTATCAGAAGTACCGATATCAGTCATGATTTTGACCCCGCCAATATTCCATTGCTGTTGGCAGAATAGACCTGACCGTGTGTGATCCTTGTGAGTTCAAGCCAGTGCTCTGGTATTCGCTGGCTTGACTCATCACTATTTCAATCTCCCCTTTTTGCATCTTTCTCCTCAACCTTTTTCATCGTGCGTGCTTCCTGCACGCTGACTTAAACCCTGATGTGGCATGCCGTGGCACTCGCGTCATGGCGATGACATTGCCCGCTGATTATCACTCACAGGATCTGTGGCTATAAATGGTCGCAGAGCTTGTCATCTGGCTCTGTTATTTCCCCGAAGGGGGGAGATCATCGCATCGTTATTACTGCTGATCATCCAAATATCCGCCATTATGGTCGCTCGTTTTATCACCCTATTTCCTGACTTGGTCGGGTATCGGATGTCTGGTGTTCTATTGTGCCGCGCACGTTGGAGGCACCATGATGTTTAAGTTTTTAATGTTTTTATATGGCTTTGCAGTCTGGCTAACCGACAGGGGAGAGGGGGATCAATAAAGTAGCGGCCACAATCACACGCAGAGTACATAACAATGAAAAACCTCTCACCCCTACAAACCACACATGAAAAGGCCGCCTTTATGGGCGACCAACAAATTGCCGGTATGCCGCTCTTTATATTTCTGGGGCTGGCGACCTGCGTTCTCTTTTCCGGCTGGAACGGCTCGCTGCCGCTGGGCATGGTCGGTGCGCTGGCACTGATGTTTGTACTGGGCACCCTGCTGACCGAGCTGGGGGAGCGGATCATGCCGATCCGCGAATACCTGGGGGGTGGAACCATCCTCGCCATCTTCGGCGGCGCCGCCCTGTTCGAATATCAGCTGCTGCCGGTGCAGGCGGGGCAGGTCATCACCAACTTCATGAAGGAGGGGGGCTTTCTCAACTTCTTTATCGCCAGTCTGGTGACTGGCTCCGTGTTTGGCATGAGCGGCGCTTTGCTGAAAAATGCCGCCATGCGCTATCTGCCGGTCATTCTTGGCGGCGTCGCACTGGCGCTGCTGAGCGTGGGGCTGGTCGGCTCCCTGATGGGGTATGGCTTCAAGAATGCGGTGCTGCTGATCGGCCTGCCGATCATGGGCGGTGGCATGGGCGCCGGTGCGGTGCCGTTGGTGGAGATCCTCTCCGGCCCGATGCAGATGTCCAGTGCGGATCTCTTGTCGCGCATGGTACCGGCGGTGGTGATCGCCAATACCCTGGCCATTCTGGTGGGCTCCCTGCTGGCGCGGCTCGGTCGCCGTTACCCCTCCCTGACTGGCAATGGCAAGCTGATGGTTAAAGAGAGTAGCCAGAACATTGCCGATGAGCAGGCCGAAGCGCCGACCCTGCAGAGTCTGGGTATGGGGCTTTTTATCAGCTCCAGCATGTTTGTGCTGGGTTCCCTGCTTGGCAACTTTATCCCCATGCACCCCTTCGCCCTGATGATTTTGGCGGTCGCCTTTATCAAGGTGAGCGGCCTGCTGCCGCGCCGTTATGAGCAGGCGGCGGCCGACTGGTATCAGTTTGTAGTGAGCAACCTCACTCCCTCCCTGCTGGTGGGGATCGGCGTCGCCTATACCAGTATTCCGGAGCTCATCAGCGCTTTTTCCATCAGCTACTTCGTGCTGGTCATGGTCACCGTGATGGGCGGCGCCCTCGGCGCGGCGCTGGTGGGCCGGATGATCGGTTTCTATCCCATCGAGGCGGCCATCACCGGCGGACTTTGTATGGCCAACATGGGCGGCACCGGCGACGTAGCCGTGCTCTCGGCGGCCCAGCGGATGAAGCTGATGCCCTTTGCCCAGATCTCCTCTCGCCTTGGCGGCGCCGTGATGCTGATCTTGGCCACCGCCCTTATCTCCCTGCTCGCCTGATACCGGATTGAGGAACAAACAAGATGAACGACATCATGATGGGCACCAGCCTGCCCTATGCCGAGCGCAAGCGTCAGGGCGTGCGGGGGCGTATGCCCCACAAGGAGGAGTCCCTCTCCCAGCAGCGGCGCCGGATCTACCGATTGGTCAGCGCCATGCAGAGTCCGTTTGACCAGCATCTGCTGCTGCGCCAGCTGCAGGAGGACAATCCTGTACTCTTCTACGATCTGGTGCGTCACCACCTGCCGGAGCTGCTGCCGATCATCTACACCCCGGTGGTGGGGGAGGCGTGTCAGCGCCACAGCGATCTCTATCTGCGCAGCCACGGCCTCTACCTCTCCTGGCATGACAGGGACGATCTCGACGATATTCTCGAGTCGGTGGAGCAGGAGGTGGATGTGATCGTCATCTCCGACGGCGAGCGGGTGCTGGGGCTTGGCGATCTCGGTATCGGCGGTATGGGGATCTGTATCGGCAAGCTGGCGCTCTACTCCGCTGCTGGCGGCATCAATCCGGCGCGCACCCTGCCGCTCTGTGTCGATGTGGGCACCAACAATCCCGAGCTGCTGGAGGATGACTCCTACCTCGGCTGGCAATCCCCGCGCATCGACGGCGAGAGCTACTACCACTTCATGGACAAGGTGGTGGCCGCCATTCGCAAGCGCTGGCCGCAGGTGGTGCTGCAGTTTGAAGACTTTGCCGGCAAGCACGCCGCCAACCTGCTGGCCCGCTATCGCGACGAGCTCTGCATGTTCAACGACGATATTCAGGGCACGGCGGCGGTCGCCTCCGCCTGCGTGCTGGCCGGGTTGCAGCAGGCGGGCACTGCCCTGTGCGATGCTCCTGTGCTGATCGTCGGGGCGGGCTCTGCCGGTTGCGGCATCGCCTCCATGCTGGCCCAGCTGGCGGGGAGCCACGATGGCGTCTGGCTGTTTGATCAGGACGGGGTGGTCTGCGCCGATCGTCCCAACCTGACTCGCGCCCAGCAGCCGTTTGCCCGCGCCGTTGAGGAGGGGAGCAGTTCGCTGCTGGAGACCATCCGCCAGGTGCGCCCGGCGGTTTTGATTGGCGTGAGCGGGCAGGGCGGCCTCTTTACTGGCGAGGTGCTGCAGGCGATGGGGGAGGTGTGCGAGCAGCCGGTGATCCTGCCGCTCTCCAACCCGACCCGCAGCGCCGAGGCCACCCCCGAGCAGGTGTGGGCTGCCACAGATGGCCATGCCCTGTTGGCCACCGGCAGCCCCTTTGCGCCGGTGATGGTGGCTGGCGAGCGGCGGGTGGTCTCCCAGTGCAATAACGTCTATGTCTTTCCGGGCATTGGTCTCGGAGCCTGCGCGGTCAAGGCGCGCCGCATCAGCGATGGCATGTTGCTGGCAGCGGTGCGGGCAGTTGGCGCCTATCCGTTGGTGGCGGGTCGGCTGTTGCCCCCCATCGAGCAGGTGGGAGAGGTGGCCCGCGCCGTCGCCAGAGCGGTGGCACTCTGTGCCCGCGAGGAAGGATTGGCCGATTTTGTCGGCGATCCGGCACCTTTGATTGACCAGACCTGGTGGCATCCGCACTATTGGGCTGCGTCCTGACGTTTTAAGGTATGTGCATGAAACTTCGCCACCAGTTGGTCACCCTCTCTCTTGGGCTCTCCTTGCTGCTGATCCTCATTCTGGGCAGCCTGCTGGCCCTCTTTATCCGTCATCTGCTGGAGAGCAATCTGCAGGATAAGGGGAGCGATCTGGCACGGGTCATGGCGGCGGATACCCGGGTGGTCGATGCTCTGCGTCAGGGCAGTGATCCTACCCTGCGCGACTATGTGGAGGCGGTTTGCAACCGCACCGATGCCACCTATATGGTGGTGACCGACGAGCATGGTCGCCGCCTCAGCCACCCCAACCCCGAGCTGGTGGGGCAGAAGTTCCGCGGCGAGGATATCTGGCCCGCGCTGCAGGAGCGGCGCAGCTACTGCTCCAAGGATCGGGGCACCATGGGGCCGGCGATCCGCTGCTTCTCCCCGGTGGTGGGCGGGGATGGGCGCGTCATGGGGGCCGTGGTGGTGGGCTACCTGATGCAGCAGGTGGAGGGCATCTATATGGAGCGGGTGGCCCTGCTCATCAGCGCCATTGTGGCGGTGCTGGGGTGCGGCCTGCTGCTGGCACTCTGGGTGCAATACCTGCTGCGCAAGACCCTGCTCGATCTGGAGCCGGAGGCGATCGTGCGCCGTTTCACCCTGCAGGATCTGGTGCTGGAGCACATCACCGAAGGGGTGATTGCCCTCGATGGCCGCGGCAACATCAACATGATCAACAGCACCGCCAGCTATCAGCTGCGGCTGCCGGTTACCGGGCGCCATGCCCTGCAGGGGCAGTCGCTGGCGGAGCTGGTGCCGCCCCTTGCCCCCTGTCTGGAGCAGGAGGGTGGGGAAGTGAGCTTCACCATTCAGGGGGAGTCTTTCGTCGGCCGCTGGCAGGCGGTGCAGGGCAAGGCACCGGGGCGACTGCTGATCTTCAGCCGTCCGGAGGTGGCCGCCAGTCTGGGGGTGCAGGTGACCCACCTGCGCCAGTATGCCGAGATGCTGCGGATGCAGAGCCACGAGTTCGCCAACAAGCTGAGCAGTCTCTCCGGCCTGTTGCAACTGGGCCATGTGGATCAGGCGGTGGAGCTGATCCAGCAGGAGAATGAGGCGTGCCAGACCATGCTGCAGGAGCTGCTGCGGCTGATCGACAACAAGCCGGTGGCGGGGCTTATTCTCGGCAAGTTCAGCCGGGCCCGCGAGCTCGGGGTGACCCTGGAGCTCGATCCCGATTCGGCGCTGGCGGAGTATCCGGCCTCGGTCTCGGCCGATCTCATCACCCTCATTGGCAACCTGCTGGATAACGGCTTGCTGGCGGCTTGGCGCAACCGCCAGCAGCGACCGCCCCGGGTGCTGCTGTCCCTGTGCGATGTGGGGCGGCGACTGGTGATCGAGGTGGAGGATAGCGGCGAGGGGGTCGACGAGGAGCTGGCCGATCACCTGTTCGATTACGGAGTGAGTCGCCAGAGCGGCGATCACGGGGTGGGTCTGTTCCTGGTCAAGGAGACCGTGGGTCGGCACGAGGGTGTGATAGAATGGCGGCGAACCGCCGAGCAGACCACCCTGTTTGGTATCTACTTGAATAAAAACAAATTAATGTGAGCCATGGACCCAATAATCACGCTTGTTATTGAAGATGACGATCGGATCGGTGCCATCTTGTCAGAACTGGTGGCGGCGACACCCGGTTTCTCCCTGCTGGGGCGGGCCGGCACCCTAGCCCAGGCCGATGCCATGATGGCAGGTGTGGTGCCCCAACTGCTGCTGGTGGATGTCTCCCTGCCCGATGGCTCTGGCCTTGAGTGGGTGAGCCGCCTGCGCAGCCACAACCGCGAAGCCTATGTCATCATGGTGACTGCCTCGCGGGACGTGGAGACCATCCAGCAGGCCCTCAATCTGGGGGTTCATGACTACGTCATCAAACCATTGCGGCTGTTTCGCATCCAGCAGAGTCTGGACGAGATCCTGCAACTGCACAGCCGCCTCTGCGAGCGGGGTCGGCTGGAGCAGGAAGATCTCGATAAGTTGCTGGGCAAGGGAGGACGCTCCCAGATCAAGGAGATGCGCGTCACCCCCAAGGGGATCGACAGCATCACCCTGCGTCAGGTGCTGGATCTGCTGGCGGGCGAGCCGGAGAGCGTCTTCTCCACCGACACGGTGGCGCTGCGACTCTCCCTCAGCCGCACCACGGCGCGCCGCTATCTGGAGTATCTGGAGTCGGAAGACCGGGTGGATGTGGATCTCAACTATGGCCAGCGGGGGCGACCGGAGCGGCGCTACCGCTGGCGCCGGGCCGGTTGAGATGCGCACTGGCGTGCATTGCAGAAACAACAAGGGAGCCATGGGCTCCCTTGTTGTTTCCGGATGATGTACGTTTTCAGGCCGCTTCCCGTTCGGCTACCGGCGCACGCCCCTTCAGCTGGGAGGTCATCACCCCGCCCAGGATCAGCCCGCCACCCAGCAGGTGGTAGCCATGGATCGGTTCCCCCAGACCGACGACGGCTATCAGCGCCGTACAGAGCGGCATCAGGTTCATAAAGACCGAGGTGCGTTCTGCCCCCATGCAGGCGAGGCCGCGCATCCAGCAGTAAGCTGCCAACAGGGAGGAGGCAAGCCCGGCGAAGAGCACCAGACCCCACCCTTCGGCTGGCACCGCCATCGAGTCGGCGCTGAGAGCGAGCGGTACCAGCAGCAGTACGGCCAGCAGGATCTGCATGTAGAGGTTGAGCCAGGGGCCAAACGGCAGGTGCCAGCGGCGGATCAAGAGGCCGTAAAGGGCGTAGCTGGCGGAGCCCAGCAACATCATGCCATCCCCCGGGTTGATGCCGTTGTGGAGCAGGGCCAGTGGTTCGCCCTTGCCAAGCAGCCAGAGCACCCCGAACAGGGAGAGACTCATGCCGAGCAGTGCCTGTTTGCCGGGACGCTGGCCGAAGAAGAGCGCTCCTTGCAGCAGGGTGAGCAGCGGAATGAGGGAGCCGATCACCCCCATATTGGTGGCAGAGGTGCTGTGAGCGGCGTAATAGGCCAGGCACTGGTAGAGCACCATACCGAGCGCCGCCAGCACCAGCAGCTTGCCGAGCCAGGGGCGAATCTCACTGCGTCGCCGCCAGAGGGTGGGCAGGCAGAAGGGGGTCAGCGCCAGGGCGGCGATCACCCAGCGATAGAAGGAGATAGCCGCGGGGTCGAGCACGCTGGCGGCCGCCTTGGAAACCACGGTATTGGTAGCCCAGATCAGCACAGCCATCAGCGGAAAGAGAAGAGGGGAAAAGATTCGCATCAGAGGCTCCTTATTAACAGGGGGCCAAGTCTACCCTTGTCTTTATATTATCAAGTAGCGTAAAACAGACAGATGACCCAGCAGAAAAGACAACTCTTTCTGATGCACCTTATTCCGGCCCACACGGGCTGCGTCTGCCCGCAACTGATGGCTGCTTTTGACCTGTGCCGGAGACCGAGCCAACAGGGCGTTGCATCACGCCAGCTCCTCTCTCTCGCTGACAAGGGGCGCTGATGGCCACTCACCAGTTTCAGCCGGTAGATGTCGTTCTGCCCGCTCCCAATCCGCTCTATTTCAGTTACCAGCAGATGCTGGCCGACAGCGCGACCGTGCTGCACTCCCACCCCTGGGGCCAGCTCAACATGATCAGTCTGGGGATCATGGAGATAGAGCTGGGGGATCAGCGACTGGTGGCCCCTGCCGACTATCTTATCTGGGTGCCGGCGGATCTCGAGCACACCTCCTACAACGAGCAGACCCTCGACTACACCTCCATCTACGTCAGCCACGAGCTGGCGGCCAAGCTGCCGCCAGAGCCCAGATTGCTGCTGCTCACCCCGCTGATCCGCGCCCTGCTGAGCGATTTTTGCGAACGGCGGGTGAGCCATATGGCGGATGAGTGGGATCAGCGTCAGGCCGAGTTGCTGGTGGAGCGACTGGCGCGCACCCGCTGTCAGGAGAGCTACCTGCCGATGAGTCAGGACAAGCAGCTGGCTCCCATGCTGGCGGCGTTACACAGCGATCCTGCCGATCCCCGAACTCTGGCCCAGTGGGCCGGACAACTGCATACCACAGAGCGCACCCTGGCGCGGCGCTGCCTGCGGGAGCTGGGGATGAGCTTCGGTCAGTGGCGGGCGCGGTTGCGGCTACTCAAGGCGCTGGCCTGGCTCAAGGGGGACATGCCCATTCAGGAGATCAGCTGGCGGCTCGGTTACGGCTCCACCTCGGCCTTTATCGCCATGTTCAACCGGGAGCTGGGCTGCTCCCCCCAGCGTTATCGCCTACAGTCAGCCCGATAACAAATCGCCGGACATGTCATCTGATGAAGCAAAACAAGGAGGGCGCCCGCAGGCGCCCTTTCTGATGAAATTTGCTTACGCTAGAAGAAGCCGAGCGGGTTGATGTCGTGACTTACCAGCAGGTTCTTGGTGTTCTGGTAGTGGTCCAGCATCATCTTGTGGGTCTCACGGCCGATCCCCGACTTTTTGTAACCGCCAAAGGCGGCGTGTGCCGGGTAGGCGTGGTAGCAGTTGACCCAGACCCGGCCAGCCTGAATGCCACGCCCCATGCGCCAGGCCAGATTGCTGTCGCGGGTCCACAGGCCTGCCCCCAACCCGTACTGGGTGTCGTTGGCAATGGCCAGAGCATCCGCCTCGTCCTTGAAGGTGGTGACCCCGAGTGCCGGCCCGAAGATCTCCTCCTGGAATACCCGCATCTTGTTCTGACCGGAGAAGATGGTGGGCTGGATGTAGAACCCCCCCTCCAGTCCGTTCACCTTGGCCGGGCCGCCGCCGATCAGCATCTTGGCCCCTTCGCCGCGGCCGATCTCCATGTAGCCCAGGATCTTGTCGAACTGCTCGCGGGACGCCTGCGCACCCACCTGAGTGGCGGTATCGAGGGGGTTGCCCTGAACAATGGTGCGGGCGCGGGCCAGCACCCTGTCCATGAAGTCGTCATAGATGCTGGCCTGCACCAGCGCGCGGGAGGGACAGGTACATACTTCCCCCTGGTTGAAGAAGGTCATCAACATCCCTTCTACCGCCTTGTCGATGTAGCTGCTCTCGTGCTGTATCACGTCGGCGAAGTAGATATTGGGGGACTTGCCCCCCAGCTCCACGGTCGAGGGGATCAGCTTGTCGGCGGCGCAGCGCAGGATATGGGCGCCCACTTCGGTCGAACCAGTAAAGGCCAGTTTCTGGATCCGATTGCTGGTGGCCAGCGCCTGACCTGCCTCGGCGCCGAAGCCGTTGACCACGTTGACTACGCCGGCAGGCAGGATGTCCTTGATGAGATCCATCATCAGCATGATGGTGACCGGGGTCTGCTCGGCGGGCTTGAGCACGCTGCAGCAACCCGCCGCCAGCACCGGGGCCAGCTTCCAGGCGGCCATCAGCAGCGGGAAGTTCCACGGGATGATCTGGCCGACCACGCCGATGGGCTCCTTGAAGTGGTAGCTGACGGTGTTCTGATCCAGCTCGGCGGCCGAGCCCTCCTGAGCGCGAATGCAGCCAGCGAAGTAGCGGAAGTGATCCACCACCAGCGGCAGGTCTGCCGCCAGGGTTTCGCGCACCGCCTTGCCGTTCTCCCAGGTTTCGGCGATGGCGAGTCGCTCGATGTTCTGCTCGATGCGATCGGCGATGCGCAGCAGCAGATTGCTGCGCTCGGTGACGCTGGTCTTGCTCCAGCTGGTGAACGCCTTGTGGGCGGCATCCAGCGCCAGTTCGATATCGGCGGCGTCGGAGCGGGCGACCTCGCAGAATACTTTGCCATCCACCGGCGAGATGTTTTCAAAGTAGCGGCCGGCGCGAGGAGCCACCCACTCACCACCGATGAAGTTGTCGTAACGGGATTTGAAGCTGACCAGGGCACCTGCCTGACCGGGAGCGGTATAAATCATCTCATCATCCTTTATGTGTGTGATCCTGACCGGACTGGCTGACAGACCGATTGCCAGCTGATATCGCAAGGGGCGTGCCAAAGGGTCTGACCAGCAGGCAAAAGGTTACAAAAACGTTACCAAACGGGGTGTGGCAGCGTATCTTGGTTAACCAATGACCACGGCTATTGCGATAAAACTGTACCGTTTCTGGACAGTGGCCGAGACAGTCGTGCTGTTTGTGAACAGGAGGCGTGATGAGTGAGTCACTTCAACCCGGTCCCGGTCCCGGTCCGATCCAGCGTTCCTGGCAGCGCTGCCTGCATCAGGGGCTGAGCCGCCAGCAGAGTGCCGATCTGGACTTGCTGCCCCAAGGGGAGCTGTCGGCCCGTCAGGAGCAGCACAGGGCGCTGATTGCTTGCTTCCAGCGCTTCGTGCTGCCGCTGTTTGCCCAGTTGCTGGCGGGTCGCCCCTGTCGCCTGTTGTTGTGTGACGGTGAGGGGGCCATTCTGGCCGCCAGTGGTGATGAGGGGTTCGCCCGCCATGCCGAGCGTATCTTTTTGCGCAGTGGCGCCCGCTGGGGGGAGGCGAGCAAAGGTACCAACGCCATCGGTACCGCGCTGGCCGAGCAGAGCGAAGTGCAGGTGCTCGGCAATCAGCACTTCTTCGCCCAGCACAGCTTCCTCAGTTGCAGCGCTTGTCCGCTGCTCGGGCCGGATGGGCAATTACTCGGTGTGCTCGATATCTCCACCGATGCGGCCCACCACGACGGCGACATGCTGGGCACGGTGCGGCTGCTGGCCATGACCCTCGAAAATGCACTCTTGGCGCGTCAGCCGGGCTGGCTGGTGGATCTCGAGCCCCAGAGCCTCTGGTCCGCTCGCCTGTTGCTGGGAGAGGAGGGGGAACTGCTCGGCGCCAACCGGGCAGGCCGGCTCTGGCTCGGCCAGCACCCTTTCGATGGCAGGCAACTGCTGCGCGAGGGGCGTGGCTTGCGGCTGGAGCCAGAAGCGGACGTGACCTCTTCCCGCGCCGTGCTGCCGGGTCACTCAAGCCCGGTGCCACATCCGCAGCAGGTGCCGCTCAAGATGCTGGAGCGCGGCATTTCGCTGCTTATCGAGGGGGAGACCGGCAGCGGTAAAGAGCATCTGGTGCGGGCCCTGCACCGAGCGTCGAGTCGGCGGGAGCAGCCACTGGTGTGCGTCAACTGTGGCGCGTTACCAGCAGATCTGGTGGAAGCAGAGCTGTTTGGCTATGTGGGCGGGGCCTTCAGCGGTGCCCGCAGCCAGGGCAGTCAGGGTTATCTGCGCGCAGCCCACGGCGGCATGCTGATGCTCGATGAAATTGGCGAACTGCCGCTGCAGGCTCAAACCCGACTGCTGCGGGTATTGCAGGAGCGCAGCGTGACGCCGGTTGGCAGTCACAAGCCGGAGGCGGTGGATTTCTGGCTGGTCAGTGCCAGCCACCGGGATCTGGCGGCCATGGTGCAGAGTGGCGCATTTCGCGAAGACCTCTATTACCGGATCTGCGGCTGGCGTCAGCAGCTGATGCCGCTGCGCCGTTGGCCTGCCGCTGAGCGTCTGGAGCTGATCCAGCGACTGTTGGCGGAGATGGACCCGACCCTGCGTCTGACCCGCGATGCGGAGCAACAGCTGCTGGCCCATCCGCTGCCCGGCAACGTGCGCCAGCTCAAGCAGGCACTGGAAGTGGCCTGTGTGCTGGCAGAGGGGTTGGGTTGGATAGAACCCGCCCACCTGCATCTGCCCAGTGTGGCCACAGAGCCCGGCGTCTTGCCGATGGGGGAGGCGACCAGCTTGCGTGAACAAACCCGGCGGCAGGTGCAGCAAACGCTAGCGGCATGCGGCGGCAACGTCAGCGAGGCTGCGCGCCAGCTGGGGATCAGCCGCACCACCCTCTACCGGACGCTGCGCGAAGCGCCTTGAGTGCTCACTCCCCCTCACCGGTTGTTTTCAAGACGCACATGACGGCTGGAGCCCTGCCCGTCCAGCCGCTATGATGCGCCCTGGCCGGGGCATTGCGCCCGTTGACTCATCCGTTGAGGTTTTTCTGCCATCTCACAACACATAGGGGCGCTGACCCTGCTGGTGGCTGATTACGATCAGGCCATTCGCTTTTTTACCGAGGGACTTGGCTTTGCGCTCCTGGAAGACACCCGGCTTGATGAACCGGGCAAACCGGGCAAGCGCTGGGTGCGGGTTGCCCCCAAAGGTGCCTCCGGTTCTGCACTGCTGCTGGCACAAGCGGCCAATGCGCAGCAGCAGGCCGCCATCGGCCAGCAGGGTGGTGGCCGGGTATTTCTGTTCCTCGAGACCACTGATTTCTGGGGGGATTACCAGCGCATGCAGGCGTACGGTGTTCATTTTTGTGAACAGCCCCGTGACGAGCCTTATGGCACCGTGGTGGTGTTTGAGGATATCAGTGGCAACCGGTGGGACTTGTTGCAACGTACTGCTGCCAACTGAATCTGAAAACGTTTATCATCCCGCCTGTCATAAAGTCATAAAAGTGTCACAGAAAATTCTAATAATTGGCGCACCCATCTTCACAGAGGAGAGAGAAGGGAATGGCTAAGCGAATTCTGGTGGTCGAGGACGAAGCACCGATCCGCGAAATGCTCTGCTTCGTGTTGGAGCAGAAGGGATATGAGACGATTGAAGCGGAAGATTACGCCGATGGACTGGCGAAGGTGTGCGAACCCTACCCCGAACTCATCGTGCTCGACTGGATGATGCCGGGCGGCAGTGGCATCCAGTTTATCAAGCAGCTCAAGCAGGATGAGGTGACGCGCCAGATCCCGGTGGTGATGCTCACCGCTCGCGGTGAAGAGGAGGACAAGGTGCGTGGTCTGGAGGCCGGTGCTGACGACTACATTACCAAGCCATTCTCGCCCAAGGAGCTGACCGCTCGCCTCCATGCGGTGATGCGCCGCGTGTCGCCCACCTCGGTGGATGAGGTGATCGAGGTGCAGGGGCTGAAACTCGATCCTGTCTCCCACCGGGTCAGTGCCGAAGAGAAGGCGCTCGACATGGGGCCGACCGAATTCAAGCTGCTTCACTTCTTTATGACTCACCCCGAGCGGGTCTACAGCCGTGAACAGCTGCTCAACAATGTCTGGGGTACCAATGTGTACGTCGAGGACAGAACCGTGGATGTGCATATTCGTCGCCTGCGCAAGGCGATTGAAGAGACAGGGCACGACAGATTGATCCAGACGGTGCGTGGAGCCGGATACCGCTTCTCAACCCGTCTCTAGAGGCAGTTATGTTGCAACCTTACGCCTGGCGGCGACAGTTGTGGCGAATGGCGTTTTTTTACGCCCCTTTCGCATTGGTTGGCTGGTTGATTGATCATCTTGCCCTCTGCCTGTTGGTGGCGGCCGTGTTGCATCTGGGCTGGCACTATCGCTTCCAGAAGCGGCTCTCTGACTGGTTGTGGCACGATCGCAGCCTGGTGCCCCCCAGCGGCAATGGCAGCTGGGAGTACATCTTCAACGGTATCTACAAGTTGCAGCAGCGCCACCGCGCCCGTCGCCGCGAGCTGGCGGGGCTGATCCGCCGCTTCCGGGAGGGTGCCGAGGCGCTGCCCGATGCCGCCGTAGTGTTTCGCACCGATGGCAGCATCCTCTGGTGCAACCGGCTGGCGGAGCAACTGCTCGGTTTTCGCTGGCCGGAGGATGCCGGCCAGCATATCGGTAACCTCATTCGCAATCCTGCCTTTAACGCCTATCTGGGCAAGGGGGCGTATGACGAGCCCCTCGAGATGCACTCCCCGGTCAACGAGGAGAAGTTTCTCGAGTTTCGCATCATGCCCTACGCCTCGGATCAGGCGATGCTGGTGGTACGGGATGTCACCCGCTTGCGCAGTCTCGAGAAGACCCGCAAGCACTTCGTCTCCAACGTCTCTCACGAGCTGCGCACCCCGCTGACCGTGCTCAAGGGCTATCTGGAGATGACCGAGGAGCCGCCCCCGCCCGCCATGTGGGCCAAGGCGCATCGGGTGATGATGGAGCAGACCATCCGGATGGATAATCTGGTCAATCAGCTGCTCACCCTCTCCCGTATCGAGGCGGCTCCGACCGTGGATCTCTCCCATCTGGTAGACATGCCTGCCATGCTGGGGCTGCTGGAGCAGGAGGCGCGGGCGCTCTCGGGCGAACGGGCCCACCAGATCGAATTTGTGGTGCAGCCCAATCTGCTGGTGCGCGGGGATCAGGAGCAGCTGCGCAGTGCCGTCTCCAACCTGGTCTATAACGCCATCCACTACACCCCGGCGGGGCGCAAAATTACCGTGGAGTGGCGCAAGCAGGGGGCGATGGCGCTGTTTGCCGTGAGCGATGAAGGGGAGGGGATTGCCCCCGAGCATCTGGCGCGGCTGACCGAGCGGTTCTATCGGGTCGACAAGGCCCGCTCGCGCCATACCGGCGGCTCAGGCTTGGGCCTTGCCATCGTCAAGCATGCCCTCAGTCATCACGATTGCCAGCTCGATATCGAGAGCCGGGTCGGCCTTGGCAGCCGCTTCAGCTTTCTCATCCCGAGCCGTATGGTGGTGATTAAATAGTCTTTTATGGCAATGAGTTAGCTGCAAAAAGAGGGCCTTTGAACGGGCCCTCTTTTCATTTGTTCAAATCTGTCGCCATGTCATTAAAGTGTCACATTAAATCCATAAATTTGTCACTGCCAGGTCAGATACTGGCGCCGTCTTAAGAACGGACCTTCTGTAACTTTGGAGAGATTGGATGAAACTCAACAAACTGGCTGGTGTAATCGGATTCACCGCAGCAACCCTGTTTTCTGTCAGCGCCCTGGCTGCCGGTGTGGATAAAGACCTGCCGGATTACACACCGACCAGCGGCATTTCGGGCAACCTGTCCTCTGTCGGCTCTGACACCCTGGCCAACATGATGACCCTGTGGGCCGAAGAATTTAAGCGCTTGTACCCCAACGTCAACGTGCAGATCCAGGCCGCCGGTTCTTCTACCGCCCCGACTGCCCTGACCGAAGGTGTTGCCCAGTTCGGCCCGATGAGCCGTGCCATGAAGGCCGGTGAAGAGGAAGCATTCGAGAAGCGTTACGGCTACAAGCCGACTGCCATCCGCGTTGCAGTCGATGCCCTGGCGGTGTTCGTCAACAAGGACAACCCCATCAAGGGGCTGACCATGCCGCAGATCGATGCCATCTTCTCCAGCACCCTGAAGTGCGGCGAAGCCAAGGCTGCCACCAAATGGTCTGATCTGGGTCTGGACGGCAACTGGTCCTCTAAGGATCTGCAACTGTTCGGTCGCAACTCCGTATCCGGTACCTACGGTTACTTCAAGGAGCACGCCCTGTGTAACGGCGACTTCAAGAGCGGCGTGAACGAGCAGCCGGGTTCTGCCTCCGTGGTGCAGTCTGTCTCTGCCTCCCTGAACGGCATCGGCTACTCCGGTATCGGTTATGTCACCTCCGGCGTGCGTGCAGTACCGCTCTCCAAAGATGGCAAGACCTTCATCGAAGCGACCTCCGATAACGCCATCACCGGCAAGTATCCGCTGTCACGCTTCCTGTACGTTTACGTGAACAAGCATCCGAACAAGCCGCTCTCCCCGATGGAGCAAGAGTTCGTCAAGATGATGCTCTCCAAAGCAGGCCAGAACATCGTTGCCAAAGATGGCTACGTGCCGGTGCCGGCCAAGGTGGTACAGGCTGACCTGAAAAAGCTGGGTATCATGTAACTGCCTGCAGTCAGCATGCCCTGATAAAACGAGCCCCAAGCGGGCTCGTTTTGTTTTTGTCGGCTGTCAGTTTTGTTAATAGCGCAGGATGGATATTTTTCCGCCAGCCGGGGGCTGGCTCCCTTGCGCAGCAGGGCGGCATTTCCGAGAATAGGGCAACGTTATGGCAAAGGATCCCTTCATGATTGCGTCCCTCACCAAGTTTGGCATGGTAGCCCTCTGTAGTTCCCTGCTGGTCGCCTGCGCCCAGTCGCCGACCGGCCGCAGCCAGATGCTGCTCTACTCTCCCCAGCAGATGAACCAGTTGGGCGCCGACTCCTTCGAGCAGATGAAGAAGCAGGAGAAGGTGAGCAAGGATGCCAAACTCAACGCCTATGTCTCCTGTGTCGCCAAGGCGGTGACCGCCCAGGTGCCGGCCAGCTATGGCATCACCAACTGGGAAGTGGTGGTGTTTGACTCCAAACAGGTCAACGCCTTCGCCCTGCCCGGCGGCAAGATTGGTGTCTACAGCGGCCTGCTCAAGGTGGCCAAGAATCAGGATCAGTTGGCGACCGTCATCGGTCACGAGCTGACTCACGTACTGGCCCAGCACTCCAACGAGCGACTCTCGCGCAGCCAGCTGGCGGGGATCGGTCTGGCGGCCGCCGACATTGCCATGGGCACCAGCGAGTACCGCGGCGCCACCATGGCCGCCCTTGGCCTCGGGGTCGAGGTGGGGGTGATGTTGCCCTATGGCCGCACTCAGGAGAGCGAAGCGGATCGGCTCGGACTTGAGCTGATGGCGCGCGCCGGGTTCAATCCGGCCGAGGCAATCCCCCTGTGGCAAAACATGAGTGCCGCCGCCGGTGGCAACACCCCGCCGCAACTGCTCTCCACCCATCCGAGCAACGAGAACCGGATCGCCGAGTTGCAGGCGCAACAGGCGCAAGTGCTGCCGCTCTATGAGCAGGCTCGCGCCAACGGTCTGGTGCCCCAATGCAAGGTATAAGCCTGCGCATGGCGCGCAGCGACGATGCCGCCGCCATGACGGTGATGCAGCGAGCCAGCTGGCTCGCTGCCTATGGCCAGGTGCTCGGTGCCGACCTGCTGGAGCAGCTGGACGTCACCGCTCATCTGCAGATCTGGCAGAGCCGTCTGGCCGAGCCGGGCCCAAGGCCCATGCTGCTTTGTCTCGATGAGGTGGTGATTGGCCTGCTCTACTGGCAACCACTGCAGGAAGCGGGGCAGAGCAGCGCCCTGATCCGCGCTTTTTACCTCCATCCCGACCACTGGCGACAAGGCTATGGCAAACGGCTGTGGCAGGCGGTGGCGATGCAGATGCGCCGCGCCGGCTGCCATAGCGTCAAATTGTGGCTGCTTGATGGCAACCACATCGGCGAGGGGTTCTACCTGCGCCGCGGCTTCGTCTTTGATGGTGCAGAGCGCACCCTGATAAGCCTCGGGCAGCCCTGCCTGCAGCGACAAATGAGCCGTTTGCTCTGATCACTCTCCCGTTTTTCGCCTTCGGTCACTTTATTTTTTTTGCGAATTAATACAATGTCCCCCTTGAAACAGAGTTGGATAAACACGGGCTGACAAGGGAGTGCTGGCATGTATTACGGCTTTGATATCGGTGGCACCAAGATCGCCTTCGCGGTTTATGACGGTGCATTGAACCTCTGCCACGAGGAGCGCATGAGTACCCCGGGCAACGATTATGAGGGGCTGCAGCAGCTGATCCGCTCCCGGGTCGAGCAGGCGGATGCCCGCTTCGGCGCACGGGGCTCGGTCGGCATCGGTTTCCCCGGTGTCATCAACAGCCACGATCACAGCATAGTGGCGGCCAATCTGCCCTCCATCAATGGTCGCCATCTGGGCGCTGATCTGGCCGAGCTGCTGGAGCGGCCGGTCAAAGTGGATAACGACGCCAACTGCTTCCTCTGGTCCGAAGTGCATCAAGGGGCAGCCGACGGTGCAGGCAGTGCGCTCGGCGTCACCATCGGCACCGGCATCGGCGGCGCCGTCTATCTGGCGGGCAAGCTTATTCAGGGGCGCAACTGGCTGGCTGGCGAGATTGGTCACTACCCCTTGCCCGCGACCATGCTGATGAAGTACCCCGAGTTGCCCCGTCCCCGTTGCGGCTGCGGCCGTCTAGTCTGTTTTGAAGCCTATGCCTCCGGCACCGGTCTGGAGCGTCTCTATCACCATTTCCATGGCCAGCGCGCCACGGGTCACCAGATTGTGGGACGCTTCGAGGCCCATGAACCCCATGCGGTCGAGACGGTCGACTGCTGGTTGGAGATCATGGCCGCCGGGCTTGCCACCGCCATTTCGGTGATTGATCCCGAGGTGGTGGTGTTGGGGGGCGGCCTGAGCGGCCTGCCCGCCCTCTATGAACAGCTGCCGCTGCGTCTGCCCGGTCACTTGCTGCCCGGGGTCGCCCTGCCCGAGATCCGCCAGGCCCGCTTCGGCGGTGCCGGTGGTGTGCGCGGCGCAGCCTTGCTCAATCTATGAGATCAGATGTGGGGTCTGATCTCCCCGAAAAAGGAGTCCTCATGACCCGTCTTGAAATCTGTATCGACAACCTGGAATCCCTGTTCACCGCCCAGCAATCCGGGGCGGATCGCATCGAGCTCTGCTCTGCGCTGGGTCTGGGGGGCCTGACCCCCTCCTACGGTTTTATGCAGCAGGCGGCCCGCCATGCCACAGTGCCGGTTTATGCCATGATCCGCCCGCGCGCCGGGGATTTTTGTTTCAACGACGGCGAGTTCGAGATGATGCTGCAAGATATCGCGGCCGCACGTGCTGCGGGGCTGCAAGGGGTGGTGGTCGGTTTGCTGGATGAGGAGGGGCGGGTGCCGGCCGCCAAGCTCAAACAGCTGGTGGATGCAGCAGGATCGTTGGGGGTCACTTTCCATCGCGCCATCGACCTCTCCTCCGACTGGCGCCTCGATCTGGAGACCATAGTCGCTGCCGGCTGCGAGCGCATTCTGAGCTCGGGCCATGCGCCGACCGCGTTGGCTGGGCTGGAAACCCTGCAGGAGATGCAGCAGGCGCTGGCGGGGCGTGCCAGCCTGATGCCGGGGGCCGGGGTCAATGCCGACAACGTGCGTACCATCATCGAGTTCACCGGGGTGAGCGAAGTGCATATGTCCGGCATTGGCTGGCGCGGCGGCATGGTGCCGCACGGAGTGAATATGGGCACCTCGGATGATGGCCGGGTCAATATCACCGATGGCGCCAAGGTGGCCGCGGTCAGAGCCTTGCTGGATCGCGGTTAAGCAGATCGCCGCCGTTGGGCGGCGTTCATCGGCATCTTGTGTGAAGTTCCTCCCACTGACGGGGAAATCAGGGGCACCCCCGGCAGCACCCCGGCCAAAAGTCTGATATTATCCCGCCTCTTTACTACATGGATCTGGAGCAACATCTCAATGTCCCAATACGACTCTATCGAACAGAAGGCCAGCTATGGCATCGGCCGCAACATGGGTGATCAGCTGGCGCAGCAAGCCTTTGCCGGTCTGGATATCCCGGCCCTGCAACAAGGTCTGGCAGATGCCCTGAATGGTCTGGAGTTCGCGGTCAGCCGTGACGATATCAATGATGCCTTCCAGGTGATCACTGCGCGTATGCAAGAAGAGCAGGAAGCCGCCGCCAAGGCCGCCGCTGCTGACGGCGAAGCCTTCCTGGCTGACAACGCCAAGCGCGCTGAAGTGAAGGTGACCGACTCCGGTCTGCAGTACGAAGTGCTGGTAGAAGGCAACGGTGCCGTTCCGGTAGCCGGTCAGTCCGTGCGTGTGCACTACCACGGTACCTTCACCCACGGTGGCGTATTCGACAGCTCTGTTGCTCGCGGCCAGCCGGCTGAATTCCCGGTGACCGGCGTGATCGCTGGCTGGGTTGAAGCGCTGCAGCTGATGCCGGTTGGTTCCAAGTGGAAGCTCTACATCCCCCACGATCTGGCCTACGGTGCCCGTGGCGCGGGCTCCATCCCGCCTTACTCTGCACTGGTATTTGAAGTCGAGCTGCTGGACATCCTGTGATCCTGCTGGCTTGATGCAAACGGCGACCCTCGGGTCGCCGTTTGTTTTTGGGTTATGTGATAGACAGTATTTGTCGCGGTCAGTAGGTTGGAGAGCAGAAAAGGGCGGCTTTTTTGCGCTATTGACTGGTTTTTTCAGAAACGGGAACAGGCATACTGCGACTCATTAGAGAGGATAAGGAGAACCCGATGAGCAATAAGATGAACAATGTAGCGGGGCTTGCTCTGTTGCTGCTAAGCATTCCGGCCAGTGCCGACGCCATGCGCTGCAAGAACGCCCTGATCAGCGAGGGTGACAGCACCGCCGAGATGCTGCTCAAGTGCGGCGAGCCGATGTTGCGGGAAGATATTACCCGTAACGAGGAGAATCTGCACGGCACTGTGGTTGAGGTCAAATATGGCGAACGCTGGACCTACAACTTCGGCAAGAACGAGTTCATGCGCTTTGTGACGGTGCGCAATGGAAAGGTGACTGACATCGAAAACGGCCCGCGCGGCCAGTAGCCGGCGGGCAAAGCATGGATGCACAACAGACAGTAGGGCAAGACCCTTTGACTCACATGTCCGGCAAGGGGTCGCGGTGACCAAGTTGTCTTACAGCCAGATTGATCTGGCGAGCCAGTCTTAGCCGCTGGCGGCAGGTCAGGCCATGGAGGCTGATCCTGCCCGCGTTGAATTCAAATGTCCCCAGCGACTCGATGGCAAAATAGCCTCGATGAAAGCTCTTGATGTAGCGAGCGATCTGCCGTGGGGATAACTGCTTGAATACCTTCATCACACGGTTCCCTGATTGCCTGGACAGGGCACACTATGGTGTCGGTCGATGACACTGATATGACGGTTTATAAAGATTTGCATGAATCCTTATTTTGCCAGTGAGCTCGGCAAATTGACGGCATCATCGAAAAAGTTGTGCCATGGCAAACCACCGCACCGATATACTGCGGGCTTGAATGGAACAAATAAAAGGGCCTGTGCGTGGAATGGGTTGATGTGGTGGACGGGAACAACCGGGTGATTGGTGTGGCCGAGCGAGCCGAGGTGCGGCGGGAGAATCTCTGCCATCGTGCCAGCTATATTCTGGTGCTCGACGACGCGGATCGGATCCTGGTGCAGCGACGCACCCTCAGCAAGGATTTCTGCCCCGGCATGCTGGATGCCTGCGCCGGTGGCGTGGTCACCACCGGTGAGGAGATGGAGCGCTCCGCCCGCCGCGAGCTGGCCGAAGAGCTGGGGATTATGGATGTACCCCTGCAGGGCTTTGGCAGCTTTTATGCGGAAGGGGAGGGCTACCGGGTCTGGGGTGGCCTCTTCAGTTGCCGTTATCAGGGGCCGCTGCAGTTGCAGGCCGAAGAGGTGAGCGCGGTGCACTGGATGAGCCTGGCCGAGATTGCCGAGCGTGCCAGCGAATTTACCCCCGACTCCCTGCTCGCCATCGCCACTTGGCAGGCGAGACGCTAACGTCTCTCTTTAGATATTTTCTTTTCCAGTTCAGAGACAAGACGGGCAGCCTGATGGCTGCCCGTCTGCCTTTGTGCATTTAGTTGGTCTGCTACACCAGCTTGAGGCGTCGGTTGGTGCGCCCGCAAGCGCTCGGCTTGGCGAGCCAGTGACCTTGCCAGTCGGTGGCTAGCCGCAGCAGCGGATACTCCAGATCGAGCCGGGTCACCACCAGCTGGCCAGTCTCGTCGCCACTCACAGGATTGCCGCTGGCGGGATCGATGATTTCGACGATGCAGCTTTCGTTGACGATAAAGCCCTGACCGGGCTGACTCTCGTAGGCCACCACCCCCACATCCTGCCACACCAGACAGTTGAGGGCTGCAATGCCGTGAATGGCGCGCAGTGGTGCCGTTTCAGGATGGGTGGCTTCGCACAACAGGGCGCGGCGCAGCGAGTCGCTCGGGATCTCCGCTGCTTCGGCCGCTTCCAGCAGGTCGAGCAGGGTCACCAGCGGGCCGACATAGCCGGTGGGTTGATAGCGCAGCAGTGCCTCCAGCTGGCGCTGGGTATCGTGGGGCCCGCAGGGTACCACGGGAGCCCCCAGCTGGCGGGCGCCGTTATCGAAGATAAAGGCGGTGGGGCCAGCATGATAGTCGTGGCCGTTGAGCATCACTTCCCCCGCCTTGAAACCGGCGGCAAACAGCGCCCGGGCGGCCCCCCACCAGTCAGCCCCCGCATATTCGGGGATGGCCAGCTGGCCCGGACAGGAGAAGACCCGCAGCGCCTGACTGGCGGGGCGGCCGGTGAGACCGGCAAAGGGGGGATGAGCTTGCTGAGCGGCAAAGAGTTCTTTGCTGTCGAGTAGCGGCAGGGTGGCCAGCTCTGCCAGATCCTCGAGGCGGCACTGGCGATAGGCGCTGGAGTAACCGGCGCAATATTGACTGACATGGGTAAGCTGATGATTGAGCTGGTCCAGTTGCTGCTGTTCGCGCATGGCGGGGGGACGAATTTCCAGACCATCGTAATAGTGTTGCATGGGGCCTCCTGGCGCCGTGAAACCAGCTCAAGAGTAGTCTGCCCAAGGGGAAAATGCCTGCCGCTATCCATGGTCAGGCTCAGAGCCGCTGTTAGGCGGCATCGTCACTCTGGGATAAACTGGCGACTTCCCATCACGACTCAGGACGAGAAATCATGATTGCTGTAGGACAACCCCTGCCTGCTGGCGAATTTACCTTTATCACCGCCGAGGGCAAGCAGCTGCGGGATAGCAAGACGCTGTTCGCCGGTAAAAAAGTAGTGCTGTTTGCGGTACCCGGCGCCTTTACTCCCACCTGCTCCAATGCCCATCTGCCCGGTTATGTGGTGCTGGCCGATCAGTTCATGGCCAAAGGGGTGGATGCCATCTGTTGCCTCTCGGTCAACGATGCTTTCGTGATGCGGGCCTGGCAGATGGCCCAGAACGCTGAGGCGATCACCATGCTGGCGGATGGCGATGGCAGCTGGACCCGGGCGCTGGGCCTGGCCAAGGATACCGGCGCCTTTGGCGGCATCCGTGCCCAGCGCTTTGCGTTGATCGCCAACGATGGTGTAGTCGAGCAGCTGTTTGTGGAGGCACCGGGCAAGTTCGAGGTCTCCGATGCCGCGAGCCTGCTGGCTGCACTGTGAAATGTTAATCACGGTTTGATTTCCCTTGAAATGGGAGGTGGCACAGCTACACTGGCGCCACTTTCCCATGGTGCCTGCCCGTTTGGGCTGGCGCTTCGTTGCAGATAACAAGAGATGAAGATCCTATGACCCTGGCTTTTGTTGCCCTGATTGCCGGACTGGCGCTGCTGGTCTGGAGTGCAGACAAGTTTGTCGACGGTGCCGCCGCCACTGCCCGTTATGCGGGGATGCCGCCGCTGCTGATCGGCATGGTGATCATCGGTTTTGGTACCTCGGCCCCGGAGATGGTGGTCTCGGCGCTGGCGGCGTCCCAGGGCAATCCCGGGTTGGCGCTCGGCAATGCCTATGGCTCCAACATCACCAATATCGCACTGATCCTGGGTCTGACGGCACTGATCAGCCCTATCGCGGTGGCCTCTCAGGTGGTGCGCAAGGAGATCCCCATTCTGCTCGGTATTACCCTGCTCTCTGGCGCCCTGCTGATTGATGGGCATCTGGGCCGGATGGATGCGGTCATTCTGGGGGCCGTCTTCGTTGCCCTGATGGGCTGGTCCATCTGGGCTGGCATGAATGGCAAGGGAGATGCGCTGGATACCGAGACCGCCGAGGATATCGAGAGCGAGGGGATGTCCCTCAAGAGCGCCATCTTCTGGCTGGTGGTCGGGCTGGTGCTGCTGATCGGCGCTTCCCGCCTGTTGGTCTGGGGGGCAGTGACCATCGCTCAGGCGCTCGGTATCAGCGATCTGGTGATTGGCCTCACCATAGTCGCGGTGGGAACCTCCCTGCCGGAGCTGGCCTCGTCGCTGATCGCCATTCGCAAGAACGAGCACGATCTGGCCCTTGGCAACGTGCTCGGCTCCAACCTGTTCAACACCCTGGCGGTGGTGGGGATTGCGGCGGGCATCCACCCGCTCGATGTGGCGCCGGAGGTACTCACCCGTGACTGGAGCATCATGATGGGGCTGACCCTGCTGCTGCTGGTGATGTGTCTGGGCCGCAAGGGGCAGGGCCGTATCAACCGGTTGGAGGGGGGCGTGCTGCTCACCTGCTTCGTCGCCTACACCGGCTGGCTGCTGACCAGTCAGTTTATCTGATAGAGGTTGGTGAAATGAGAGAGGGGGAAGCTCAAGCTTCCCCCTCTTGTTTTTGCCCACTGAACCTGTTGGCGAGCGGTGTGCTCAGGCTACTGCCACCAGCTTCTGCCCTTTCTGGCTGCTGTCCAGAATGAGGATGCTGGCCTTGGGGAAGAAGTTGAAGGTGGAGGCGGAGGCCCAGGTGTAGGCGCCCATCACCTTGCCAACCACCAACTCGCCGATAGCCAGGTCCGGCAGCATGATGCCATCGCGGATCACATCCACGCTGTCGCAGGTGGGGCCGGAGAGCACCGAGTTGTGCTGCTCGCCACTGGCATAAGGCGTGCTCACCGGATAGGTGACGTGGTCATAGAGCTGGCCGTTGTAGCTGCCGTAGAGGCCGTCATCCAGGTAGTACCAGATCTTGTCGCCGCGGTGGGCCTTGCCCATCACGCTTGAGACTGAAGTCATGGCTGGCGCGCTGATAAAGCGGCCCGGTTCGGCAATCTTCTGCACGGTAGCGGGCAGCTTGGCCAGTGCTTCGCGGATCGGCGCGCAGAAACCGTCGATATCGAACTCGCCCCCTTCATAATCCACCGGGAAACCGCCACCGATATCCAGCACCCAGGGCTTGAGCCCGAGCGCCCAGGCCTGCTCCATGATCTCGCGGCAGGCGTCGATGGCCTGCACATGGCGACGGGCATGAGGCACTTGCGAGCCGACGTGGAACGACAGCCCCATCACCTTGATCCCCTTGGCGTGGGCCAGTTGCAGCAGCGGCAGCGCCTGCTCCGGGGTGCAGCCAAACTTCTTGGAGAGATCGACCTTGGTCTCGGGGTTGGGGAAGCTGACCCGCAGCAGCAGTTTCACTTCGTCCTTGTAGGGAATGAACTTTTCCAGCTCCAGTGGGTTGTCGTAGACAAACACGGTGCAGCCGAACTCGAGCGCATAACGGATATCGCTGTCGCGCTTGATGGGATGGGTATGAATGCAACGCCCCGGGCGAACCCCCTGACTGCGCACCAGATCCACTTCGCCATTGGTGGCCAGATCGAAACAGGCCCCCTCTTCCTTCAAGACAGAGACCACCGCCTCATGGGGCAGGGGTTTGAGTGCATAGTGCAATCGTACATCGGGCAGGGCGGCGGCCAGGGCCCGATACTGTTTGCGGACGGCTGCCTTGTCGAGCAGCAGCAGGGGGGAGCCGAATTGTTCAACCAGCTGACGGTAATCTTGTGCGACCACATCTTTTGCAACCAGGGTCTCGTTCATTCTCTTTTGGTCATCCTTAGGGGGCGTGATATGCCCAAGCCATATGCGATTGAACCGGCAACGGCCGGGTCAGGCGAGCGGTCCGGTGGGACCAACCGAACACAGTGCATAAATTGATAACAAAGTGCTTGGTTATGCAGCGGATTATCGGCTTATTGATTCTGTGTGCAAGCATTTTGATTGGATATGTCGTCAAGATTTTCTTGGCGAAACGAGAGGGATCACTGTTCTCTATCCGCCATTTTTCCCGTTTGGGTCACATTTGATCCGTGAGAGCCTAACTTGTTGATAGTTAACTAACATTTAACATTCTTGCTGCGGTTCTGGTGGTCACTAAAAAAATATAAATGGGGGCGGCCAAGTGCGAGACAGCTCACATTTTTTGGATTAACATGCCGACTTCCTAATCCAAACTAGTTCGGATGAAGGTAGCAGGAGAGCGATGGGCAACCATCCACCGAAGAAGTGAATCTTTCAGGTACCGGGCAACCGGTGTGGACTGCTACTGGACGATACTCTGGAGAGACCCGTTAAATCGGGCGCCGAAGGAGCAAGGCACCACGACTACCCGCAAGGGCAGGCTAGCGCCGGAAACTCTCAGGCAAAAGGACAGAGGGGATGGGATGGTTGTACCTGGGCTTGGCCCGCATCCGATCGCCTCTGGCCGATCGCGACACCTATGGGAAGATCATCCTTCTCCTCCTTAATTTCTGTTTCTTAAGGAGGATGCATGTCATCAATTCAATCGGCGTTAACCGCCATCGATAGCTTTATCTGGGGGCCGCCCCTGCTGATCCTGCTGGTCGGGACCGGTATCTATCTCACCCTGCGTCTGGGTCTGCTTCAGGTCGTGCGCTTGCCGCTCGCTCTGCGGTTGGTCTTTGGCCGCGATCAGGGGCATGGCAAGCAGGGGGATGTCTCCAGCTTCGGCGCCCTCTGTACCGCCCTCTCTGCCACCATCGGTACCGGCAACATCGTCGGAGTGGCTACCGCCATCAAGCTCGGCGGCCCCGGTGCCCTGTTCTGGATGTGGATGGCGGCGCTGTTCGGCATGGCCACCAAGTACGCCGAGTGTCTGCTGGCGGTCAAATACCGCGAGCAGGATGCCAACGGCCAGATGGCTGGCGGCCCCATGTACTATCTGGAGAAGGGGCTCGGTTCCAAGCCACTCGCCAAGCTGTTTGCCCTGTTCGGTATCGGCGTGGCCTTCTTCGGCATCGGTACCTTCCCTCAGGTCAATGCCATCAGTGATGCCATGAGCCTCTCCTTCTCGGTGCCCCGTGAAGCGACCGCCGTAGTGCTGACCCTGATCGTGGCGCTGGTGACCCTGGGGGGGATCAAGTCGATATCCAGCGTGTCGAGCAAGGTGGTGCCCTTCATGGCCATCTTCTACATCGTCGCCTGTCTGGGCGTGCTGGTGAACAACGCCAGCGCCCTGCCCGATGCAGTTATGCTGGTGATCGAGAGTGCCTTCACCGGCCATGCGGCGACCGGCGGCTTCGTCGGTGCCAGCATCATGCTGGCCATTCAGTCCGGGGTGGCGCGCGGGGTTTTCTCCAACGAGTCAGGTCTGGGCTCTGCACCCATCGCGGCGGCGGCGGCCAAGACCGATTCCTGCGTGGAGCAGGGGCTGGTCTCCATGACAGGTACCTTCATCGACACCATCATCATCTGCACCATGACCGGCCTGACCCTGGTGGTGACCGGCGTGTGGAGCGGCGATGCAAGCGGCGCCGCCATGACCAGTCTGGCCTTTGCCCAGGGGCTTGATGCCCATGTCGGCCAGTATCTGGTGAGCATTGGCCTGCTGTTCTTCGCCTTTACCACCATCCTTGGCTGGAACTACTACGGCGAGCGCTGCACCGAGTACCTGTTCGGGGTGAAGGCAATCAAGCCCTATCGTCTGGTCTATCTGGCGCTGGTTGCGAGCGGTGCTTTCCTCCATCTGGATATGATTTGGCTGCTGGCCGATATCGTTAACGGCCTGATGGCGGTGCCCAACCTCATCGGCCTGATTGGCCTGCGCCATGTGGTGATCGCCGAGACCCGCGCCTACTTTAGCCGGGATCTGGATAGCGAAGCTGAACCGGAGCCGCAGACGGCCTGAGCGCCTCGGCCCGTTTCACGCTCCCCTTGAAAAGAACAAGCCACGACTCCGGTCGTGGCTTTTTTGTGCGCTGTGTCTATGGATGGGTACTTTCCCTCTCCCTTCGGGATAAGGTCAGGATGAGGGGGATAGCCGCTCGCTCAGCAGGCTATCCAGACGTGCTCGCACTTTCTCCACCAGTGCCTGATCGCTACCGCTCCAGCCGATGCACCTTGCCAGCGTGGTGGAGGTTCCCGCCATAAAACGCAGTTCGCCGCCCGCCAGCT
The DNA here is from genome assembly GCF_027705905.1 of Aeromonas sp. Y293-4. Taxonomy (NCBI): domain Bacteria; kingdom Pseudomonadati; phylum Pseudomonadota; class Gammaproteobacteria; order Aeromonadales; family Aeromonadaceae; genus Aeromonas; species Aeromonas sp. Y293-4. Next base: position 197,074 of record NZ_JAPDCI010000002.1, on the reverse strand, counting down.
CGTAGAAGCGGCTCGCCATCCTGGTTCCCTCATCCACATCACCCGCCACCAGCAGCATGGCTTGCGCCAGCACGGCGCCCTGGTGATCCTGCCCCGGCGCCAGCCAGCGCTGGGCGGTACCGGTGATCTTGCGTCCCCCGATCACCAGATTGTACTGACCATCGCAAAAGGAGCCGGGCACGAAGTCATAGCTTCCCTCCAGGCCGTACTCTGCCAGCAGGGTCAGTAGCGGCGCACCCAGCAGCCGGTAGTAGTGGGCGAGATCTGTGGTGGTGCGGGGCAGCAGCAGGGATAGGTTGAGGATCCCCGCCCCGTGGGGCACGGCGGTACCGCCACTGTCGCGCACATGTACCGGCCAGCCTTCAGCTGCAAGTTGCTGGCAGGCGGCTTCGTAATGGGGGAGGTGGGTATCTTTGCGAGTGACAATCAGGCATTGGGGCGCCTGCCAGAGGTGAGCGCGGGGCTGGCCGTCATGGGCACAGTCGCGCAGCCAGTGCAGCTCTTGCGCCAGTATCTGTGCGGGTGAAGCGGTATCGGGGAGGTGGGAGAGCAGGCGATAGGGCATGGCGGCATCCTCAAAAAAGGCTGCCCAGCACACTACCCGTGGCGACAGGCAAGGTAAAGCCCCGCAAGTGCGGGGCTTGGGTTGGCTATCGGTGGACGATGTCTCAGGAGTGACGCGCTTCGCGCTTTGGTAGCAGCAGGTTGAGCACGATGGCGGTAATGCCACCGGTGGCGACGCCGTAGGAGAGCACGCTCTTGGCCAGCTCCGGCAGGTGTTGCAGCACTTCCGGCACCTGCGCGACTCCCAGCCCCATGGCCAGCGACACTGCCAGGATCATCAGGGCGCGGCGATCCAGCTCCTCGCGGGCAATGATGCGCACGCCAGCGGCGGCGATGGTGCCGAACATCACGATAGTGGCGCCCCCCAGCACGGGCTCGGGGATCTGCTGCACCAGACTGGCGACCGCCGGGAACAGGCCGAGCAGGGCCAGCATGGCGGCGATAAAGAGCCCGACGTGACGGCTGGCGACGCCGGTCAGCTGGATGACGCCGTTATTCTGGGCGAAGGTGGACATGGGGAAGGTGGAGAAAACTGCCGCCAGCATGGAGTTGGCGCCATCGGCCAGCACGCCGCCTTTGATCCGCTCCATATAGACAGGCCCTTCCAGTGGCTCGCCGGAGATATCCGAGGTGGCGGTCATGTCGCCGATCGCTTCGAGCGCCGTCACCACGAAGATGATGGCGAGCGGCACGAACAGCTGCCAGTCAAAGCCGAGGCCGTAGTGAAGCGGAATGGGCACCATCACCAGCGGGCCGTCGAAGGTGGGGGCGCTCACTTTGCCCAACAGCAGGGCCACGGCATAGCCCGCCAGCATGGCGATCATGATGGCGGAGAGGCGCAACCAGGGGTTGCGACTGCGTTGCAGCAACACGATAAGGCCGAGCACCAGCAGGGAGAGGAAGAGGTTGGTGTGGCTGGCGAAGCTGCCATCAGAGAGGGCTGCATAGCCGCCGCCCATGCTGATGAGACCTACCTTGATCAAGGTCAGGCCGATCAGCAGCACCACTATGCCGGTGACCAGCGGGGTGATGATCCGTTTCACCAGATGGAGGAAGCGGCTCATCACCACGATAGTGAGTGCGGCAACCATCATGGTGCCGAACAATGTGCCCAACAGCTCCTCGGTGGGCATGGCCGCCTGTTTGAGGGCGAGACCGGAGGCGATGATGGGGCCGAGGAAGTTGAAGCTGGTGCCCTGTACCGAGAGCAGGCCGGAACCGATGGGGCCGAAGCGGCGGGTTTGAATGAAGGAGGCAATGCCGGACATGACCAGCGACATGGAGACGATATAGCGAGTGTCGGCGGCAGGGAGGCCGAGGGCATTGGCGATAATCAGGGGCGGGGTAATGATGGCGACAAACATGGCGAGCATATGCTGCAGGGCGGCGAACAGCGTCTGGGGCAGAGGCGGGACATCCTCTATGCCATAGACCAGTTCGCTATGGGCTCGCCTGGGTGGATGTGCCTCTCGATTGGCGCGTGTGACAGCAGCCTGTTCCATAAGTACCTCGAATTGTGTGGGGAGGGGGAGAAAATTGGGCGCTATTGTAGTGATTGAAATGAGGCTGACCAGAGCTAATTATGCAAAAAAAGGTTTATTTTTTGATGGGTTGAAACGTTTGCGTGCTGCGATTATCATCTGTCGGTTTGTGTGACCGACCTCTCCTTTTTATTCTCCCCGCTAATGACAATTTTACCACTTTGTAGGTGTAGAATGAGCCCTCAGTATTCATCGTGGAGACTCTGGATGCTCAAGTTGTCAGAGTTCTGGAGTGCGAGGGTTCACTCCGAAGACTTTACTCGTACTCGCATGGGCTTTATGACGGTGCGTTTGCGCCTGCTGACCTGCTTGCTGATGCTCGGATTGCCCGCTTGGGCCGTGGTGGATTGGTTGACCTTGCCCGCCGTTCATTTCGAGCAGCTATTCCAGGCCAGGATCTTCTGCACCCTGGCGCTCTCGCCACTTATTCCGCTCTCGTACCTCATCCACTTCAAGCGGGAACGGATGAAGCTGGCCCTTGGCTACCTGATGGCCGTGATGATGCTCTTCTCCCTCTTCTGCCTGAACAGCTTTGGCGCCGGACAGGAGTTGCAGGCGGGCTATGCTGCCTTTCCCTATCTGCTGATCACCCTGTTTGCCATCTTCCCCATCCCTCTCTCCCTCGGCTTGCAACTGGCTGGTGTGGTGCTGGTGACCATGCTGTTGGGTCACTGGCTGCTGGTGGGGCAGAGCATCTGGAGTCAGGCCACCCTGAATCAGGTGTGGGTGCTCGGCATGTTTACCATGGCCAGCTGCTGGGTGCAGTGCGGCCAGCTCAATATGCTGCTGCGGCTCTATCGGGAATCGACCACCGATGAGCTGACCGGCATGATGAACCGCCGCCTGCTGATGAAGCAGCTGGAGCAGGCCAGAATCCGGCTGCAACTCAAGAAGAAGCCCTTCGCGGTGATGCTGCTGGATCTCGATCGCTTCAAGCGGATCAACGATATCTACGGCCATCTGGCGGGGGATGCGGTGCTCAAGGAGGTGGCTACCACCCTGGGGGAGCAGCTGGAGCCTGACATGGTGCTGGGGCGTTATGGCGGCGAAGAGTTTGCCATCCTGATGCACAACTGCGCAGATCCGGCGCTGGCAAGCAAAATGGCTGAGCGGCTGCGCATTGCCGTCGAGGCGCGGCTGGTGAAGAGCCCCACCTCGGACGAATTGCTGGAGGTGACGGTGAGTATCGGGATTGCCATGGCTCGTTCCGATGACACCATCGATATTCTGATCAACCGTGCCGACGAGTGTCTCTATCAGGCCAAGATGGCGGGACGCAACTGCGTGGTGGTCGAGGGGCAGAACCGCGCAAAAACAGATGCCGCCTGAGGGCGGCATCTGTTGGCAATGAGCTGGCGAGATCAGGCCAGCTTGTACTTGCCGGAGAGCTGCTGAGCCAGCAGCTTGAACATGTTGAAGACCGCCATGGTCTTGCCGGTCGGGGTGCCATCTTCGGCCAGGAAATACTCCCCCTTGAACACCAGAATATCCCCCTTCTGCTCCACCGAATCGGCGCGCATACCGTGGATGAAGTCTTCATGCTCTTTGATGATCTTGTTGGCCATCTCAAGCAGGGCCGTCTCGGTGATCAGCTCTTTCTGTGGTTGCATGCTCGTCTCCTTAAACGACTACTGGACAGGGAAATCGTGGATCCCTGTCTCTGATTGAAGAGGCGCCCAGCATACTGCAAACAGGGTTTTTCTGTCATTGATATGACCCCGATTTGTGGCTGTTTATCCGATCACCAGATTCTTCAACCAGCAGCGTTGGCGAATACGGCGCTGCACCAGCAACACCTTGCTGAGCTCCTCCAGCAAGACCACCGCCACCACCCAGGAGAGGGGCCAGCCGAGCAGCGTGACCGCCACCCAGGCGAGCGGGATGCCGATGCACCACATGCCGACGATGTCGATAAAGATGCTGTAGTTCACATCACCGCCAGAGCGCAGCACTCCGATGATCCCCACCATGTTGAACACCTTGAGCAGCATCCCGAGGCACATGATGCCGAGCACCTGTCCCGCTTCTGTCATCAGCTCGGGGGGCAGGTTGCCGACCCACTGCAACAGGTTGGCTTGCAGCAGCCAGACGATGATCCCCACCAGCAGCGCGCCAATCGGTGCCAGCAGCAGGAACAGCTGGGAGTGCTGCCAGGCAATCTCGTACTCCTCGGCCCCGAGCCGGTGGCCGAGCAGGGTGGAGCAGGCCACCGCCAGTCCGAAGAAGAGGGAGATAAGGATGCTCTCCAGGGTGCCGAGTGTGGTCATGATGGCCAGCGAATCGGTGCCAAGATGGGCATAGAGAAAGCCGTAAATCAGCATGCCGAAGGCCCAGAGGCCGTCATGGAACAGCAGCGGCAGGGCGATCAGGGTAAAGCGCACCACCTCCTTGCGCTTGAAGGCGGCCAGCCAGTCTGGTGCGCGCGGGATCAGGCGCGCCTCGTAACGCTTTACGTAGAGCAGCAGCAGGGCTGTCTGCAGCAGCCGGGAAATGGTGGTGCCCCAGGCCGAGCCGGCGACCCCCATCGCCTCGAAGCCGAAGTGACCGAAGATAAGGGCGTAGTTGAGGATGACGTTGGCGATGATGGCGATAATGCCGATGCGGGTCGGCGCGGCGGCATTGCCGACCGAGCGCAGGGCTGACTCCAGCGGCACTACGATGGCAGTACAGAGGATGGTGGCGCCGGTGATCATCAAGAATTGATCCGCCAGAGCCCGCAGTGCCGGATCCTGACTGGCAAAACCCAGCACGCTGCCCGGTGATAACACATAGATGAAGGCAAAGGGCAGGGTAACCAGCAGGGCGCCCACTATGGCCAGCGCCAGGGAGCGGCGCACCCCGGCCATCTCCCCGCGCCCGAAGTATTGTGCTGCCAATACCGAGACCCCGCCCGAGAGGCCCGCTATCACCAGCAGATTGAAGAAGAAGACCCGGTTACCCAAGCCGACCGCCGCCACAGCCGTGGTGCCAAGCTGGCTCACCATCATGATATCGATGAGGCCGAGCAGGGAGAACATCATGGATTGCAGCGAGACAGGCAGGGCCAGCCGCCACAATCGGGTCATGAACTCGCGATCGGTGGTTTGTTTTAAAATCGCTTGCCAATAATTCATAGTTGTTAACCGGGTATGAGAAAAGCAAGGTTTGTCAGGGGTATGATAGGGGCTGACGAGGCTCTTCTCACTGTGAGTAGCTCTCGATTTTCTTGTGTAAAACTATCCTGTTGAGGTGTTATGCCATTTGCCAGCGAGTGTCTGGAGATAGCGCCAGCCTGTGAAGAGCAGATGCTGGGACGTGAAGGGCTGCCCCTGCTCGGCGAGGCTGGGATCTTCCTGACCGGCCTCTCACGGGTGCGGGATCACTACCTCATCCGTCGCAATCGCCCCGAGTTTCACATCCTGATGGTGAGTCACGATGAGGGGGGCGCGCTGCTCACCGACGAGGGTGAGCAAGCCATTCCGGCCGGGTCACTGATTTTCCTGCCCGCCGCCGTGCCCGGTGGTCTCAAGCTGATTGGCGAAAGCTGGCAGATCAGCTGGATTTTGCTCGATGACGTGCCGCGCTGGCAGCACCTGCATCGTCTTGGGCACCGTATCTGGCAAGGGGATGGCGGCGATCAGCTCTACCATCTGCTCAGCCTGATGCAGGGGGAAGGGGTTCGCTCCCCGCTGCAACCTCAACTGCTCAGCCTGTTGCTGGCGCTGCTGGAGCGCACCCTGCAAGGGGAGGTACGCGGCACCCCTGAACTCAGATTGCAGGCACTGTTTCGCCGGGTGGAGGCGCGCCTGGACGAACCCTGGAGTGTCGCCCTGCTGGCCCGGCAGATGGCCTGCTCGGTGCCCCATCTGCATCGCCTCTGTCAGCAAGCGTTCGGTATGGGGCCGATGGCGAGGGTGACCGAGCTCAGAATGAACAAGGCGCGCCAGCTGCTGCTCTATACCAACTGGCCACTTGGCGAGCTGGCGGCCCGGGTCGGTTACAGCGATGGGGCCAACTTTGCCAACCGCTTTCGTCGTCTGACTGGTCAGACCCCCGGCGCCTTTCGTCGACTGGGTCGCAAACCTTTTGCAACGGATGTGCAAACTCTTTGAAATTAATGAGACAAGCCCCTAGGATCGGCGGGTCCCTGCGTCTAGCTAACCGTTTAGGTACCAAGATCCATGTTTGAAGATAATAACCAGAAACGTCCTCTCTACATTCCCTACGCCGGTCCCGCCCTGCTGGAGACCCCTTTGCTCAACAAGGGCAGCGCCTTCACCAGCGAAGAGCGCAGCAACTTCAACCTCGAAGGTCTGTTGCCCCAGAATATCGAGACCATCGAAGAGCAGGCCGAGCGTGCCTATCGCCAGTTCATGGCGTTTGGCAACGACATGGACAAGCACATCTACCTGCGCAACATCCAGGATACCAACGAGACGCTCTTCTACCGTCTGCTGCACAACCACCTGACCGAGATGCTGCCCATCATCTACACCCCGACGGTGGGCAAGGCGTGCGAGGAGTTCTCTAACATCTATCGCCGCGCCCGTGGCCTGTTTATCTCCTATCCGGACAAGGACAGGATCGATGACATGCTGCAAAACGCCACCAAGCAGAACGTCAAAGTGATCGTAGTGACCGATGGCGAGCGGATCCTGGGTCTGGGTGATCAGGGGATCGGCGGCATGGGCATTCCCATCGGCAAGCTGTCGCTTTACACCGCCTGTGGCGGCATTTCGCCCGCCTACTGCCTGCCGGTGGTGCTGGATGTCGGCACCAACAACCAGCAATTGCTGAATGACCCCTTCTATATGGGGTGGCGCAATCCGCGTATCTCGGGGGATGAGTACGCCGAGTTTGTCGATGCCTTCATTCAGGCGGTCAAGCGCCGCTGGCCCGATATCCTGCTGCAGTTTGAGGATTTCGCCCAGAACAACGCCATGCCACTGCTCAACCGCTACAAGAACGAGCTCTGCTGCTTCAACGACGATATTCAGGGTACTGCGGCGGTGACGCTGGGCAGCCTGATCGCCGCCTGCAAGGCCTCCGGCGCCAAGCTCTCCGAGAAGCGGGTTGCATTCCTCGGCGCGGGCAGCGCCGGCTGCGGCATCGCCGAGCAGATCGTGGCACAGATGAAGGCTGAAGGGCTGACCGATGCCCAGGCACGCAGCCGGGTCTTTATGGTGGATCGCTTCGGTCTTATCACCGACAAGATCCCCAACCAGCTCGACTTTCAGCGCCGCCTCTCCCAGCCGGTGGAGCGGATCGCTGACTGGCCGGTGGGGGACAATATCTCCCTGCTGGAGGTGATGGAGCACGGTCGCCCGGACATCCTGATTGGGGTCTCCGGTCAGCCGGGGCTGTTTACCGAAGAGGTGGTCAAGACCATGCACAAGCACTGTGCCCGTCCCATCATCTTCCCGCTCTCCAACCCCACCTCCCGGGTCGAGGCGACGCCGGCAGACCTTATCCGCTGGACCGACGGTCAGGCGCTGGTGGCCACCGGCAGTCCGTTTGCACCGGTGGAGCACAAGGGCAAGCGCTACGTCATCGCCCAGTGCAACAACTCCTTCATCTTCCCGGGGATCGGTTTGGGTGTTATCGCCTCCGGTGCCACCCGGGTGACTGACGCCATGTTGATGTCGGCCAGTCGCGCGCTGGCGGAGTGCTCGCCGCTGGTGAAAGGGGAGGAGGGTTCTCTGCTGCCGGATCTGGCGGATATCCATCAGGTCTCCCGCTACATCGCCAAGATGGTGGCCAAGACCGCCATGCTGCAGGGCAAAGCGGTGCAGACCCCGGACGAGGTGATCGATCAGGCCATCGACGCCAACTTCTGGCATCCGGAATATCGCCGCTACCGTCGCACCTCGTTCTGATTTCTGCGCAAAGACGCAAAGCAAAAGGGATGCCTCGGCATCCCTTTTTACTGCACGTCTGACATGGTTATCGCCTCAAGATCAACTACTCGCTGCCGCCCTGTACGCCGGTGACACGCACCTCTACCCGGCGATCCGGCCCAAGGCAGTCGATGAGCGCCGCCTTAGCTTTGATGGCATTACACTGGTTGCCGGTGACCGGATTGCTCGCGCCATTGCCCTGGATGCTCACCTTGTCGGCAGGCAATCCCTTGCTGATCAGAAAGTCGGCAACGGTTTGGGCCCGAGCTTCTGACAACCTCTGATTATTGGCATCCGAGCCGATACGGTCGGTATACCCCATCACGACCGCACTGCCATCCTTGGGCTGCACGTCGACGATCTGCTGGTAGAGATCGTCCAGCGCACTCATCCCCTCCTGTTTGAGGTCCGCTTTGCCAAAGGCGAACAGCACATCTGAACTGAGGTTAAAGGTCTGATCCACCACCTCCGGTTCGGCCGGTGGCGGGGGAACCACGACCGGGGCGGGCGTGGGGGCTGCTTCTTTGGGTTGGCTGCGGTTCGGGTGGATCACCAGCTCCAGCGTGGCGGTGCTGATGTCGCTGACCCAGCGCTGGGTGCCGCTGTTGGCTTTGCCGTTATCCGGATCATCGCCAACGCGCACTATGTAGCGGTAGCGTGCCTGCAGATCGACCCAGTCATGGAGCCGGGCCGTCACTCCCAGACCCGCCAGCGGCGCCAGGTTGTCGTCCCCGCCATTGACCGATTCGACATGATAGATATAGCCACCACCCTCGGCAAAGAGCGAGAACATCTCGCTGAGCGGCAGGCGGCCAATGACTGACAGTGTGGCTCCCTTGCTGTTGAAGTCATGGCCGCTGATATCCCAGTCACCGGTGGAGAGATAGCCAATCTCGGCCCCCAGGTTTTCCGTGAAGTTGTAGCCGCCAAACAGGGAGAGCGCAGTCGCATCCTTGCCGACATCCTGACTGAAATCATTCAGATTGTGGGCAATGGCCCAGCCACCGCCAACCCCGGCATACCAGTCGTGAACCGGTTCCGCTTGTGCGCCTGTGCTCGCCAATGCCAGTGCAATCCACACAGGTTTTACTCTTATGTTCATCGCGTATCCTCGTCGATGTTTGGTGTAGTGAGGTTGCCTGCTGGTCAAACCCCACACTTATGTATAGGTGACGGGCTGTTTTTAACCACCAAAGAGGTATGGGGGCGACACGCCGTGAACCATGGCGCGAGACGGGAAGAGGAAGGGGGCAAAAGAGGGTTACAAGGTGGGTTAAATAAGCGGCAAGAAAAAGGAGGCCAGGTGGCCTCCTTGTTATGTCGGACTGCAGGATTACTGTTGTACTTGCTGCACGCCGGTGACGCGTACTTCTACACGGCGATCCGGTGCCAGGCAGGAGATCAGCTGAGCCTTGCCCTTGACGCTGTTGCACTGGGTACCGGTGACCGGATTGGCTTCACCGCGACCTTCGATGGCCACTTTGCCAGCAGGCAGACCTTTGCCAACCAGGAAGTCGGCTACGGTACGAGCACGCGCTTCGGAGAGTTTCAGGTTGTAGGCGTCAGAGCCGATACGGTCGGTGTAACCGACGACCACGGCGCTGCCATCTTTCGGCTGAACATCAACGATCTGCTGATACAGCGTATTCAGCGCTGCGACACCTTCTGGCTTGAGGGTGGATTTGCCAAAGGCAAACAGCACGTCAGAGCTCAGGGCGAAGTTCTTGTCGACCAGTACCGGCTCGGGAACCGGCTCAGGCGCAGGGGCGGCAACCGGGGCAACATAAGAGGTGCGATTCGGGTGCATCACCAGCTCCAGGGTCGCGACGCTCATGTCGCTCTCCCAGGTTTTCTGCTCGTCACCCAGATTCCACAGATAGCGGTAGCGTGCTTGCACATCGATAAGGTCGGAGAGCTTGGCAGTCAGACCCAGACCCGCCAGCGGCGCAGTGCCGTTGTCGCTGTTGCCATTGCCGTTGACGTGATTGAAGTAGGCACCACCTTCAGCAAACACCGAGAAGATGTCGCCCAGCGGCAGGCGGGCGATACCGGAGAGGGTGGCACCCTGGGTTTTGAAATCGGCACCGTCAACGCCCGCTTTACCGGCGTAGAGGTAGCCCAGTTCAGCTGCGTAGTAGTCGTTGAAGTTGTAACCGCCGAACAGGCTCAGCGCAGTGGCGTCTTTGTCAGTGTCTTTGCCAAAATCATCCAGACCGTGGGCATATGCCCAACCTGCACCAACACCGGTGTACCAGTCATCGGCAGCCTGAGCTGTGGTGCCTGCGGCGGCGAGCGCCAGTGCAATCAGGGTAGGAGCCATTTTGAGTTTCATCGGTTTATCCTCGTTGTGTTAGCCCATGTCGGGCAATGCACTTGTTTTTATTGCTGCGAAAAATCGCCAGCAAAGTGGATAGCGAAGGCTTTGGACTCTCATGATGCATTGGCGTCATGGACAACAGACCGGACAAGAAGCGCTTTTTAGTGCTTATCCAATACCTTACAGGCGCAACTACTTTATGCTTTCGAGACGGGGCAGGCAAGGGCAGGGAGGCGGGAGTGAGGGATGCAAGCGAGAACTAGACAAACAAAAAGGGATGCCGCAGCATCCCTTTTTTTCGCACTATCTGAACGAGGTCAGATTATTGCTGAACTTCTTGTACACCAGATACGCGAACTTCTACGCGACGATCCGGAGCCAGGCAGGAGATCAGTTGAGCTTTAGCGGTTACGCCGTTGCACTTGGTGCCGGTAACCGGGTTGGCTTCGCCACGACCTTCGATGGCAACTTTGCTGGCAGCCATACCTTTGCTTACCAGGAAGTTGGCAACGGTGCGGGCACGGGCTTCAGACAGCTTCTGGTTGTAAGCGTCGGAACCGATACGGTCGGTGTAACCAACAACAACAGCGTTGCCATCTTTCGGCTGGAACTCAACGATTTGCTGATACAGACCGTTCAGGGCTGCAACGCCTTCAGGCTTCAGGGTGTCTTTGCCGAAGGCAAACAGCACGTCTGAGTTCAGGGCGAAGTTCTTCTCTACCACTTGTGGAGCAGGAGCCGGCGCTTCTTCAACAACCGGAGCAGCTACCGGAGCTACGTAGGAAGTACGGAACGGGTGGTATACCGCTTCCAGAGTAGCGATGCTCTGGTTGGCTTTGTAACGCTCACCGTTGGCGTGCAGGTCAGCCACGTCCCACATGTAGCGGTAGCGAGCTTGCAGATCCAGCGCGTCATTTACCTTGTAAGTCACACCAGCACCGGCCAGCGGGGAAACTTTAGTGTCGCTGGTGCCCAGACCATCGGTGTGACCCCAGTAGGCGCCGCCTTCAGCGAACAGGGAGAAGTCGTTGCCAACCGGCATACGGGCGATACCGGACAGGGTGGCACCCTGGCTCTCGTAACGGTTGCCGTCGGTGTTGCCACGACCGGTGTACTGGTAGCCCAGTTCGGTACCGAAGTTCTCGGTGAAGTTGTAACCCATGAAGGCGTTGGCAGCAGCCGCGTCTTCCTGGCCTACATTGGTGCTTTCCAGCTTGTTCAGGCCGTTGAAGTGAGTAGCACCGACACCGGCACCGAAGTAGATGTCGTCAGCGGCGTGAGCAGCGGTAGCACCCAGAGCAGCCATGGCGATGGCGATCATGGAAGGAGCCATTTTCATCATAAAAAAATCCTCGTTGAGATCGCACGTTATTCACGTGCTTCACACTTTGTAATTTATGTAAGCTGCAGGCTCCGCCGTACGGCTGGCGTCGAGTCTGGCAGATGACCCGGTATAACCGGGTTGCACACTCTCCTGGTGTGTCGAGTGCGCTGGCATGGCACGCAATGCGTGAGAAACCACTGCCAGGCAACTGATGTCATTCCGATGACGAGGCGCACTCTATGCCGATTTTAAAACATGATCAAGCTCACAAATGAGCCTTGTGGCAAATTGTGTCGTGCCCTTAACTGGCTGTTTATCCAGATTAATTAGTGATCCAGATAGGCCCTGTGCAGTTTCTTCTCCAGCTTCATATAGGCCTGAACCCAGTCGCTATGCGGGTTGGCTGGATTCGCTCTGGCGGCAAAGACCGCGAGGTAATCTGTCTGGGTTGCGCTCTGCAGCAGGGGGGTAAATGTCATCAAGAAATGTCGGGCCAGATAGGGGTCAAGGGGCCAGATGTTGAGGATAGCGCGAGCCACAGGCTGAACCGCAGCTGAACAGATGAAGTGGCGATGTCCCGCCTCCAGCCAGTTGGCCATCTCGCACATGCCCGATTCGGGCACCAGACCACCATCACCTTGAGTGGTTGCCAGAGCAATCGCCTGACCATTTACCGTGACGAGCTGCTCATTGTTATGCAGGGTGCCGTCGTGGCTGCGCAGGGTCAGGTCCGGGCATGCCTGTTCAAGAAACAGGCTGCAGCTCTCCGGCAGGGCGGCCAGCAGTTCGCTGGCGTGGCTGGACATCAAGGCCGGAAGCCAGAATGCCTCGGCGCGATATTGTTCACCTTGCAGGCGCTGTTGTGCCAGTTCTTCTGTGCTGGATACGGGGTGCAGGCGAGAGATAATGCCGGGAAACGCCATACTTATTCCTCTTAATGGGTATCCGGCGGATTATACGAGTTATTGGGGGGCCACAATAAAGGTTTCTTTTCGAGACTGTTTACCTGAGGCGGCTGAGCGATTACCATCCCCCCTTGAAGGCAAGGGTTGTCGCCGAAAGGCGCTCATAAGATAGAGGCTCGACCATAACGAGTCCGAACAAAACTGATACACTTGACTACGAGTCGTCGCGAAAAATAAAAGGCGGAGTAAATCCGCCAAACGGAGTATGGAACATTATGAATTCAAATATCGTCACTGTTGGCAAGAAGATCCGTCAGATCCGTGAAGCGGTCGGTTTGAGCCGTCCGAAGTTTGCAGATTTGCTGGGTGTTCCTCCCACCACGCTGAAAAACTACGAGCTGGGTTACCGTGAAGTTGGGGGCGCCTTCCTGGTTGCCTTGGCGCACCACCCGGATCTGCACAAGTTCACCCTCTGGCTGCTGGCAGACAAGAAAGTCGCCGAAATCGGCCAGATTGGCCCGGATGACCTCGCCAAGGCGTGATCATCGATGTGAATAGAAATGCCGCCTTCGGGCGGTATTTTTTTGGGTTGCCGATCGATATTTTGATCTAACACGCTTTGAATTATCCATGCAGGCCAACGAGAATAAGCGGCCCCGAAAAGTGGGCCCCTGGTGGTATCTGGCCACCCGAACACTATTACATTCAGGATGATATGAGCAATCGTATGGAGTATGGGTATGAGCAGTAATGAGTTGGATAAACGCTATGGCCTGATGACTGCCATTGCGATGGTGGTCGGCGTGGTGATCGGCTCCGGTGTCTTCTTCAAGGCCGATGATGTACTGCGTCTGACTGGCGGTAATCTGGCCATTGCGCTGCTGGCATGGGCGCTGGGAGCATTTTCGATGATCTTCGGCGCGCTGGTGTTTGCCGAGTTTGCCCAGCGGATCGAAAAGTCCAACGGTATCGTCGATTATGCCGAAGCGGCATACGGCAAAATGTTTGGTTATCTGGTGGGGTGGTTCAAAGGCGTACTCTATTACGCCCCTCTTTCCGCCATCCTTGCCTGGGTCGCCGCTCTGTACACGATGATCTTGCTCGGTAGTGATAATCCGACCAACTCTGGTGCGACCTGGATACTGGCGGCTGTCTATATGACGGTCACCTATCTGATCAACTTCTATACCCCGGTCCTGGCGGGCAAGCTGCAAGTGGGCTCTACCCTGATCAAGTTGATCCCGCTGATCCTGGTTGCCATTGTGGGCACCATTTCAGGCTTGCTCAACGGTGTCACCGTGACCAACTTTGTGCAGGCAATGGATGGGATAGGAAGCACCGGAGGCACGCTGGCCACGGCCGTGGTTGCTACCGCCTTCGCTTATGAGGGGTGGATCGCCGCCGTGACCATCAACAGTGAAATTCGCGATTCCAAGAAGAATCTGCCCAGAGCGCTGGTGATTGGCACCCTGATAGTCTTTGTGGTCTATGTCACCTATTTTCTGGGGATCGCCAGCGTCTTGCCGACGGACGAGATAGTGGCGCAAGGGGATAACGCGGTTAATCTCGCGACAACCAGCCTGTTTGGCGGGACTGCCTCGACCATTTTGACCGTGTTCGTGATTATCTCCTGCCTCGGCACTCTCAATGGTTTGGTATTGGCGACCATGCGCATTCCCTACTCGCTGGCGATCCGCAATCAGGGGCCAGCCCCCAAGTGGATGAGCCGTATCGAACCGCATCACCACATGCCAATCAACTCGGCCCTCGCGGCAGCGCTGTTGTCGGTGATCTACTCAGTGCTGTGGTACTGCAGCATCAACGAGACATTCGGTCGTTACATCGCTCTGGACGAGATGCCGATCGTGCTGATTTATGGCCTCTATCTGTTCCTCTATGTCTGGTACATGCGCACCTTTACCGAGTTGGACTGGATAAAGCGGTTTGTGATCCCGACCTGCGCCACCCTGGGCGCACTCATCATTCTGTATGGCGGTATCACCAACCCCAGTCTGGGACTCTATCTGCTGGTCTCTGTGGGGGTGATTCTGCTCGGGTTGCTCTTCTATCGTAAGGAGTGACCGGGTCAGTGAGTCGAAAAAAAAGCGCCGAATGGCGCTTTTTTCATGTGTAAACCACGGCATGTCGACAACTAACTGCCCAGCAACCCGAGGCGGCCCAGTTCATCCTTGAGCTGATCGAGGTTGCGCTCGACACAGGCTTCCCCCTCGTTGATGGCATCGCTGGCGCGATGAAAATCCATGATGGAGAAGCTGCCAAGGCGCGGGCAGAGCTGGATCTCCGGCGGGTCACCGGCCATCCGGGCGCGGGTGATCCGCTCCTGCATGATGTTGATGGAGCCACTCATCACGCTCCACAGACCCGGGGTGGCTGGCGCGGATTCACCGCGATTGAGCCACTGGCTGAGCAGGCCGCCGCTGCCGGGTTGATCCGGCTCGTCGGTCCAGGGTTGGTGCATATCGGTGTTGAGGTTGACCGCAATCACCACCTCGGCCCCCATGGCGCGGGCCAGCGAGATGGGCACCGGATTGACCACGGCGCCATCGACCAGCCAGCGGTCGTTGATCCGGGTCGGGGTGAGGATCCCCGGCATGCCGCAGGAGGCGCGCACCGACTGGCGCAGCGGGCCCTGTTGCAGCCAGATCTCGCGGCCGGTATCGAGTTCGGTGGCGATGCAGGCGAAGGGGATGGGCAGGCTCTCGAGATCGGGGTCCCCCAGATGGCTGGCGGCAAGACCAAACACCTTTTCGCCGCGAAACAGACCGCCGGAGAGGGCCGGGTCGAGCAGGCTGACCACCTGCAGGCGGGTAAAGCCGCGCACCCAGGTTTCCAGCCGATCCAGTTCTCCGGCGGCATAGGCGGCACCGACAAAGCTGCCGATGGAGCAGCCAGCGATCAAATCCGGTTTGATGCCGAGACGTTCAAGGGCGCGGATGACGCCGATATGGGCCCATCCTCTGGCGGCGCCGCTCCCGAGAGCGAGCCCTACGCGGGGTTTACGTGGCACGACAGTCCTCCAAAAAAGGGGTTGAGGGCTCAGCTTACTCCGAGAGTCAGGAGGCGTCACCCTGCCATCTTTCGCTACGGTTGCGGCCGTTGGCCTTGGCCTGATAGAGCGCCACATCGGCACGGCGCACCGCTTCGTGCAGGGGAAGGTTCTCCTGGTGGGGCAGATAGCCGAGGCTGATGGTGACCTCCAGCCCGGGTTCGATGGCGGCCCAGTCGTGATCTGCCACCGCTTTTCTCAGCCGCTCCGCCAGCTCGCCGAGCTGAGTTGCATCAGCGCGGCCAATCAGCAGCAGAAACTCTTCGCCCCCCCAGCGGATCAGGCGGTCTGTGGGCCTAAGCTGCTGCTGGCAGATCTGCACCAGCCGGATCAGCACGATATCGCCGACCGCATGGCCGAAGTTGTCATTGACCCGTTTGAAGTGATCCGCATCGAACATCAGGATCCCCGCTTGCAACCGGGCCAGATCTCCCGCCTGCTCCAGCAGCACCAGATAGTGGCGGTTGAAGGCACCGGTGAGGGCATCGTGGCAGGAGAGGTAATTGAGCCGCTGGTTGAGGCGATGGGATCTCAGGTTGGAGAGGGCGGCCAGCAGCATGAAGAGAATGGCGAGCAGGGTCGGCGTGGACTGGCAGAGCATGGCCCACACCAGCGGCAGCAGGGTGACGTTGTGCACCAGTCGCAGCGGGGTATCGGGAATTGCCATGGTTAGCTGCAATGCCCCTTGCTGCCACTGGTATTCGTCGGTCGGCTCGGGGTCTTGCGGCACCACGGGCTGGTGTGCGCTGCTGGCCAGCACCTGATGGTACTGATTGAGCAGCAGATACTCACCCAGCGCCGGCGCCAGCTGGTTGAGCTGCGATTGCAAGCGTGAGAGCAGGATGTCCATGCTGATCATTCCTACCAGCGAGCCGTCCTTGTAGAGAGGTTGGGACATGGTGACCATGGTGCCCAGTCCGGCAAAATCTTCGTAGGGGCGGGAGAGAATGGTGTCCCGGCTGGGGTTGGGTGACATCAGCGCATCCTGCCAGTAGTGCTTGTCATAGATGCTGCGGGCAAAGCGAAACTGGCTGGAGGGGATCCAGGGATAGAGGTAGATAAAATTGTCCACGCCGGTGAAGTAGGCCCAGGCGATCTCGCTGCCCAGGCGCTGGCTTGCGGTGGACAGCAAGGGAGAGAGGCTCAGGGCCAAATGAAGTTGCGCCTCCCGCGCACTGCCGGGGGGCGGCAGCGGACCGTCACCGGTGAGGTTGCCCGCCAGTCCGGCCGGTAAATCCCCGGGGAGCTTGTTGAGGGCCAGCCCCTCTGGCAGCGCCTCGATATGGCCATAGAGCTGGCGGGTGAGCACCGACTGGGGGTCGCTGCGCAGTCGCTCTTCGGCCTGACCGCGCATCGCCTCCAGAAACACTTCGGTCTGTTTGAACCGATCCCGCAGGTAGATGGCGCTGTTGAGGGTATCGCTCTGGTAGAGGCGTTCTATCTGTTTCAGGCTTTGCCGCAAGGTCAGACCAATCAGCAGGATGACCACGGCAAACAGGAGCCAGGTCAGGCGTGTGAGAAAGCGGTGGTCAGACATTTTGGGCATAGGCAGTCAGTCGGGTTGCGAAGGAAATTGTCGTTAGTGTATGCGATGTGGCGTGAAAACAAACGGCGCGACCTGAAACAGAGTGAGCTTATCCCGCTCTTGTTACGTTTTGTCACATTTATACATAGTCACGGCATAGTCTGGGGCTAAAATGGCCCCAATCTGGATTTACCCTCTCACTCTTCATGGACTGTTCGATGAAAATGCGTATCTGGCTCGGCTTGGGCCTTCTTCTAATCGTGGTTGCCGGCGTCTGGGCGCTGCGTCACAGCGAACCCGCCGCCAAAGCACCGACCAGACAGGTCAATATCCGCACTCAAACCGTCAAACAGAGTCTGGCCGAGCCGACCCTCAAGCTGGTGGGCAAGCTGGCGGCCAATCGTTCCGTCATCATCAGCCCCGAAGTGACCGGCCGCATCGTCAAGATTGCGGTGCAATCTGGTCAGAGCGTGGCGAAGGGGGAGACCCTGATCGCGCTCGATGCGGGCAAGCAGCAGGCGGAGCTGGCCGAGCAGAGCGCCAGTCTGCGCGACGAGAACCGCAAGCTGGGGGATATGCGCAAGCTGGTGGCCCGTGGCGCCGTGACCCAATCCGAGCTGGAGGGGCAGGAGGCCACCGTGGCCCAGGTGCAGGCACGCCTCGATGCCGCCCGCTACGAGCTCTCCCTGCGTACCCTGCAGGCGCCCTTTGCCGGTACCGTGAGCCTGATTGATCTCAGCGAAGGGGCGCTGGTCAACAGCGGCGACACCCTGCTGCATCTGGACGAACTCGACAAATTGCGCCTCGATCTGGCGGTGCCGGAGCGTTATCTCTCCCTGCTGCGCCCGGGCATGGCGGTTACCGCCACCAGCACTGCCTGGCCGGATCAGCAATTCAACGGCACTCTCACCACTCTCGACAGCCGCGTCTCCAACGATACCCAGAACATCAAGGCGCGGGTGATGATCCCCAATGGCAACGGCCAGTTGCGCCCGGGCATGCTGCTCAATGTGGAGCTGGCACTGCCCGCCCAGCAGCTTACCCTGATCCCCGCCCAGTCGGTGGAGTACGCCGGTGAGCAGCGCTTTGTTTACCGTCTCGAGGCCGATGGCCGGGTCAAGCGGGTGCCTGTAGTGCTAGGCGAGACCGAAGGGGAGACCGTCTGGGTCACCGAGGGGCTGAAGGTCGGCGATCGCATCGTGGTCGAGGGGCTGGTCAATCTGCGTGATGGGGTGCAGGTGCGTGATCTGGCCGAGGTGAACGGCTGATGTGGCTCTCCGATATCTCAGTTCGCCGCCCGCTGGTGGCGGTGGTGCTCAGCGCCCTGCTGACCGTGTTTGGTCTGGTCGCCTTCAGTAAATTGACGGTGCGGGAGATGCCGGACGTGCAGATCCCGTCGGTCTCCATCACCACCACCTATGAGGGGGCGGCCCCCTCGGTGATGGAGAGTCAGGTCACCAAGCCCATCGAGGATCAGCTCTCCGGCATCAGCGGCATCAAGAACATCAACTCCATGACCCGCAAGGGGC
The DNA here is from genome assembly GCF_027705905.1 of Aeromonas sp. Y293-4. Classification (NCBI taxonomy): domain Bacteria; kingdom Pseudomonadati; phylum Pseudomonadota; class Gammaproteobacteria; order Aeromonadales; family Aeromonadaceae; genus Aeromonas; species Aeromonas sp. Y293-4. Next base: position 178,426 of record NZ_JAPDCI010000002.1, on the reverse strand, counting down.
GCTCGATGATCACCGTCGAGTTCAAGCTCGGCTGGAACATGGTGGAGGGGATCTCCGATGTGCGCGATGCCCTCTCCCGCGCTCGGCCACGGCTGCCCGATGATGTGGACGAACCGCTGGTGACCAAGGACAGCGGCAACGGCGATGTGGCGATCTGGCTCAACTTCAGCAGCAGCCAGATGGATCGCACTGCCATGACCGACTACGCCAATCGCGTGCTGGTCGACCCCCTGAGCTTGGTGGACGGGGTGAGCGAAGTGGCGCTCTCCGGCGATCTCACCCAGGTGATGTATGTACGGCTGCGCCCGGCCGACATGGCGGCCCGAGGCATCACGGTGAGCGATGTGGAAGATGCCCTCAAGCGCGAGAACATCGAACTGCCGGGGGGGGAGATCCGCAACAACTCCATGACCATGGCGGTGCAGATCGCCCGTCTTTACCACACAGCGGAAGATTTCCAGCAACTGCAAGTCACCACCGCCGCCAACGGCCAGAGCGTCTATCTGGCCGATATCGCCGACGTGGAGGTGGGAGCCAAGAACGAAGACAGCGCCTATCAGCGCAACGGCAAAGAGAGTCTGGGTATCGGCATCGTCGCCCAGTCCACCGCCAACCCGCTGGCAGTGGCGCAGGGGATCGAGAAGAAACTCGGCGAGATGCAGCGCTTCCTGCCGGAGGGGGCCAAGCTCGAGGTGGATTACGACTCCACCATCTTTATCAAACAGGCCATCGACGAGGTGTACGAGACCCTGGCCATCTGCGCCGTGCTGGTGGTGGCGGTGCTCTATCTGTTCCTCGGGCAGGGGCGCACCACGCTTATTCCGGCCATTACGGTGCCGGTATCGCTCATCTCCGCCTTTATCGGCGCCTGGTATTTCGGCTTTTCCATCAACCTCATCACCTTGCTGGCCCTTATTCTCGCCATCGGCCTGGTGGTGGATGACGCCATCGTGGTGGTGGAGAACATCCACCACCATCTGCAGCGGGGTGAACCGCCCCTGCTGGCCGCCTGGCACGGCACCCGCGAGGTGGGCTTTGCGGTCATCGCCACCACCGCCGTGCTGGTGATGGTGTTTGTCCCCATCGCCTTTATGGATGGCATGGTGGGGCGGCTCTTTACCGAGTTTGCCATTCTGCTCTCGCTTGCGGTGCTCTGTTCCTCGCTGGTGGCGCTGACCCTGACCCCGGCCATGGGCTCCTGGCTGATGCGCCCGCTGGATAAACCGAACCGGCTGACCGCCGGGCTCGATCGCGGGCTCGGCTGGTTGGAGGGGCACTATCGCCACCTGTTGGCGTGGGTGCTGCGTCGCTCCCGCTGGACGCCACTGGTGCTGCTGCTCTGTCTGGGTGGTATCGGGGCCCTGTTTACCCAACTGCCGACCAGCCTTACCCCGACCGAGGATCGCGGCGTCATCTATGTCTTCGTCAAGGGGGCTGAGGGGACCAGCATCGAGCGGATGAAGCGCAACATGCAGCAGGTGGAGTCCGCCATCATGCCGATGCTGGGCAAAGGGGTAGTGCAGGCGCTGAGCTTCAGTACCCCCGCCTTTGGCCGTGGCGGCGATCAGACCGGTATGGTGATCATCCAGCTCACCGACTGGGCCGAGCGTGACATCACCGCCACCGAGTTCTCCCGCTCGCTGGGTGCCAAGCTCTCCGGCATTCCCGATGTGATGATCCGCACCTTCCAGCCCGGCTTCCGGGGTGGCTCCACCGCACCGGTGCAGTTCGTGCTGCAGGGTAACGACTATGCCGAGCTCTACCAGCAAGGGTTGGCGCTGCAACAGGCGGCGCAGGGCAGCGGCCTGATGCTGAGCCCGGATCTCGACTACGCCGAGAAGACCCCGGAGCTGCAGGTGACCATCAACCGCGACAGCGCCAGCCAGCTCGGCATTCCGGTCTCCACCGTGGCCAACAGCTTGCAGACCCTGCTGGGCGGGGCGAGCAAGACCACCTATGTGGACAGGGGCGAGGAGTATGACGTCTACCTGCGCGGCAATCAGACCGAGTTCAACGGCATCTCGGATCTCGGCCGTATCTATCTAAAAGCCGCCAACGGCGAGATGGTCAGTCTCTCGACCCTGGCCACCGTCAAGCAGGTGGCGACCGCCAACCGCCTCAACCACTACCAGCGGCAAAAGGCGATTACCCTGACTGCCGACGTGCACCCCGACCATACCCTGGGTGAGGCCCTCGATTTCCTCGATGGCTGGGCCAACGCCAACCTGCCCACCGGCATGACGGTGGATTACGCCGGTGATTCCAAGGATTACCGCGACAATCAGGGGGAGATGGTGCTGGTCTTTGGCCTCGCCCTGCTGGTGGTCTATCTGGTGCTGGTGGCCCAGTTCGAGAGCACCCTGACCCCGGCGGTGGTGATGGTGACGGTGCCGCTCGGCATCTTCGGCGGCCTGCTTGGCCTCTGGCTGACGGGGCAGGAGATGAGCATCTACAGCCAGATCGGCATGATCATGCTGATCGGCATGGTGACCAAGAACGGCATCCTCATCGTCGAGTTCATTAACCAACTGCGCCAGCGTGGCGAAGGGTTTGAGGAGGCGATCATCGCAGGCTCGGTGCGCCGCTTGCGCCCGATCCTGATGACCTCGCTCACCGCCATTATCGGTGCGGTGCCGCTGATGCTCTCCATGGGAGCGGGTTACGAGAGCCGGATGGCGGTGGGGACAGTGGTCTTCTTCGGGTTGTCGCTGGCAACCCTGGTTACCCTGCTGGTGGTGCCCGCCATCTACCATCTGATCGCCCGTCACGCCGGCATGACAGGGGCGCGGGATCAGCAGGTAGACGAAGCGCTGGCCGCCAAGGGGGCAGGGGAGTCGCACCCTCCGGCCCCCTGATCAGCGCCTTGGCCTCAATCCTGGCCTGAACCCTGACCTGCGCGCTCAAGCGGGGCCAGTTATCAGCATCCATCAGCACAAGGGCGCCTGCGGGCGCCCTTGCTATTGCGGGCGGTGACCTATTCCGCGGGATCTATAGGGACAAAAAGCCATCGCTCCCCTTGGCCGCAACCGGTATAATGCGCGACCCGAATTTTTCCAGGTGTTCAAAATGCAGCCGGTTACCAACCTTTTCTCCTATCCCCGCTATTGGGCCGAGTGCTACGGCACGGCGCCCTTCCTGCCCATGTCCCGCAAAGAGATGGACAAGCTCGGTTGGGACAGCTGCGACGTCATTCTGGTGACGGGGGATGCCTACGTGGATCACCCGAGCTTCGGCATGGCGGTCATCGGCCGCATGCTGGAGGCGCAGGGCTTTCGGGTCGGCATCATCGCCCAGCCGGACTGGTCATCGAAGGATGACTTTATGCGTCTGGGCAAACCTAACCTCTTCTTCGGGGTGACCGCGGGCAACATGGACTCCATGATCAACCGCTACACCTCCGATAAAAAGCTGCGCCACGACGACGCCTACACCCCGGGGGATGTGGGCGGCAAGCGGCCGGATCGCGCCACCCTGGTCTATACCCAGCGCTGCAAGGAGGCCTTCAAAGAGGTGCCGGTGGTCATCGGCGGCATCGAGGCATCCCTGCGCCGTATCGCCCACTACGACTACTGGTCCGAGACTATCCGCCGCTCCATCCTGCTCGATGCCAAGGCCGATATCCTCATCTACGGCAACGCCGAGCGGCCGCTGGTGGAAGTGGCCCACCGCATCGCAGCGGGGGAGACCATCGACACCATGCAGGATATTCGCGGCACTGCCGTCATCCGCAAGGAGCCGCTGCCGGGCTGGAAAGGGGTGGATTCGAGCAAGCTCGACCAGATTGGCCGCATCGATCCCATCATGAACCCCTATATGGAAGGGGCGCCCTGCTCGGACGATGCCAGCGACGCGGCCCCTGCCGCGCAGGAAGCCCAACCCGTGCTGGTGCAGCCGCCCAAGCCCAAGCCGTGGGAAAAAACCTATGTGAAGCTGCCGGCGTTCGAGCGGGTGAAAGAGGACAAGGTGCTCTACGCCCACGCCTCGCGCATTCTGCACCACGAAACCAACCCCGGCTGCGCCCGCGCCCTGTCGCAGGCTCACGGTGATCGCATCGTCTGGGTCAACCCGCCCGCCTTCCCGCTGGAAACCGAGGAGATGGACGGCGTCTTCGGCCTGCCCTACCAGCGGGTGCCGCACCCGGCCTATGGCAACGAGAAGATCCCCGCCTTCGAGATGATCAAGACCTCGGTCAACATCATGCGCGGCTGCTTTGGCGGCTGCTCCTTCTGCTCCATCACCGAGCACGAAGGGCGCATCATCCAGAGCCGCTCGGAAGAGTCGATCCTCAAGGAAATCGAAGATATCCGCGACAAGGTGCCGGGCTTTACCGGCGTCATCTCGGATCTCGGCGGCCCCACCGCCAACATGTACAAGCTGCGCTGCAAGAGCCCCAAGGCCGAGCAGACCTGCCGTCGCGCCTCCTGTGTCTGGCCCACCATCTGCCCGCACATGGACACCGACCACAGCCCGACCATCAACCTCTATCGCAAGGCGCGCGACCTCAAGGGGATCAAGAAGATCCTCATCGCCTCCGGCGTGCGTTACGACATCGCGGTCGAAGATCCCCGCTATATCAAGGAGCTGGCCAAGTACCACGTCGGCGGCTACCTCAAGATCGCGCCGGAACACACCGAGGAGGGGCCGCTCTCCAAGATGATGAAGCCGGGCATGGGCAGCTACTACCAGTTCAAGGAGCTGTTCGACAAATACTCCAAAGAGGCGGGCAAGCAGCAATACCTGATCCCCTACTTTATCTCCGCCCACCCGGGCACCACGGATGAAGACATGATCAATCTGGCGCTCTGGGTCAAAGAGAACCGCTTCAAGCTCGATCAGGTGCAGAACTTCTACCCGTCGCCGCTCGCCAACGCCACCACCATGTACTACACGGAGAAAAACCCGTTAAACAAGGTGAGCCGCACCGGTGGCGATGTGTTTGTTGCCAAGGGCGAGCGCCGTCGCCGCCTGCACAAGGCGCTGCTGCGCTACCACGACCCCGCTGGCTGGCCGATGATCCGCGAAGCCCTGCTCGCCATGGGTAAGGGCCACCTGATTGGCAACGGCCCCGGCTGTCTGGTGCCAGCAGAAGGCCGCAACGAGCGCGCCGCCAGCGGCAAGGGGTTGAAACCGGCCCTGACTCGCCACAGCAACATTGCTCATCAGCGTGGCAATGGCGCAGGCAATAAGCCGACGGGCGGCAAGCCGGTGGGTTCCCAGCTGCACAAAGGCGCGGCTAACGGCAAACCGGCCGCACAGGGCGAAGGCAAGAATGCTGGCCAGAATGCGGGTAAGAGCAAACCTGCCGGAAAACCCGCCCATAAGGGCAAAGCACCGACCCGCGCAGGCTCCGCCAAGCCGGGAGCCAAACCCGCAGCTCAGGGTGGCAAGGCTGCAGCCAAAGGCAATGGTGCCAAGCGACCGGCTCGGTGACATTTGCTAAAGTGGCGTAAACAAGACACCGGTTTGAGGCCGGTGTCAGGTGATAACTAGATCTGTACACACTTTGTTTGCAACTGATCAGATCGTAGAAAGTGGACTGAGTTCCCTTTCGCCAGTGATCTACTATTCGGAACAGTAATTTAGCGAGTCTCTGTAGTAGCTAACTAAATCTGTACAATTTACCACTGACATAGATTGCCATTTTTTGTAAATACCCACCTATTGTTCGTCATTTTTACCGCCACTGGAAGTAGGGAGATCTAGTACTTCATCAGGGAAAGTAGTGGTTTCAGACCAATAAATCCCTAAATGATTAAACTTGTTCATTATCAACTTGCTGTGTATGCACTTACAATCGAAAAAGCTTATATTACACTTAGCACAAGTCGCATTTTTCACTTCATTAAGCATTGCTGGCTTGTAATTCAATTTCATACCTGTAACATTATCAATGTTAGATTCATGGAACTCGACAAATAATTTATTTCCTTTAATGGAGTTTTCATAATCGCTTAGCATTACTAATGGGATATGAATTTTTTTGTCTCTTAAGAATAATGTTTGTGGCTCACAACATTTATTATTGATGTTAATTATGCTTTGCTGTGTTCTTAATATCCAGTCATGTATATCAATATGATTCTTAGGGAAGAGGTCAGAGTGAGAAAGCAAATCTAAAAAGTCATCCTTATTTGTTATACACGAAATTGTTAGTATGAAACATTCATACTCTATTGATATGGTGAAGGTTATTGTACTTTCTTTAATTAAAGGAGTTTTACGAATATAACTCCGCACGATACTAAGGTAATCAATTGCGTTGGTTATTGAATCCTTCCCATGAAACGCTACCTCTGGAATTCTGAAGTTCATATCTTCATATGCGATAACTATGCATTTACTTGGAGTTTTAAGATTACTGTTGAATTTTTCTATTAATTTTTTTTGTAAGCCAATAAATTTAAGGTCCATAGTGTTGTGTAATTCAAAACGATCAGTAATGAGATCTTCAGCGTAGATAATTACGTCATGCTGAATATTTTTATCTTTGTTTTTTATCGAGATGTATATACTTGGCCCCTGGTCTTTGTTAGGGGTGTATATGTATTTTTTCTCTTTAGTTAAAAACTCCTTTTTATTAGAGGTGATATATTCAGATTTCAAATCTTCCCCTTCGAAATACTCTCCAATCAAACGATTATCTTTGTAATAATCGGATAATATTCTTTTCCACGTAGAGACACTAATTTCTCCATCGATACGCCAAAGTTTAAAATATTGAGCATTTTTTCCTGCTTTGTCTATAGAGGTATCTAAGCGTGAAAGAAATCCATCTTCATCATATAAACGAATTGCGCCGTCTAAATGATTTGGAATACCTTGGTTAGTTAGCATAGAGTGAGCATATCTGAAACCATAGTAGTTCCCCAACTCAAGCATTTCGGCTGAAGGTATATCTCTAGTTTCTTCGCACTCCAATGATTTAATTCCATTCTGTTCGTGCCACCAAAATTCGGTTTTTGATATACCATTAAAAAATGACTCATCTTTAGAGGTGGCATGTGTTGAGACTCCATTAGAAATATCTTTTAATGAATCATCGAATTTAGGTCCCCACCAGTAATCGAGCTCTACTGGTTCTAAATATGAACCAGGCAATCCCAAACTATGCGGGTCCAGCAATATTTTGACATCAAGGTCTTTATTAGATGAAAGTGTTTGTAATTGTTTAAGTAATGGAGTGTTTAAGTTATTTAATGGAGAAAGTGATCTCCTAAAATATCGGTGAGCAAATACTAAAAGATCGTTATAAAGGAAAACTCCTGGAGCTATGCAATCAAGTGTTGATAAATCTACAAGGCTACGTTTGTCATTTTCGTAATCCCCAAATAGTTCTGGGAATTTTTTCAATGCAATGTTTGTATCAAATGCTGTGATGCATTCTCCCCTAATAAACTTAATGTTTTCTGAGTAAACAGATTCTCCAATGAGAGTTTTTAATTTGTCTTTATCTTCATGAGTAATATTAAACACAGTTTTTCTTAGATAAATCTGCGTGAGGTTATGCACTAGTCTTTTTTCAATTTTTGTTTCAGGGATCGATATTTCCCCAAAAAGACCAATTTTTGTATTATCGATTGAAAGACCATGTATCCTAGACCAAGAAAATGGACGATGCATATCATGATTGATGAAGTTTGGGATGCCTAACTCCCAATCATAATGTCCTAGTAGCTGAGTTGATAATGATTTTATACTAAATGAGAAATCATACTTATTAACCAAGTTGTTGTTGAATAAAACCAGCTGTTTTTTCATTTATATCTCTGTGCTTTTACAGTTAAAGGTTCTAAGTGTATATAGTAAGAAAGAAATCTAGAAAATCTGGGACACCCACCTTTCTGTATGAGGCGCAATGCCACCGAATCTCACGCTACCGCCCGTGGATTACAGCTTCCAATATGCTCCCTTGACCCGCGCTGGCAGCAACCTATCGCAGTTCAACAGGTTCTGAATGGCCATGGTAAGCCAAACGAAACTGGCGAGGCGAGCCTTAAAGTGAGTTAACTATCAGAAATTAATCGTTTTTTGCGCTTGATCAGCAAATGGAGCCGGAAGGCGGCTTTATAGCCATATTGATCTCTGGCAAGCAGGGAAGGGGAGTGAATTGGGGCGACCTGCTGGTCGCCCCTTGTGATTGCCATATCCGGCTCGCGAAGGGTTAGCCGTTATAGCCGTAGCAGCGTTTGAGCTCCTCGAAGTCGTAGTAGTGGCTGCCGCTTTGGTAGGGCTGGCAGCCGGTTTTAAAGGCGATCTCCTTTTCGTTGTAGAGCATCTTGACCAGCACCTGCCGCTGCCCGTTCTGGTAGATATCCCACTGAATATTGGCGGTATAGGGGGAGACCCAGCCGCCGCGCCACTCGTTGTTCTGCTGGCTGAACAGCTGCTCCGGGCTGGCCCCCTGACGGCTCCCTTCCAGCTTCATCAGGGCGGCGAGGGGGATAATGGCCTCGGCGTGGGCAAAGCGCAGGGTAGCCCGTCGGCTCTGCTCACCCTCCACGACCTGACGCTGCACCTCGCCAAACAGGCCGTCGAGCAGCGGCTGGGCAATGGCGTAGGGGGCGCTCTGGTTGGCAAAGCTCGGCCCCTTCTCGTAGAAATCTTCCGCATCGGAGAGGTAGGAGAACCAGGCAGACTCTTCCGGGGTGAGGAACTGCTCCAGCGCCCAGGGTTCGCTGCCCTGTGCCTGCGCTTCGCGGATCATGCCGGGGCCGATGATAAAGAGGTTGTAGAGCATCAGGGCGGCATCCACTTCGTCGCGCACATAGGTCATGCCGCCATCTTCCGGGTTGACGGCGACAAACTCGACGCCGCCCGCCAGATAGTCGACAAAGCCCTTGCTGTAGATACGCTCCAGCATGCTGCGGGCCATCTCTTTGGTCTTGCTCAGGTTTTTAAGCTGATCCAGCGCCCTGGCCAGTTCGGGGGCCGGGGCGATTGCGGCATCTTCGTCACCGATAAAGCGCTGGTAGCTCTCATAGGCGGGCAGGTAGCGGGCGTAATCCCCCTCGGGTGTGGTTTTGTGGAAGTAGAGCTCGAACTTGTTGACCAGCTTTTTGTCGATCTTCGAGGGGTCATCCTGCGTGAGGTAGCACTGCGCCGAGTCGCTGACATAGTTCACGCCGCGCTTGAGGCTCTCCATAAAGTAGAAGGCGCTTTCGTTGGCCCTGTCCTTGCCCGAGGTGACCACCTTGATGCAGTGGGGCTCGCTGCTGTTGAGCAGGGTCGGCAGCCGCGCCGCCAGTCGGGTAGCGAGATTGGCGTGCTCCTCCTTGCCCAGCGCCGAGAGCAGGCCATAGCCCAGCTTCTGGTTGGCGGCCGTCACCAGCTCGACCTTGCCTCCCAGCCCCTGCCCGAGAGTGGTGAGCGCCCCCTGACGCTGCGCCTCTTCCCATACCAGCTTGGTCAGCACATCATATTTCGGGCTGGAGAGGGAGCGTGAGCCGTGGCGCGCCACCATCTCGGTAAAGACCGGGCTGAACCCCTGAGGCGCTGGCTCGTAGCTCTCCGCCTGCTGCTGCGGGCTGTAGACCGCTTTGGTGCTGTATTGGTAGGCGGTTTTGCCCTGGCTGTCGGCAGACGATTCGTTCTCTGACTGGCAGCCGCCAAGCAAGACCAGCGAGACGGCCAAAGCCACATAAGAAGAGCGCGGGAAAGTCATGATGTTCCTTATCTATCCATATGAAAAATAAGTGAAAAACTCTATGGTTTGAAAATGACCGCGGGATGTCAGCCAGATGACAGGCTGATGACTTCTGATAAAGCAGTAAGCAAGTGGAGGGATAGAGGATGGCTATAGGGATGGCAATAGAGGCTCAACCAACCACTGCGCCTGTCACGGCTGAGTGGGCAGTGAGCGCTGTTGGGATGGGGGCTTATTGTCTTACCTCCAGCCCCTTGGCGTTCTGCAGGGTGTGAAACAGGTAGTGATCGTCCCGATCGTAATAGACGGTAATGGTGTGGCGCTGGGTGTAGTCCGCCGCAACCCCGGCTACTGTCATCGGCACTAGGATCAGCTCCCCCAGCCCCAATGTCACGGCGCTCGCCGTGGCTTGGCCATTGCCGTCAGCGCGCTTGTGGATCTTGCCGAGCACGGTAAAGCGATCGCACCCCTTGACCTGCGGCGTATCCAGATATTGGCCTTGTGTACAAGGCTGCGGTTCGCCCAACTCGGCACGGATATGTTCTCGGGGTTGTCCCTGTGTCAGGGTCTCGCGAAAGCGCCCCGAATAGTGATCGATGGCGGCGGCACAGCCACCTAGCAGCAATGGCAGCGCGAGCAGCAGCGGATGAGAAATACATACAGGACGATTCATAAGGGCAAGACTCCGTTATTGCGCCAGTGACGCGCTATCTTGGCCACGTCGCTCCGGTTCGCTGCGATGCAGGAAGGTGGTCAGGGTATCGCGCGGCGGCGTGATGCCGCACTGCACCAGAATCCGCCCGATGGCTCCCCTGTGATAGCCGCCATGAGTCACCAGATGGAGCAGCATTTCATCGCGGCTCATCTGCCCCTTGTCACCATCGACAAAGCGAAACGAGAGCGGGGTTGCACCCTCTTGCGGGCTAAGCGCCCCAACGTAATCCACCAGCCAGTTATCCAGCTTGGTGACTGCGCTGCGCAGGGCGGTGAGGGTCGGTGTCTCCGGGGTATTGGTGGCGGTAAAGCCGTGCCGTTCCCCCAGCAGATTGGCCTTGAAGATGGCATCGACCACATGGATATGGTTGAAGATCCTGAGGCAGGTGTGGTGGGCCTCGTCATATTGCTGCGCATCGAGTGTGGCGATCGCATCCAGCAGTTCGCCATCGGCCCAGCGTTTGTAGTGAAAGAGGGATTGCAGTGTCTTGTTGCTCATCGCGTCCTTGCCCTTGTCGCTTCGTGAAGTGCGGCATGTTAGCCAAAATGGGCTCAATACGAAACCCATTCTGTTGCAGCTTTGGCCGCCGCCATACAAAAATCCCGAAAGCTGGCGCTGTCGGGGAAGAGGAAAAACATCGACAAGGAATTACAAAGGCATTGGGCCAGGCCTGAACGGGATCAGGCATCGACATAGAGCACTTGGCCGCTAATAAGCGCCCTTTTTCGGGACATCCGCCTTTTTGACAGCAGTGGGTGCCTAGACTAGGTTGGTATTCTTATGAGGCCCGCCAAGGCTGTTCACTGTTAACCATAACCGGAAGGATCCGACATGAAAGCGATGACTGCAGCCCTTTTACTCCCCCTGATTCCCCTTGCCGTTCAGGCGGGGGCACCCGTGTGGATCACGATTGGGGCCGATAGCGGGGTTGAACTCAAGCAGGTCAATGCCAAGCTCTCCCCCCTGTTCAGTGCCAGCGGGGCGCCTATCCAGCTGGCCCAGATTGAGGCAAGCGAGCTTGGCTCCCTCTCGCACCTGATGCACGAAGGGCACCAGCGCTGCGGTGGCTATGTGGTGCACACGACCCTGGCCGATGCGCTGCAGAGCATGGCCCAGCCCCTTAGCCAAAACCTGTTCAGCGCACCACCATTGACCCAGGGGGCCAGTGTCAACCGGCTGCTGCCCCATCTGGATCAAGGCAATATCGCCAGCACCATCAGCAAGCTATCCGGCTGGCGCAACCGCTACTACACCACCCCCACCGGCACGCAATCCGCCGACTGGGTGGCCAGCCAGTGGCAGAGCCTCGGCAGCACCCTGCCATGGGCCAGCGTCAGCCGGGTCAAACATAGCGGCTACCCGCAACAATCGGTGGTGCTGACCCTCAAGGGAAGCCGCTATCCGGACGAGGTGGTGGTGCTCGGTGGCCATCTCGATTCCACCGCAGGCTCGGCTCCCAACAGCAAGACGCTGGCCCCCGGCGCCGATGATGACGCCTCCGGCATCGCCACCCTGACCGAGGTGCTGCGGGTCATCGCCGAACAGGGCCGCCAGCCGGAGCGCACCCTGCAATTTATCGGCTATGCGGCAGAGGAGGTGGGTTTGCGGGGCTCCAAGGATATCGCCAGCCGCTACAAGGCAGCCAACACCAGGGTATTGGCCGCGCTCCAGCTGGACATGACCAACTACAAGGGCTCGGCGAACGACATCGTCTTTATGACCGACTACACCGACAAGGGGCTGACCGGCTACCTCACCCAGCTGATCGATGCCTACCTGCCGCAAGTCAGCTATGGCTATGACAGTTGTGGCTATGGTTGCTCGGATCACGCCTCTTGGCACAATCAGGGCTACCCCGCCGCCATGCCGTTCGAGTCACGCTTTAGCGAATACAACCCCAGGATCCACACGGTGCAGGATACGTTGCAAAATTCGGATCCCTCGGCTGGCCATGCTCTCAAGTTTGCCCAGCTGGCGACCAGCTTTGCCGTTGAAATGGGCAAGATAAACTGAGTCACAGGCCGCTGCGCAAGCCAAAAGGAAGGGAGTCTCGACTTCCTTCTTTTTTATCTCTCCTGTGCGGCTTTGCCCTTGTCGCTTGGCTCAGTCGGCAGACGAGCAAGGGTGGATGTGATGCGTTTGCGCCCGCCATCCAAAAAGCCCCGAGCGCAGTGCGCTTTGGGGTATGAGGAAAAAACCCGCAAGGTCGTTATCCCAAGTCGTTGTTATTCGAGATAAAGCTTGCTCAATACCACGCCAATAAGGCATCGAACATGCGGGTATGGGTCACTTGCAGGTTTGCCGCTTTGGTAGAAATGGCTGCGCTATAGAGCTGGACGCCGGGTTCGTTATGACTCTGCACCAGATAGTTTGTATGGCGACAGGTTCCATAGAGAGAGAGGCTTTTTCTCGCGCAGTGGCCGAGAAACAGTACCCCACCAAGGCCGATCATCAGGCCACATATATCCAGCTGATTGATATCCATCAGATTGACGGCGGGCAGGGCAAATTGAGCCTCGGCTTGCTGCGCGAATTCATAGAGTGACACGGCAAACATGGCGCCGCAGAGCAGCAGTTTGAGGCGGGCGAGGCTGGTGAGTTTGGTTTGCATCACGTCCGGCGAGACAAAATAGAGATTCTCCAGATGCCGTCTCTGCTCTTTGATAAGGATCCCGCGCACATTGACATCAACCTCGACCTGGGTTGATTCGCGATAGACCAGCCCCTGCTTTTCCCACTCGTCCGCCAGCATGGCAACCAGCACCGGATAGACGACAATGGCCAGGCCGCAATAGATCGGCAGCGCATGATATCCGCTGGACATCAGTCCAACTGACAATATTGCGAATATATAGGGCGACAAGGCTTTAACTGCAATTGATGATTTCATCGTTATACATCCATAAATAACGCGTTTTATAAGTGCCGATAGCGCACAGGTAATAGTGGCCGCGCCAATAAGCTGCTGCCAAACAGGGCGTTGGTCAGCGGTAATCCATTCCGGCAAATAGCCTGAAATAGTCCCTTTGCTCGGCAACAGGGAGAAGAGCGCCATAGTAAGCCAAACGAGGCCACTCTGACAGTGACCCGGATGACATAAATCTGTGGGTTGTCGTCGAAATGAAATCATATTCTGTCGCTACTCCGGTTCCTCCATGCAAAAAGCCCCGAGAGCTGGCGCTTTCGGGGAAGAGGAAAAACATCGACAAGGAATTACAAAGGCATTGGGATCAGGTCTGAAGAAGATCAGGCATCGACATAGAGCACCTGGCCGCTAATAAAACCATCGACGGAGCGCTCAAACGCCTTGCCGACCAGGGCGCCCGGCACCGGCTGGAAGCCCGGCATCATCTCGCCATATACGTCCCACGCCTCTTCCAGTACGGTCGGGTTGACCACATTGATGCGAATGCCGCGGGGCAGCTCGTGGGCCACACACTGGACAAAGGTATCTATGGCGCCGCTGGTGGTGGCATCGGCAATGGCCAGCGGGATCGGCTTGATATTGAGAATGCCGGAGATCAGGGTGAAGGAGCCACCCTGGTTGATGTAGTTGAGGCCGATATTGACCAGATTTATCTGCCCCATCAGCTTGCTCTGGATGGTGGTTTGCCACTGCTCGTCGCTCATCTCGCCAAAGGGGGCGTATTCGCAAAATCCTGCGGTATTGACCACCGCATCGAAGGAACCCACGTTTTGGTAGAGCCGCTCGATAGACTCTCTGCTGGTGATATCCACCTGAAAATCACACCCCTCGCCGGAGCGGCTGGCGGTAATGACCTTGTGCTTGCCCAGACCACTGAGGGCGGCTTGCCCCATTTTCCCCTGAGCACCAATCAGAATGACAGTCTTCATCGTTAACCTCGCTTTGCTGGAAGAGCTGCAAGGTTAGAGAGCCACTGATACAATGTAAATCATGTGTGATTTGTATGTGATACAACTGAAATTGGTGAGGTAAGGGTGGAGAGGATCGATATCAGGCAGATGCGGGTGCTGGTGCTGCTGGTGAGATACAAGAGTGTGTCACGGGTGGCCGAGCTGCTGGAGATCTCCCAGCAGGGGGTGAGCAGTCATCTGAAAAAGCTGCGCGATCTCTTTCCCGCCGAGCTGTTTATCCGCCAGAGCGCCGGGTTGCAGCCGACCGATTACGCCTGCGAGCTGGCCGCCAGATTTGAGCAGATCCTGGCCGATATCGACGGGGTCTTTGTGGCAACCCCCTTCGATCCCGCCAGCAGCCAGCGCACCTTCAGGGTGATGGCCAACGAATATGCCCAGCTCGCCATTATCCCAAGGCTGGCGAGCGCCCTGCGCACTCAGGCGCCCTCCATCCGGCTCGATGTGGTGGACTTTCAGGCCGAAGCGCATCTGGAGGCGCTGGCCAGCGGCGAGGTCGATCTGGTGATTGGCTTTGATGCCTATCTCGACCCGGGGTTGCTGCGCGCCACCCTGCGCCGGGATCACTACTGCTGCGTGCTGCGCCGCGACTCCCGATATCTTCCGGACAACTCCCCACAGGATCTGGCGGCCATCCCCTTTGTGCAGTTCGCCAACAGCGTCGGCAATTTCGAAGGGCAGATGAGCCCGCAGCAGGTTGCCAGCGTAGCGGTGGCGACGCTCCCCTGTTACACCTCGCTGCAAGCCTTTATGTCGGTCAATGACGTGGCGGCCTGCATTCCGTCGGCCATCGCCGCCCTCGGCGATTTTCGCACCGTGGAGCTGGCCGGGGCGCCGCAGCAGTTCGAGGTGGTGGTCGGCAGACACCGCAAAAGTCAGGGCAATCTCGCCATCGAGTGGCTGGCCGAGGTAATCAAGTCGGTCTGCGATCTTGCCATGCCGAGATAACATCGCCGTTTGCACAGAGCTGCACACGCCTGCCAGCGCGCTAACGGCAGGCTGGATCTGTGGGACAAATCCTGCGATGGTGCGGGGCAGTTATCCGCTTGTCCCGTTATCGAGTGAAAAGGAGTTGAGATGCGCATTGCCATGATTGGTCTGGGGGATATCGCCCAGAAAGCCTATCTGCCGCTGCTGGCGAGCGACGAGCGGATCACCCCGCTGCTCTGCACCCGCAATCCAGCGGTGCTGGAAAAGCTGGCCCGCCAGTATCGGGTCGCCGAGTGCTTTACCGATGTGGCGGCCCTGCTGGCCAGCCGTCCCGACGCCGTGATGATCCACGCCGCGACCGCCGTTCACCGCGAGCTGGCCGAGCAGTGCCTGCGCGCAGGGATCCCCACCTTTGTCGACAAGCCCCTGTGCGACAATCTGGCCGAAGCCGAGGCGTTGGCCAACCTCGCCATCGCGCAAGATTGCGCCCTCTTTACCGGCTTTAACCGCCGCTATCTGCCCGCCATGGCCGAGGCACGGGCCCAGCCGCTCACCGAGCTTAACTGGCAGAAACACCGCTTCGCCCTGCCGGGCAAGGCGCGGGATTTTATGTTCGACGACTTTATCCATGTGCTCGACAGCCTCTGCTTCTATGGCGGCGTGCCGGATGGCAACTTTCATGCGGTATTGCGACCGGATACGAAGGACAAGAGTTTGCTGGCAGGGGTAAGCGTCAGCTGGCAAAGTGGCGATCGTGCCATCAGCGGCAGCATGAACCGCAGCGCCGGGATCACCGAGGAGCGCATCGATGCCTACGGCGACAATCTCTCCCTGCACCTTGAGAACTGCACCCGCGGCAGCATCGCCCGCGACAAGGCAGCGCAGATGCTGGCCCCCAACGACTGGCAGCCGGTGCTGGCCCAGCGCGGCTTTGCCGCCATGCTGGCGCACTGGTATCAGCAGATTGAATTGGGCAAGGCAGATAGCGAGCTGATCGCCTCCTACCTGCACGGTCACCGGCTGGCAGAGCAGCTGGTGGCGCAGGCTGACAAGCGGAGTTAAGGCTGGCTGGAAGCCTGAGATATATGAATACGAGGTGCGCGAAGGTTGCGCACCAAAAACAAAGGGGGCCGCAGTTGCGGCCCCCCGTTGTTATGGGATGAGATGCATGGGATCAGATGCACTTCACCGGCTTGGGCAGGCCGCCAATCTTGGTCGCCTGCTTGGCTGGGCCTTCCGGGAACAGCTTGTAGAGGTAGCGGCTATTGCCCTTCTCGGGGCCGTACTGCTTCTCCATCGCCT
This sequence comes from Aeromonas sp. Y293-4, assembly GCF_027705905.1. Taxonomy (NCBI): domain Bacteria; kingdom Pseudomonadati; phylum Pseudomonadota; class Gammaproteobacteria; order Aeromonadales; family Aeromonadaceae; genus Aeromonas; species Aeromonas sp. Y293-4. Next base: position 161,942 of record NZ_JAPDCI010000002.1, on the reverse strand, counting down.
TGACCAGTGCGCGGATGGCGGGGGAGGTGTTGAACTCCAGATAGAAGGCGCGCACAAAGCGCACCACTTCCCAGTGCGGCTCCTCAAGCGTGATCCCTTCCTGCGCGGCCAGTACCAGCGCCAGCTCCTCGTTCCAGTCGTTGCTGTTGAGCAGGTAGCCCTTGGCATCGGTCTCGATGAGTTGGCCGTTGAATTCCAGCTGATGTTTTTCGGACGCAGACATGAGGGCTCCTCGCTAATGGGGCTATCAGGATTGGGCGGGCATGGTAGCGCCTTGATCTCCGGTGAGCAACCGGCTCTCGTTGGCCAGATGCAGCAGCTGATCCGCCAGCTCGCTGATCAGGTTGAGCTGCTGGGTCAGCATCAGCTGCTCCTCGCTGCTATCCGGACTTATCACCGGACACTGACCGCCGATGGAGCTGGAGGGGTTGCCTGCCAGATGGCCAGCGGCCTGCTCCAGGGTGTGGCAGATGTGGTGGCGCACCTCATCCAGCCCGCTGATGGCCTCCAGTTTGTCGCGATGGGCCCCCAGCGCCGAGATGTAGGAGAGCAGGGCGTGGTTGCGCCAGGTGAGGGTAAAGCAGAGATCGAGAAAGCGGCGGCGCTTTTGCGGCTCCACCAGCATGCTCTGCCAGGCGGTGGCCAGCTCGCTGTCCGCCAGATGGGCGCTCTTGCGCGCCACCCGATAGTCGATGGACTCGTCCCGCTGCTGCTTGAGGCTTGCCAGCACTGCCGAGAGGTAGCGGGCGTTGGCCGAGAGCGAATTGGCGATAAGGGTCGGCAGCCGCTTGTACTGCCAGTCCGGCCAGAGCCAGGCTACCAGCCCGTAGGAGATCAGGCAGCCGAGCAGGGTATCGAGCAGCCGTGGCCCGAGAATGGCAAAGCCGATCCCATCGAGCAGGTTGAACGCCATCAGCACGTAGAGGGTGATAAAGCAGACCGCGGCGCTGTAGTTGTTGCGCACCTGGGTGAAAAACAGGAAGGCGGCCAGCCCCATCACCACCAGCTGAACGTGCAGCTCGGGGAACAGCCAGAGCACCGGAATGCCCACCAGAATACCGGCGAAGGTGCCGAGCATCCGCTGCACCAGTCGGCGGCGGGTGGCGCTGTAGCTGGGCTGGCAGACAAACAGCACGGTCAGCAAAATCCAGTAGCCCTTTTCCAGATCAAAGGCTTGCAGTATGCCGTAGCCGATCACCAGCCCGAGTGACAAACGCAGCGCATGGCGAAACACCATGGAGTGCAAGGTGAGGTGCTGCTTGAGCTGGGCCAGCAGCGGCAGGCGGGGCGGGCGCGCCAGCGCGGGCAGCTCCTGCTCCGGTTGCTCGGGGTTTTGCAACACTTCGGCGCTGCCCAGCAGCTGGTTGATGCTGGCCAGATTGCGGCGCAGGAACTTCATCGGCGTCAGCAGGGTTTTCGGGTAGTGCTGCTTGAGATTGGTGAACTCCAGCTGATCGCCGAGGGCCTCCAGCGTCCAGTGGATGCGCTTGTTATGGGCGTAGGACTTGTGCACCAGAATGGCGTAACCGAGCCGCTGGCACGCCTCGGAGAGTTGCAGGAACACCTCCTGAAACCCTTCCAGCACTATGCCCTGTTTGAGCTCCGCTTCCAGCCGGCTGTAGGGGTAGTGGCTGGAGGTGGCTCGCTCGTGAATCTCCAGCGCCAGCAGATAGAGGCGCAGCAGACTGGCAAGCTCGGGGCTCGCCGGATGGCGGCGGCTCAGGCGGGCGTTGAGGGCCGACTTGGTGAGGGTCAGCGCGCTCACCAGATTGATGTTGAGCTGGGCCAGATTGTGGCGAATGGCCTGGGCGCCGTGCTCGTCCGCCGGGAAGAAGCGGGATTTTTCCAGCAGGTAGCGGCCAAGGGCGAAGTAGCTCTGGGCCAGCTGTTCGTGCAGGGTCTTGTAGGGCAGCAGCCAGAGCCAGATAAACGAGACCAGTCCGTACCAGAGGGCGCCAGCGCCGAGGGCCAGCGGCTGGTAGAAGAGATCCGGCGCCTTGGCGGCACCCAGCATGGTGTAGATGGCGATCAGCAGCGAGCCGAAGCTGATGGTGGCATAGCGGGCGCCGAGCGCCCCCACCATCACGAAGATAAAGGTGGAGCTGGCGAGCCCAATGGCAAACAGCCAGGGGGTGGGGTAGAGATACTGCACGCACAGGGACGCAAACATGAAGCAAATCAGCGTCATGGCGAGGTTTTTAATGCGTCCCCACAGGCTGTCATCGGTTTCGGCGATGGCGCCCGCCACGACTCCGAGGGAGAGCAGCACGGTGAGCTGGATATTGCCGGTGGCCAGGGTGAAGGCGAGCAGACCGAGAATGGCCAGCAGCACTTTGAGAGCGAAGTAGATGTGACTATCGGTCAGCAGTCGGCGCAGCAGGCCAGAGAGATCCATCGGCATGAGACAGGTGAAACCCTTGATCGAAACGAGAGCGAGATAGTAACCCGCCAAGCGCGAAGTGGCCCTGATCCAAATCAGGGCCACTTCGCTTCATATCCTTGATTTACAACTTATCCTGACAGAAAGAGGAGCCAATAAAAACCCCGCCGAAGCGGGGTTTCTGATTAGTTGCGGTTGCCGCCAAGCAGGCTCAGCAAGCTCAGGAAGATGTTGTAGATGGAGACATACAGAGTGACGGTGGCAGAGATGTAGTTGGTCTCGCCGCCGCGCACGATCTGCTGGGTAGTCAGCAGGATGGCACCGGAGGAGAAGAGCATGAACATGGCGGACAGGGCCAGGCTCAGGGCGCTCATCTGCAGGAAGATGTTGGCAATCATGGCCACCAGCAGTACCCAGAAACCGACGAACAGCATGCCGCCGATGAAAGAGAGGTCACGCTTGGTAGTCAGGGCATAGGCCGACAGACCGAAGAAGGTGAGCGCGGTGCCGCCAAGGGCGGTCATCACGATCTCGCCACCACCATTGTTCATGTACATGTTGATGATGGGGCCCAGGCTATAGCCCAGCAGACCGGTCAGAGCGAAGGTGAAGACCAGCCCCATGCCGTTGTTGCGATTCTTCTCGGTCAGGAACATCAGACCGTAGACACCGATCAGGAACACGGCCCAGTGCAGCGGCGGCATGTTCATCACGGTAGCGACCCCCGCCACCACGGCAGAGAAGCCCAGAGTGAGGGAGAGCAGCATATAGGTGTTACGCAGCACCTTGTTGGTATCGCGTACGGCACTTTGGGTGCCAGTGTAGATAGAACGGGTATCCATCTTGGGTGTCCTCTTGATGTCCGGGTGAGACGGCGAGCAGCCGCCTCGTGATCGCTGTTTGTTACTGCATGTTTACGCATTGTATGTAGAACAAATAGGGATGACGAGGAACAATTTCAAGCCACCTGCCATTTTGCTCCCGCACACTATCCCACAGGAAATATGTATTGCATATGAACAAGGGCTTAGCGTAGTATGCACGCCGTTCGGAGGGGTGGCAGAGCGGCTGAATGCACCGGTCTTGAAAACCGGCGATGGGCGACCATCCGTGGGTTCAAATCCCACCTCCTCCGCCATATTCAAAGAGAAAGCCCAAGCGATCCAATCGCTTGGGCTTTTTTGTATCTGCGGTTTTTATCGGTCCACCTGATGGCGTGCTGGCTATTGCCACTCCCGATAGCTGGCGAGGCGGTAGCCGCGCTCGGTGATAAGGGCGGGCAGGGACGGGTCGGTCAGGATCGCCAGTTCGTTGAGGCGGGGCTGGCAGTAGGAGCTGCCTTGCATCTCCAGATCGATAAAGGAGGGGTGGCACATGATCTCGAGCGAATGGGCCCCCTGTTCACTGGCCTCATCGAGCAGTTGCAGCAGGCTGTTTTGGGTCAGCTGCGCGCCGTAGAAGCGGTCGTCGAACCGATCGCAGCTCTGCGGATGGTTGACGGTCAGTCCGTGGCGGGCTATTTCGCCCCGGTCGATGCGAAGGGGCAGGCCATGCGCCTTGGCGAAAGCCTCCACCAGCGGGTAGATAGTCGGCAAAATATGAACATGGTGGTGGCTGTCGATATGGGTCGGCTGCTTGCCGAAGATCGCGACAAAACGCTGATACTGACTCGCTAGCTCGCCGGATATCTCGGCCAGATCCAGCTCTCCCGCCTCGCTTTTGTGCCAGATCCCCTTGTTGAGCTCGCCCTGTTCGTTCACCAGCGAGGTGAGCGGCGTGAGCGGCTTCCCCCAGCTGAGTATAAAGTGCAGCCCGACTGGCAATTCTGGGAAGCGTTCGGCCAGCCAGGCGGCGTGTGCGATAGCGGGGGAGGTGACGATGGCGCTGGTGGAGCTGACGACTCCGTGCTCGAACGCCTCTATGATGCCGTAGTTCTGGGCGCGGCAGAGGCCGAAGTCGTCGGCGTTGATGATCAATCTCTTGCTCATGAGGGTTCCCTTGCGGTTAAGCGCCCCGCCGGTTCGGGCGGGGCGTGCTGGCCTCAGGCGAGGGCGTCGATGGCGGCGGCGAAGTTGGGCAGGTGTTCGCGGTGGGCCAGCAGCAGCTCGCGGGCGACGATGCGGGCATCGTTGTCGGAGTGGATCAGCGGGTTGAGGTTCATCGCCAGCAGCAGGTCATCGAAGTCGCCACTGATGGCAGCCTTGGCGGCGGCTATCTCGAAGCTCTTGATGAGGTGCACCAGCCCGTTCACTTTGTCGTCAAAGCGGGTGAGGCGCGGGTGGGGGATGGCACCGTCACGCCCGATAAGGCAGCTCATCTCCACCGTCCAGTCGGCCGGGATATTGGTGACATGGCCCTGATGGGGCACGATGACGTAGTGCTCGCTCTGCTTGTCGTTGTAGATGGCGCTGATCACTTCGCAGGCTGCATCGGAGTAGTAGGCGCCGCCACGCAGCTCCAGCTCTTTGGGCTTTTCGCACAGCTCGGGGTTCTGGTAGAGCTCGAACAGTTTCTTCTCGACCTGCTGTACCACCTGAGCTCGGGCACCGCCCTTGTAGAACTCACCCATCTCGATCCCCAGCATCTCTTTCTCCTTAAAGTAGTAACGCAGGTAGGAGCAGGGAAGCAGGCGCAAGCCGCGGATAAAACCGGGATCGAACGGCAGGTCGAAGATGTTCTTGACCGAGCTGGCGCGGGTCAGGCTGCCATCGGCGACCCCTTCCAGCAGCTCGTCAAAGCGGGATTCGCCGTTGACCAGCACATCGCCGATAAAGACCAGATGGTTGAGGCCGAACAAATCCATGGAGAGGTGATCATGCTCGGTCAGCTGGAGGGCATCGCGTACAAACATCTGCATGCCGACCGGAATATTGCACACCCCGATAAAACGGCGGAAGTTGGTATGACGGCGCACTGCTTCGGTCACCATGCCAGCCGGATTGGTGAAGTTAATCAGCCAGGCATCCGGGCAAAGCTCTTCGACGTCGCGGATGATGTCGAAGATGACCGGTATGGTTCGCAGCCCCTTGAACAGGCCGCCTGCGCCGTTGGTCTCCTGCCCCAGTATGCCGTGACTGAGCGGGATGCGCTCATCCTTCTCCCGCGCCTGCAGCTGGCCGACGCGAAGCTGGGTGGTGACGAAGTTGGCACCCACTAGTGCCTCGCGGCGATCCAGGGTTTTGTGCAGGGTCATGGGGATGCCTGCCTGGCGGATCATCCGTTGGCAGAGGTCGAAGATGATGTTCAGTTTCTCTTCGCCAGCGGGAATATCTACCAGCCACAGCTCGCTGATGGGCAGCTCGGCATAGCGCTTGATGAAACCATCGACCAGCTCGGGGGTGTAGCTGCTGCCGCCGCCAATGGTCACTACCTTGATCTTCTCGCTCATAAATCCCTCTTCATCGATCTTTGTAGGTTTGATGGTGGCCGCTCTGTCTTCATGGTGAGAGGGGCCGCAGCCGCCTGTGGCAGGGGCTGGTCACAATGGATTGGTTCTCTTGAACCGGGTTGTTTAGGTCAGCAACTCGCTGGTCTCAGGCTGAACTTTCGAATTTCGGATATAGATATTTGCGGTAACTGCCCGGGGTAAACGAGGTGAGCTTCTTGAAGTTTTTGATAAAGAGGCTGACGTCGTTGTAGCCGGTCTCGAAGGCGATATCGGCCACCGAGTTGTTGGTCACCTCCAGCTGCATCTTGGCGTAGTTGATCCGGATCTCGTTGATGATCTGCATCGGCGTCTTGTTGTAGTAACGCCGGGTGGCCCTGGTCAGATACTCCTGGCTCTTGCCACAGAGAGAGACCATGTTGGCCAGCGCATCCTCGGCAAAGAGGGGGCGATCGTGCATCCGCTCCACGGTTTCGTGGAGCCATAGCGGAAGATCATCGCTGGCGGAGGTGTCCTTGTAGTGACGCAGCCGGTTCATCACCGCGTAGGTCACCACTTCGAGAAATTCGGTCAGCGCCTCTTCCCTAAACCCCGGTGAGACCAGCACCGACTCGATGTAGCTGAGGAACTCGCTCTTGAGCGCATAGGCCTGTGAGGCGACGAAGTGTTCCGGCAGCAGGTATTTGAAGTGCTCGTCAAAATAGGTACGGGTGATCCCGACGTTGAAGATGCGGGTGGTGCCGAACTCGTAGAAGCTTTGATGGCGGGAGCCGAGTGGGATAAACACCACGTCCCCCCGTTCCAGCAGCACCCGCTTGCCGTTGACCTCCTGATAGTAACGACCGGTCAGTACCAGGGTGAACTCGTAGTAGTCGTGCTGGTGCAAACCGGTTCCGCTCACCTGTTTGTTGTAGATGAACATGTGGAATGGTTTGTTGTTAAACAGTTCGGTTTCCCGGATTGTTTTAACGCTCATGAGTCGCTTCCTGATCTGCGGGCCGATGACGGGGCCTCTCGCCCCGTCCGGAGGTTATTGGTTCTGCAGCTTTTCGTGCAGCTCGATCAACTCGCTGATCAGCTCACGGGCCAGCATGGAGGTCATCAGGTGATCCTGGGCATGGACCAGCACCAGAGTGACCGGGATCTTGCCTTCCCCCTGATCGTCCTCGATCAGCTGGGTCTGCACCAGATGGGCGGCATTGAGCGCCTCGCGGGATTGGGCCATCAGCTGGTGAGCGGCGGCCAGATCCCCCTCCTTGGCCTTTTTCAGCGCGGTGTAGGCGAGACTGCGGGCCTGCCCGGAGTTGATGATAAGCCCCATTACCACCTCTTCCAGATCGTTGCTGGTGGTGGCCTCTTCAGTGATGTTGTCCAGATCGAACATGTGTCGTTCCTTACGTAAATGCGTTAATTGAAACCGTTAATTAAAACCATGGTTGCGCGCTACCTCGGCAAACCAGTAGCCGCTCTTCTTGATGGTGCGCTGCTGGCTCTCCAGATCGAGGCGGACGAAGCCGTAACGGTTCTTGTAGGCGTTGAGCCACGACCAGTTGTCGATAAAGGTCCACAGGTGATAGCCGCGACAGGCGCTGCCCTCTTCCAGTGCGCGATGCAGCCACTGGAGGTGCTCGCGAATGAACTGGATGCGGTAGTCATCCTCCACCCGTCCCTCGGGACCGATAAAGCGCTCTTCCCCTTCGACCCCCATGCCGTTTTCCGAGATGTAGCAGGGCAGGTTGCCGTAGTTGACTCGCAGGTCGGTGAGGATGTCGTAGATCCCTTTTTCGTAAATCTCCCAGCCGCGGTGGGGGTTCATCTTGCGGCCCGGCATCTCGTAGTAGTCGAACAGATCTTCCGGCGTGCGCGGTACACCCTGCCACGCCACCTCTTTGGCCTTGACCCGGCGCGGCTGGTAGTAGTTGATGCCGAGGATATCCACCTTGCCGGCGGCGAGCAGCGCCTTGTCACCCTCTTCGATCTGCGGCAGCAAGTCGTACTGCTCTAGCAGCGCGACCAGCTCGGGGTCGTAGCTCCCCTTCAGGGCCGGATCGAGGAAGCTCTTGTTGAGCAGCAGATCCGCGATGCGGGAGGCGGCGAGATCTGCCGGATCCTGCGAGCGGGGATAGGTCGGGCTCAGGTTGAGGATGATGCCGATCTCGCCATCATGCTGGCAGGCGCGATAGGCCTGCACGGCACCGGCATGGGCCAGCGCGGTGTGGTAGGCGACGGTGGCCGCCCTACCAAAATCGACCACGCAGGGGTAGTGGTAGTGGCCAAGGTAGCCGCACTCGACCGGCACAATCGGCTCGTTGAAGGTGAACCAGTGCTTGATGCGACCGCCAAACAGGTCGAAGCAGCGGGTGGCGTAGCGCACATAGGCGGCCACCACTTCCCGGCTCTCCCAGCCGCCACGCTCCTGCATGCACATCGGCATGTCGAAGTGGTAGAGGTTGATAAGCGGGGTGATCCCCTCGGCCAGCAGCCGGTCAAAGACGGCGTTGTAGAAGCTGACCGCCTCCTGGTTGATTTCGCCCACCCCGTCCGGGATCAGCCGTGACCAGGAGATGGAGGTGCGAAAACTGTTGTGCCCCAGCTGCTTGAGCAGCTTGATGTCGCTCTCGAAGTTGTCATAGAAGGTGGAAGTGTCGGTCGGGCCGACCCCGTTGTGGAAACGCTGCGGTTCGATGGAGAACCAGTAGTCAAAGATATTGGCGGATTTGCCGCCGCGGTTGGCGGCGCCTTCCATCTGCGGGGCCGAGCTGGCGCTGCCCCACCAGAAGTTATCCGGAAAACGATACTGCATGGGTTACTTCTCCAGGCTGTTAGGGGAGGAGTTTTGCTCCTCCCTTGCTGTCATTGGAATGGCTGTTATCAGAACTTCAGAGCCAGAGCGATATCCTCTTCGCTCTCCTCTTCTTCATCGATGACGTTCTGCGCTTTGTTGGCAATCAGCACGAAGGGGATATACATCATGGTCGCGACACCCAGGTTGAATATCGCCAGACAGAAGGCGGCCACGCTGCCGTTGGTGTTGAAGAAGGCACCCAGGCCGGTCGGCATGGTCCATGGCGCTATGTTGGTGATGGGCGGGATGATCCCGGCGTAGTAGGCCGCCATGGTGATCCCCATCAGTACCGGGTGCACCAGGATGAAGGGCACCAGCAGGATGGGGTTCATGATGACCGGCAAGCCGAACAGAATGGGCTCGTTGATCTGGAACATGCCGGAGGGCAGACCCAGCTTGGCGACCTGACGGTAGTCATCGCGACGGGAGACCATAAAGATGGCGATGATGAGGCCCAGCGTGGCACCGGTGCCGCCGAGGAAGACGAAGGAGTCGGTGATCGGCTTGGCCCAGAAGTGGAACTGCTTGCCTGCCTCCAGCGCCGCTTCGACCGAACCGTACTGGTTGTAGAGGGCGACGTTTTCCAGGGCGAAGGGGAAAAGTACGCCTGACTCCAGCGCAGTGAGCGCCAGCATGCCGTGTACACCGAAGAACCAGAGGAAGGAGGAGAAGATCACATAGACCCAGCCCACCAGACCCCCCATATTGGCCAGCGGGGTGGAGATACTGTCCATGATCAGCTGGTGGAAGTTGGTGCCGGCATTGTTCAGCAGGTAGGAGATCACCCCCATGATGGAGAGGATGATAAAGCCCGGGATCAAAGCCGAGAAGGAGCGGGAGACAGAAGCTGGAACGCTGTCTGGCAGGGTGATGACCCAGTTGCGACGGACGATAAAGGCGAACATTTCGGCCACGGCGATACCGATCAGCATGCCGGAGATGATGTTGGCTCCGCCCAGCCAGTTGGCGCCGACCGCATAGGCTTCGCCCACGCTGAACGGCGTGACGGTCATAAAGGCTGCAACCGACAGCAAACCGGAGGCCAGGGGGTCGGTCTTGCGCTCTTCTGCCAGTGCCAGACCAATAAAAAAGGGGGCCATCAAGGACATGATGCCCAGGGTGCCGTTATAGACGTTGCCGCCGATGCTCTTGAGGCCATCAAGGGTGGCGATGGTGGCGGGATCGATCCGCACGCCGATGGAGTAGAAGAAGGAGCCTTCGCCAAAGCTCAGAAAGACGTTGTTGATGAGAACGAACATGGCCCCGACCAGCGTCAGGGGCATCAGCTTGATAAAACCGTTCTTGATGGCGTTGACATGAGGTTGTTTGCCCAGCTTGACGGCTATGGGCAGTATGACCTTCTCCAACGATGCGATGATGTTGCTCACAGGGATCTCCTTACTGCGCGAGGCTCTTCTTGATGGAGGCTACCGCCGCCTTCAGTACGCCGAGGCCATCGACCTTGCCGTAGAGCAGGGTGTCGATCACCTCGACCGGCTTGCCCGGCAGTTGCTGCTGGATCTCCGGCAGCATGTAGGCGATTTGCGGGCCCAGCAGCACCAAATCGGCATCCTGTCCCTTCTCGCCAGCCAGGGTCTCCGGATAGGCATCGATCAGCACCGGCACATCATATTTTTCTGCCTGCGCCTTCATCTTTGAAACCAGCAGTGAAGTGGACATCCCGGCAGAGCAAAACAGGTAGATACGCTTCTTTTCCATAACCCTTCCCTCAACGCTTGAAAACCAAATGAACAGATCGGTCGAGATGGTTGCCTGTTGTGTTATCTAGACACATCAATCATCTCAAATTGACTTCATTGTATCGGCCTCTGGGTTCCATCTGGTATTTCGATGTTTTTATCAATAGTCTCTGGTTGACCTGTTGTTTTGCCGTTGCTCACATTTCTGATGGGTTGGCACAAAGGAAATGAGATTGAATGGGGCGTGAAGAGGATGGTTTTATTTTTTAATCGTTATTTTTCAGTTAGTTATTTTTATGCTTTTGTGGGCGGCTGTAATGTGGCTGGAAAAGATCAATAACGGGTGACAGCTCACATTTATCAAATGATGCAATCTTATTGATATTTAATTTGGCTATGGCGAGTTGCCACTTTTTGAGCAAGGTGTGTGCTCATTGACCATTTGCGGCAGGTGGATTGACGAGTGAGGCTGGTTGTTGCTGCGCAGAGCGGGTTGAAAGAGAGGGGGATCAGACACTCTTGCAGGGGATGTGGCGGTACGTCAGAGTTAAATGAGTAAGGGCTGAGGGGGTCAGTGCAGTGAGAGGAGAAGGCACAAAGGGATAAACAAGCTGACCCCGGAGTGGCTCCGGGGTCAGCGGGATAGGGGCTTAGATCCGCCCCTGATAGCGCAGGGGGAAGCGGCCCTGACTGTCGGGCTGGCCGAGGAAGGGGAGCCCTTGCTGCATCTGCGGTGGCAGTGCCGGGCCCGGTTTCAGGGTGCCCTGGAACAGGTATTGGCCATTAGGTTGCAGCTCGAGGCGACCCATGGTCTGCACCGCATCCGAGCCCTGCTTGAGTTCGGCCACCAGTTTGGAGTCGAGGCAGGTGAGCTTCACCTCGGGGTCGGCCAGATCCAGCTTGCCCGCCGGGGTATCGGCGCTGGCGTTGTACCAGTCGAGGTTGCCGTAGAGGTTGTCACACCAGGGGTTGCCCTGGGCAAACTGCTCCACTTTGAGCTGCAGCTGGCCGCTGACGGTGAGCGGGATCGGCAGGCGCATCGGCACCCGGCTCAGCAACCAGGGGGCGGGGGCGTTGAGGGTCAGATCCCGGCCGAAGGCGGTACCATTCCAGCCGACAACGCCCTGACCGTTCAGCCCGTTGCGATCGCCAAAGCGAATAGCCACTTCGGGGGCGAAGCGCAGCAGCGACCAGCCGTTGAGATCCCAGCGTAGCTGGTTCACCGATTCGCTGGCATATTGCAGTCGGGCAATCTGGCCACTCCAGAGGGTGCCGCTCACCCCTTCCAGTTTCAGCAGACTGGCGACGTTGGCAGGCAGCGGCAGATGGCGAGCCACCAGTGCCGCGGGCAGGGTGGCCAGCAGGAAGAGCAGATAGGCGGCCAGAAACAGGCTGGCAATCAGGATGCGTTTTTTCATTGTGGACGACTCAACTGCAAACGTCTGACCTTGACCAGACCCGGGGCCAGATCCTCGCGGGCGATCTCGATGATTTGAACCTGAATGCCGTGCTGCTCCACCAGAGTGGAGAGCCAGAGCAGCAAGTCATCGAACTGGACCGTGTCGATCCACACTTGCAGCTCCTGCGCCTGGGGTTGCAGCCGGGCAATCTTGATCTTGTGGTTGAAGGCGGTGCGGTTGACCACCCCTTCCAGGGTGCCGCTGGTATCGATCTGGCGACCCGAGCCACCCTGCATGGCCAGCACCTCTTCACCCTTCTCCTTGAGCCAGGCGAGGGTCTGCTGCTGGTTTTGCACCTGCCGCTCCCGCTCCGCGATGCGGTTGGCGATGGGCTGCCAGACGCTCCAGTAGAAGAGACCAACCAGCAGCAGAACGCCGCCTGCGACCACCAGCCGCTGTTCCCGTGCTGTGATGCCGTGCCACCAGCTCTGCAATTTTTCCATCATGATGATTTACCCTTGAGCACCAGTGCGCCCTCTACCTTGCCCTCGGTGCTGCGCACCTCGCCTTGCTGTACCTCGAATTGCTTGCCGGCCAGCTCACGGAACCGCTCGATCTCGGCAAAGCCTGGGGCGGTCACCTGCAGCCTCAGCTCGCGGCGACTGGCATCAAAGCGCATCACCTGCGGCTTGAGGCCTGGGACTTCGGCAAAGGTGGGGGCCAGCTCGGTGAGCATCAGCAGCACGCCGTTTTGCGGGGCTTGTCCCATCTGTTGCAGATGCTGGTTCATCTGGCTGCGCACGTTCACGATGCGGCTCTCACCCGGAAAGATGCGGGTATAGACGGCACGGATCTCCGCTTTCAGCGCCTTGTCCTGCTCGGTGAGCTGATAGAGTTGCACCCCGCGCTGGCCGAGGGCCACCAGCAGCAACAGACCGGCGGTGATGGCTACCTTGCGCCACTGCAACCAGTAGCGGGCATATTCGGTCTGCGGCCGGTAGGGGCCGGTCAGCAGGTTGGCCCGGCAGGTGAGGGCCCCTTTGGCCAGCAGCAGCATGGGGAGTTCAGGCTCCGCCGCCTGCCAGTTGGCGGCGGCAATGGCGGGCACCGGTGTGTGGCTGTGGATGGTGACCGGCTCCGCTTCGGTTGCCAGCAAGATGGCCAGCAGCGGTTCGTCGGCGACGATCCCCTGACAGGGGCCCTGGCGTACCAGCCACTCATTGCCGAGTTGCAGGGCAGACCAGCCATCAGCGGCCTGTGGCAGCGCCAGCACATCGGGCAGCAGTTGCAGGCTCTTGAGGCCGGCGGCATCGAGCCAGCCAAGCCACTCGGCCATCTTCTGCCGATCCACCGCCATCAGGTCGACCTGTTGCCCTTCGTGGGCCAGCACCACCAGATGGAGCTCGTCCACGTCGGAGGCGATCTGCTCCTCCAGCAGGTAGGGGAGGGCCGCCGCCGACTGGCGGTTGTAGCGACCCGGCAGGATGACGCGCCGGAAGATCAGATCGCTGCCCGGCACCAGGGTGACCACGGGGCGGCCACCGGCCCGCTCCTGCAGCTCGCCCAGGGCATCGGCCGAAGGTAGGGTGCCGGAGGCGATGATCTCCTGCTCCTGACCGGACCAGACCAGCCAGGCTACGGGTTGTTGTTTATTGGTCCCCAGTCGGATGACCAGACTTTCGCTCACGCATCTCTCTCCTGCGATACCGGTTTGCAAAGGGCGTTGTGCGCCCAGGCAACCGGTGCGCAGCCCGCAGGCTGCATCCAACATCTCTCGTACCCGCGGGCGATGGCCTGCAGGTGCGCTGTTTATTCGGCGCCGCTACTGAGGCGGCGCAGCATCACCAGTTTGTTGTCCTTGCCCCGCTGGAACAGGGTTTCGAGCCAGGCCCGGTTATCGCCGACCTCGGCCACGACTCGGGCTTCGAAGAAGTCGCTTTTGACCGCCAGCGCCTCTTTCAGCCCTTTCACCGCATCGACCGGAGCGAGCATGTCTGTCATCAGCTTGCTCTCTTTCCACCCCTTCTGTGGCCGCTCGTTCAGTACTCGCTTGGCGTCATCCAGCCCGATAGTGCCCAGATAGAGGGCGACCAGCAGCTCGGGGCGCTGGGGGGCAAGGGTATTGATATTGATCTTCAACTTGTCGTTGGGCAGGGTGCAGACATAGGGGGCCAGCTTGGCATAGACCCTGGCTGTCACCCCGCGCACCGCCCTCAGCTCATCCTTGCCCAGCATCCACTGATTGGCGGTCAGATAGGGTGGCTTGAGCCCCTCGTAATAGGCGTCCTCTGCGCCAAGGCTGGAGACCAGCACCGTATCCTTGTCAGTCCAGTCACGGATGGCATCGGTGAGCTGGGCTGCCTCGTAATCATCCATCGCCAGCTGTTTGAGCAGTTCGCGAAACACCTGCACCGGATAGGGCTGCTGCGCCAGCTCCTCGCCGCTCCCCGCCTTGGAGGCCACGCTCAGGCTGTTGAGGTTGAAGCAGGATTGCAGGTCGGTCACCTCGCCCTTGAGCTGGCCATCGTCCACCGGAAACACAGTGTTCTTGCGGGCCCAGTTCTGGCTGAGGTTGACCACCTCGGGGTTGTCCTTGAAATCCTGCGTCAGCACCTTGCTCACCAGCGCTTCCGCCGAGAGGGCATACCACCATGCCTGTTTGCCTGTGGTGATGTTGGCGGTGCGGCGCAGCTCAAGCTGCAGGCGGCCGCTCATATTGCTGGCGATGATCACCATCACCGAGAGGATCAGCAGCACCACCAGCAGCGCCATGCCGCGCTGGCGACCGGGGGCGGCGAGATTAGCCCGCATTGGCGCCCCCTCCGTTCTGGCTGTCACCATTACCGCCATTGGTATTGCCGTTGCCGCCACTGTTCCCGTTGTTGTTGCTGTTGCTGCCACCCCCTTGGTCGGGGTTGCTGCTCTGGCTGTTCTCTTCGGCGCGCTGGCCGCCGGCACCAATCAGGAACTGGCGGCGAATGGTGCCGTAATCTTCCAGATCCAGCTCCACTGCCAGCCCGTGGGGCAGCACGCTGCGCTGGGTCCACTCCTCTTTCCAGTTGCCCTTGTCGAAGAAGTAGAGGCGAAACGCCGTGACCCCTGCCAGCACCGGCTGGATGCGCGGCTCGGTGCCGATCACCGGATCCGGATAGAGATAGCTCAGGCGCTCCAACTTCTGATCCTTGAGGCGCCAGCCGACCCGCTGCAGATGGGAGCGGGGCAGCATGCCGTCCGGGTTGAGCCAGCCGCTGCGCATAAAGGCCATGCCCCAGTCATCGCTCTGCTGGCCGAACCGGGAGGCCGCCAGCAGCACCTTGTTGTTCTCCCCCTCGATGCGACCGCTGCGCGGCACCATCTGGGTGATGTCTCGCTCCAGCAGGGTGGAGGCGAGCTGCAATTCGTTGAGGCGGGCCTCCTTGCGCTTGGCTACCTCATCGCTGGTGAGCACCCCCTGCAGCACCTGATAGGCGCCCATGCTGAGAGTGGCGAAGATGGCGATCGCCACCAGCATTTCGAGCAGGGTGAAACCTGCGTGATGGACGGGGCGAGGCGTGCGGGCAACGTGCTGGGTCATCGGCTGATATAGGTCCGCATCATGGCGACCGGGTTCTCGGCCTTGGCCTCGGTACGCACTTCCATATCGAGCGCCCGGAAGTTGTTGTCGGCGGTGGCGACGCCGCGATAGCGCCAGTACCAGGTGCTGCCAGCCATCTGCTCATCCCCTTCCACCCAGCTGTCGCCGGGCCACTTGTTCTCGAGCTTCTGTTGCACCAGCTGGTTCTCTACCACCCAGGTGGCAAGGGTCTTCTGCTCCAGATAGTTGAGGGCCGAGAGGTGTTCGCTGGCGGTTTTCATTACCGCGAGACCCGCGATGGCAAAGACCGCCAGCGCCACCATCACTTCGAGTAAGGTCATGCCGCGGGAGTTCATCGTGCCACCTGTTGAGGATGTGGTTGGCACAGCAGTCGCGCTACCATCACACCTTTCTCAAACAACATCATGCCGCGGGCGTTCATTCGCTCACCTCTTCATCTTCATCGCCGGTGAGCAGGGTGAGGCGGCCGAACTCGTCTCCTTTGACGATGCGGGTGTAGCGGGCATCCTCATCCTGCTGGGTGAAGGTGAGCACGAACGGGCTCAGCTCGCCGCCCGGGAAGATCAGCAGCTGTGGTGTGCGCTCCTTCTCGTCGCGCTTCTGTTCGGTTTTCTCGTCGGAGTCCGGCTGCCAGCCAAAGCCTTCCAGCTCCAGTGTCAGCGTCATGTTCTCGGCCAGTTGCACCGGCCCAAGTTGCTTGTCGCCAGTCAGGGCCAGCCACTTGCGATCCTTGGCCTGACGCTGCATAAACTGCCAGCCGTTATCCTCGATACGAATGCCCACCAGCCGACCATCCATCACCGCATACTCCTGCGCCAGCTGCAGCGTCGCCATCAGGCGGCGCGCCTGCTTGTCCAGCTCCCGATCTCCTTTGGCTCCTCCCATGCTGAGGGTGACGGCGGTGGCCACCAGCCCCATCAGCATGGCAACGAGCAGCACCTCCAGCAGGGTAAAGCCGGATTGACGATGAAAGGAGAGAGAGCGCTTCATGCAGTCAGCTCACAAGGAGTGCGGTGGCGACATATCACTTATTGGAAATCCTTCAAGTTCCAGTTGCCGATGTCATCATCGGTACCGGCTTCACCATCCAGACCCATGGAGAAGATGTCGATCTTGCCGAACTGGCCCGGGCTCAGCAGCTGGTACGGGTTGCCCCAGGGATCTTGCGGCAGGCGTTTAATGTAGCCGCCATCGCGGTAGCTGCGCGGCGCCGGATCGATAGAAGGCTTGGTCACCAGCGCGTCCAGACCCTGTTCTGTGGTCGGGTAGCGGTTGTTGTCCAGCTTGTACATGTCGAGGGCGTTTTCCAGCGCCACGATATCGGAGACCGCTTTCTGCTGGTCAGCCTTCTCCTTATTGCCCATCAGGTTGGGCACCACCAGACTGGCCAGAATGCCGAGGATCACGATGACCACCATGACTTCCAGCAGGGTAAAACCGGATTGACGACGTTTGTTCATGAGTTGCTCCGTAACGAATGAGATGGGATGGCCCATCAGAGAGTGATCACTGGGTGGGTTCGACGGGCCGCCAGCGGGGCTATCGAACGCCGGAAACTTACATATTCACCATATTGTTGAGCTCGAGGATCGGCTGCAGGATCGACATCACGATAAACAGCACCACCCCGGCCATGGAGACCACCAGCATGGGTTCGAACACCCCGAGGGCGATATTGACCTGGGATTCAAACTCCCGATCCTGGTTGTCTGCCGCCCGCTCCAGCATGCTGTCGAGTTCGCCGCTCTGCTCGCCGGAGGCGATCATGTGCAGCATCATGGGCGGGAAAATCTTGGTCTCGGTTAGCGACTTGCGCAGACTGGTCCCCTCGCGCACCCGTTCGGCGGCCTCGAGAATGCGCATTCTGGCAAAGTCGTTGGAGAGCACTTCGCCGGAGATCTTCATCCCCTCCAGCAGCGGCACCGCACTGGCATTGAGGATGCTTAACGTGCGAGCGAAGCGGGCGGTGTTGAGACCACGGCTGACCCGGCCAATCACCGGCAGGCCGAGCAGCACCTGATGCCAGCGTCGGCGACGCTTTTCATCGGTGAGCCACCAGCGCCAGACAAAGCTGCCAAGGAATATCAGCAGCAGGAACCAGAGGCCGTAGGCCTGCATCAGTTCGCTGGTACCGATGAGAAAGCGGGTGGTGCCCGGCAACTGCTGGCCCATGTGTTCAAACTGGGCCACCACCTTGGGTACCACCGCGGTAAGCAGGATCGAGATAACCCCAATGGCGACGCAGGTGAGCACTATGGGGTAGATCATCGCCTGCAGCAGCTTGGTACGCATATGCTGGCGCTGCTCGGTGTAGTCGGCGAGGCGGTTGAGCACTTTCTCCAGATGACCCGACTTTTCACCGGCCGCCACCATGGAGCGAAACAGCTGGTCGAACACATGGGGAAAAGCCCCCAGCGAGTCGGCCAGCGAATAGCCTTCCACCACCTTGCTGCGCACGGTCGCCACCAGAGAGCGCAAGTGGGCCTTTTCGCACTGCTCGGCTACAGCTTTGAGCGCCTCTTCGATGGTGAGACCGGCCCCCACCAGGGTCGCCAGCTGGCGAGTGATCAGGGCCAGCTCGGCAGTGCTGGCACCGCGCCGAAACAGGGCGAAGCGGGTCGCTTCCCGTTTCGCCTTCTCGGTGGTCTCGTTCACCTCGAGGGGAGTGAGCCCCTGCTCGCGCAGCAACTGGCGTACCTGACGGGCGGAATCCCCCTCCATCACGCCGCTCTTGCTGCGCCCCTTGTTGTCGAGGGCCTTGTATTCGAATGCCGCCATCTCAATCTTCCCGGGTCACGCGCAGCACCTCTTCGAGGCTGGTTTGCCCCTTGAGCACCTTGTCGATGCCGTCACGGCGGATGCTGGGGGTGTGGCCGCGGATCAGCCGCTCGATGGCGAGCTCGCCGCTGGCACTGTGAATGGCTTCACGCACAGCTTCGTCGATCACCACCAGCTCGTGGATACCGGTCCGGCCACGGTAGCCGGTGTGGTTGCACAGCTCGCACCCGACCGGACGCCACACCTGCTGATCGGGAGCCAGCTCGATGCCCATGGCGAGGCGCTCCTGCTCGGTGATGGGACGCGGGGCGCGGCAATCGGGGCAGAGGGTGCGCACCAGCCGCTGGGCCAGTACCGCCAGCAAGGACGAGGAGAGCAGGAAGGGCTCGATCCCCATGTCCCGCATCCGGGTGATAGCGCCGATGGCGGTGTTGGTGTGCAGGGTCGACATCACCAGGTGACCGGTCAGCGACGCCTGTACCGCGATCTGGGCGGTTTCCAGATCTCGAATTTCCCCCACCATCACCACATCCGGATCCTGACGCAGGATGGCGCGCAGGCCGCGGGCGAAGGTCATGTCCACCTTGGTGTTGACCTGGGTCTGGCCCACCCCTTCGAGGTCATATTCGATGGGATCTTCCACCGTCAGGATGTTGCGATCCCGCGAGTTGATTTCAGACAGCGCCGCATAGAGGGTGGTGGATTTACCGGAACCGGTCGGGCCGGTGACCAGAATAATGCCGTGGGGCTTGCGAATGAGTTCGCTGATGATGGTGCGGTTGGCCGCGGTCATCCCCAGCTGCTTGAGCTCGAGGCGCACGTTGTTTTTGTCGAGCAGACGCAATACCACCCGCTCGCCGTAGCTGGACGGCATGGTGGACACCCGCACGTCGACGGCGCGACCGCCGATACGCAACGAGATACGGCCATCCTGCGGTACCCGCTTCTCGGCGATATCCATCCGCGACATCACCTTGATCCGCGAGACCAGCAGTGAGGCCAGCTTGCGATGGGGGCGCAGGATCTCCCGCAGCACCCCGTCGATGCGAAAACGAATGACCAGTGCCCGCTCGAAGGTCTCGATATGAATATCGGAGGCCTCCTCCTTGATCGCCTCGCTCAACATGGCGTTGATGAGGCGAATGATGGGGGCGTCGTCATCGGCATCCAGCAGATCTTCGCTCTGGGGCAGCTCTTCGGCCAGGGCGAAGAAGTCCATCTCGTTGCCGAGATCTTCCATCAGCTGGCGCGCTTCGGAGGAGTCTCGCTGGTAGTGAGCCATCAGCAGCTCTTCGAAGGCCTCGTTGTCGAGCTGCTCCACCGCGAAGCTGCAACCCGCTACCCGCCGTACTTCCAGCAGGGCTTGCGGGGTGACACCGGGGCGGCACTGCAGCACGGGGGCGCCGTCCCGCTCAATCAGGATCACCCCGAAATTGCGGGCAAAGACAAAGGGGAGCTCGGGCAGTGGCGCAGGCCCGGCGCTTCCATCCAGATGGTAGGCACTCATCAGGGCTTACTCTGCACAAACGGGGTGGTGGTCTCGACAGTGCTTTGCTGTCTGCTCCGCATCTCGTTGATCTGCTTCTGGATCTCTTTTTGCAGCTCGGGCGACACCATCACATCCTGGCCATAGGCAGGTAATACCTGACGGGCGGGGGAGGTGAGATACCCCTCCTGCGAGGCGGCATTGAGCTGCTCGGCGCGGAACAGGCTGTATTTGTTGCTGGAGACACCGGTATAGACGTCCGCATCACGCAAGATGGTTGGCCGGATAAAGACCATCAGGTTGCGCTTGGAGGTGGTGTTGGAGGTAGAGCGGAACAGATAGCCCAGCACCGGGATATCGCCCAGCAAGGGCACCTTGGAGACTTGCTCCTTGGTCTGTTCGTCCATCAAACCGCCCAGCACCACGGTTTCGCCGCTTTTGACCAGCACCGCGTTCTTGACGGTACGGGTATCGAAAGTGGGGCCAAGGTTGGCAGTACCGGTTGCCTGGGTCTGGGCGACGCTGGAGACCTCCTGCTCGATATTGAGCAGCACCGAATCCCCTTCGTTGATCTGCGGGGTCACCACCAGCTTGGTGCCCACCGTCTTGCGCTCGATGGTGTTGAACACCTGATCGCTGGTGGTGGAGCTTTGCGAACCGCTCTGGACCGGGACCTCCTGACCGACGTTGAAGGAGGCCTCCTTGTTATCCATGGTGACGATACTCGGGGTGGAGAGAATATCGTTCTTGGTATTGGAGGCCAGCGCCGTGGCCAGCATGGCCCAGTCGCCGTGATAGAAACCGGCGGCCATGCCGTTGAACTCTTTCAGCAGACCGGCAGCGGTGTCGGTCTTGCCATTCTGGTAATCCTTGCCCGCCGCAATGGCGCTGCCGAGAGGCAGCCCTGAGTTGGTGAACTGGGCGCCACCGCCGTTGGCATTGCCCCACTGGACGCCAAGGCTGAGGCCGTCGCCATCCTGCATCTCGACGATGATCGCCTCCACCAGCACCTGGGCGCGGCGGATATCGAGCTTGGCCACCACCTGCTCCAGTTCTGACATCACGTCCGGCTGGGCGGTGATGACCAGCGCATTGGTGGTCTCGTCAGCGGAGATGGCCAGCTTGCCACCGCCGATGCTGGCGCCACCTGTGGTTGCGCCGCCGCCCTTCTTGTCGGCCTCGATGCTGGAGCTGACCCCTTTGAGCACCTCGACCATGTCTTTGGCCTTGCCATATTTGAGGTAAAAGACCCGGGTGTTGCCCTGGCTTTGCAGGTCGCGGTCGAGCTGGCGCACCATCTGGATGATGCGGGCGCGCGCTTTCGGCTCACCACTCACCACCACAGAGTTGGTGCGCTCGTCGGCCACCACCTTGGGGGAGAGCAGCAGGGAGGCGGTGCCGCCCTGTGGGTTGCCATCCTTGTTGAGATTGGTCACCAGCCGCACCATTTCACCCGCCGAGGCGAACTTGAGCTTGATGATGTCCACATCCTGATCGCCTGCGCGGTCGACCCGGTTCACCACCTCCACCAGACGGTTGACCACGGCGGCGCGGCCGGTGATCAGCAGCACGTTGGAGGGCTCGTAGTGCACCACGTTGCCACCACCGGCGTTGTCGTTGAGCTGGCGCAGCAGCGGCGCCAGTTCACGGACCGAGACGTTGCGCACCGGAACGACCCGGGTCACCATCTCGTCGCCCATGCCCGGGTTGCTGCCATCCACCACCGGAATGGCGGAGGTCTTGGCATCCCGCGAGCGCAGCACCTTGAGCACCCCGTTATCCATCGGCACCACGGCAAAGCCGTAGACGTCGAGCACGCTCAGGAAGAACTGGTAGTACTGCTCCTCATTGAGCAGGTCGTAGCTGCGCACGTTGATCTTGCCGCGTACCGATGGCTCTATGATGATGGTTTTATTGAGGTTCTTGCCCACCGTATTGATGAACTCTTCAATGTCGGCGTTCTTGAAACTGGCAGAGTATTCGGTGGCCCAGGCTGAGCCCGCCATCATCAGTGCCGCTGCGATAGTGGCCAGACGCCAGCTTTTCCCTTTAGTGGTCATTATTGGTACGACTCCAAATCATTATTCTGACAAGCGCACATAGATGTCGAACTGTTCGCCCTGTCGCTCGACGGTCACTGTCATTTCCGTTGCGCCAGCCATCTGCTGCATCGCCTGCATGGCTTGCATGTTGTCCCGTAAATCCAGCCCGTTGATGCTGATGGCCAGGTCATTGGCCTGCAGCCCGCTCTGGTTGAAAAACTCAGGATTGCTGCCCGGATTGAGGCGATAACCGGTCATGCGGCCATCCACCTGAACCGGTGAAATATTGAGGTAATCAGTGATCTTGCCCGGATCGGCCATCAGCTCGCTGCGCAGGGAGCCAAGGGGGGCGGAGTTGGTCTGCGGCAGCGGCTTGCCATACTCCTCGCCATCCAGCATCAGGGTCTCGTCGCGGCCATCCCGCTCGATGATCACCCGATCCGGATAGACCTGCCGGATCCGCGCCTGGGTGCCGTCAATCATGTCACCGACCCCGTAGGAGTTCTGGATACCGGACATGGCGATGATGGCGATGGATTTGGCGGGATCTGAGCTTGCCAACACCCCGTTGAGCTGGGCATTGAGCTGGGTACGCGGCGCATTGGCGGCCACGGCGGCTTTGGCTTGCGCCTTGGGGATCGCCTTGCCAAAAAGTGCCAGTCGGCTCACCTCGCCCAGTTCAAGGCGCGGGTTGCTCTGGCCGTTGACCGCCACGGCGGAGGGTTGCCACGGTTGGCTGGTTTGCGGGCTTGCCAGGGTGAGCAGACGCCAGGTGAGGGCGGCGCTCTGCTGGGCCAGCATGATCAGCAGCGCCAGAAAGGCCACCTGGGTGACTCTGGTCATGGGAAGCCGCCGGCACTGGGCCAGCAGCATGGTCAAGATGTCATCCCTGAATCGTAGCGTCATATTAATCAACAAATTCCAGGCTCTGGGGCGGCTGCGTATTGTGTACGGCCAGTGGCTGTGACACAACGGGTCGGGGCGCGCCAAACCGTAAAAATGGATATTTCATCACACCGTAAACCTTTGAATGCTCACAAAAGTGGCGATCAGGTGAGGTGCATCCTGCATGCCAGCAAACATCAGGGTACGGTGCGTACTCATCCTCGCCAATCCTGCAGCGCCTTGAGGGTCACGCTCTGTCCGGCGACCTGCAGCACTATGTATTGCTGGTCGATGGTGGCGAGCACGACTCCCGGGGCGATTTCGCTCCCCTCCCGGTATTCCCGGCCATTGAGCACCACGGCGCGCTTGGCGGGGTTGGAGGAGAACACATGAGAGCCATAGCTCAATTGCGGTACCTGCTGGCGCACCGACTGGGGCGCCGAGCCCAGCGCCATCAACTGGGCTGGTTGCACGTTCTGGCTGGCGGTGTGTGGCGTCTCCTGCAATGGGGTTTCATTGAGAGCTTTCATCAGCTGCTCGGCCAGACTCAGCGCGGGGGTATTCCCCTGACTGGGCCCTTCGTTTTTGGCCACTGCTCTGGGTTGGACCACCGGCTCCGGCAGGGGCGGGGGCAGCGGACGGGTCACCATTGCCTTGGGTTCGACCCGCACGAAGGGCGGGGTGATCACCTCTTTCACCTCCACCTTCTCCTCGATGGGGCGCAGGTGGATCAGATGCCAGCCATAGTTGGCACCCGCCCCCAGCAACAGGGCAAGGGGAGCCAGCAGCCAGCCGATGCGGTGTGGGCTGCGCTCCTCTTCCCGGGGCATGGGCAAGCCCATGGCCGGTATATGGGCAGATAGTTGCGGTTGCTGCGCCCGGCGCAGCGCCTTGAGCAGGGTAGACATCAGGAGGCCTCCTCCAGTCTGGGCATGGGTTCACCGGAGAGGGCGTTGAGACGCAGCAGGGTGTTGCTGCCCGCGATGCCATCAGGGGTGAGCCCCTGATCCCGCTGGAACTGCTGCAGCTTGTTCTTGAGCTCGCCATCGAAGCGGCGCACCTTGCGTTCGGGTTGTTGCAGCGCACGGCTCAGGGCATTGTCGAGCCACTGGATCTGGGTCTGACCGGCATTGCTGGCGATCAGGCTGACGCCCCCTTTCGGCATGCGCCAGAGCAGGGTGTAGCTGCCGCCCCAGTTGTCGCTGAGCCACTGGCGATCCACCTGCCAGCTCTGGTCGCCGATCATCAGGCTGGCCTTGTTCGGCCCCAGATTGACCAGGGTCGCGTAGTAGAGGCCGCCAGTCTGGTCAGTGAGCGTGATCATGGCGGGATACTGCAGGGCGCGCAGCTCGTCGAGGCTTGCCTCTCCCTCCTGACAGCGCAGACCGGCACGGGGGGCGTTATCGCAGGTTGCTTCGAACGGTTCCGGTTCATAACCCCAGACCCGATAGAGATTCTGCATGGCGCTGTCGGGGTCGATGGCCTGATTGATTGCCTCGGTCAGCTGCTCCTGCTGCTCGGCGGTCTCGTCGATGGTGACCGGCACCTCGACCTTGACTACCGGACGGGTAGGGAACACGCCGAAAAATTGCCAGCCCCACCAGCCTGCTGCCACCAGCAGGGCGCCCGCCAGCGTCACCATCAGACCGGAGGCCCAGCTTCCTTCGTCCCGAACGCCATTGACCTCGAAGGCGGCCTGGCTGATATCGCTGTGGACAATCTTGTAGCTGCCACGGGCGAAAGCGGCGATCAGGGCGCGGTCACAGATGAGGTTGATGAAACGGGGGATGCCGCCACTCAGGCGATGAAGCGTCTTGATGGCGCGCGGGGTAAAGATGGGTTGTACGCAGCCTGCAACTTGCAGCCGGAAGCGGACGTAGGCATCCACATCGCTGTGAGAGAGCGGCAGCAGGTGATAGCGGGCGGTAATGCGCTGGGCCAGCTGACGCAGCAGGGGTTGGCGCAGCATCTGTTGCAGCTCGGGCTGACCGATCAGCACCACTTGCAGCAGTTTTCGTTCGTCGGTTTCGAGGTTGGTGAGCAGACGCAGCTGCTCCAGTACGCCGGGCAGCAGGTGCTGCGCCTCATCCACCAGTACCACGCTGCGCTTGCCTGCCGCCAGGTTGGCCAGCAGGTGATCGCGAATAAGGTCGAACAGCCGCTTGATCCCGGCATCATCGGGATAGGGGAGTTGAAACTCGTCGCAGATGGCGGCCAGCAGATCCCGTTCGGTCAGGGAGGGGTTGAGGATGTAGGCGATCTCGGTCTCGGCGGGGAGCTGTTGCAGCAGGCAGCGGGAGACGGTGGTTTTGCCAGTGCCCACTTCGCCGGTCAGCAGCACAAAGCCGCCGCCATCCTGCAATCCATAGTTGAGATGAGCAAGGGCTTCGCCGTGGCGCTCGCTCATATAGAGGTACTTGGGATTGGGCGAGATGGAAAACGGGTGTTCCGAGAGGCCGAAGAACTGTGTGTACATGAGGGTATTCTTTTGTAGCCGGCGACAGATGAAAAATGTCTCCGGATGATAGCAAACCTCGCTTTCATTGGAAGCCATCATTGGCGCCGGAGGGCAAATTGCGGCCTTTTCCTGCCATCTTGTGATCCCGGTTGCGTCATCGGCACGAATCCGGATCACAAAATGACAAAAAATAGCTGTAAATAAAGGGAAATATCAATATGGGGACGGCGTGGCAAAGGCCGTCAGCATGGTGCTGAGTCGGCCATGGTCAGACCTGTTTGTGTACAATTTATGACGCCGGTTGCCCTGTCAGCCATCAGGGCAAGCTGGTCGGCATGTACTTGCTCAGTGGTGATCCTGAAACTGCGCGGCAATCTCCCTGAACTGCGCCTCGCAGGCGAGAAACGCCGCGACAATGCCGGGATCAAAATGGCTGCCGCTCCCCTTCACAATGATCTCCTTTGCTTCCTCATGGCTGAAAGCAGGTTTGTAGACTCGTTTCGAGATGAGGGCATCGTAGACATCCGCTACCGCCATCAAGCGCCCGGAGAGGGGAATATCCTCACCCGCCAGCCCTGCCGGATAGCCGCTGCCATCCCACTTCTCGTGGTGGGTGAGGGAGATCTCCCGGGCCAGCCGCAAGAAGGAGTTGGAGCCTAGCTGCGCCTCGGCACTCGCCAGCGCATCGGCGCCGATCTGCGGGTGGCGCTTCATGATGGCGAACTCCTCGTCGGTCAGCTTGCCCGGTTTGAGCAGGATGGCATCGGGAATGCCCACCTTGCCCACATCGTGCAGCGGGGCCGACTTGAACAGCAGATCGATGGTGGCGTCATCGAGCGGATAGCGATCCCAATCGCTGCGACTGAGGTATTGCGCCAGCGCCTTCACATAATGCTGGGTGCGGATGATATGGGCGCCGGTCTCGTTGTCCCGGGTCTCCGCCAGCGAGGCGAGGCCAAGGATGGCCACGTCACGGGTCAGGTTGAGCTCGTCGCTGCGGGATTTCAGCTCACCGATCATCTGATTGGTGCTGGCGGCGATAAGGCCAAACTCGTCATCCCGGGTGACCGGCACCCGGGCGTCGAAGTCACCACACTGTACTCTGGCCATTGTGCTGGTCTGCTGGCGCAGGGATAGGCCGAGATTGCGACCATAACCGTGAATAATGAGGGCGAGATAACAGAAGGTCACCGTCATTACGAAGGCGATCTCCCACAGGATGTAGTGCTGGGCATCGACCCTCGGCAGGCTGCGCTCCACCGTCACCAGCCACTCCAGATCCTTGTTGAACAGCAAGAAGAAGACACCCCCCAGCAGGGTGAGGGTCGCCAGGGTAAATAGGGTGAACTTGCGTGGCAGCGGCATGGCCAGCGGGTGGCTCAGTGCCAGGCTCTGCTCGGCTTGCCGTGCTCTGGCACGATGCAAGTCTCGCTCCAGAGTCAGATCGGCCGACACCAGAAAGCCGAGGGTGGTCATCCCCAGCAGCACCTTGAGGTGACTCTCCAGCGGAAAGTCGTGGGTAAGGGCGTTGTAGCCCGACAGCAGCAGTGCCCCCAGCAGGTAAAAGCCCACCTCCAGTCCAAACCCGTCCAGCCCGTTGCGCGCCAAGGGCCTTCTTGAAAGCAGCCAATTGCGCACGGCGAACATGATGGCGAAGGTCACCAGGGTTGGCCCCAGCAACTGGGGCAGGGTGAGACTCTCGAGAAACGGGCAAACCTGCCAGCCATAGAGACAAAATAGTGACAGGGTTACCCCGTAGTGCAGGGCGCAGCGCCCCGTGATCCTCTGCATATTCCCACCCATGTTGCTGGTTATTGTTATGTCGGCGGGAGGCCCGCCATTACAGGCGCCGCAGCAGCAGGCTACCGATGGAGTAGCCAGCGCCAAAGGAGCACAGTACGCCGCGAGCCCCCGCAGGAAGGTCGCGATTGTACAGATGAAACGCGATGATGGAACCCGCCGAGCTGGTATTACCATAGCTATCAAGAATGACCGGCGCCTCCTGCTGGCTGGCATCGTGGCCCAGCAGCTTGCGACCGATGAACTGGTTCATGGTGAGGTTGGCCTGATGGAGCCAGAGCCGGTTCAGGCTCTCGGCGGGCCAGCCCTGCTCGTCGAGCTGGTTGGCTATCTGCTCGCACACCAGCGGCAACACCTCCTTGAACACCTTGCGCCCCTGCTGGCGGAACAGCTTGTCGTCGCTGTAGCGGGTGCGCGGGCTCAGCCGGTTCAGAAAGCCGAAGTTGTTGCGGATGTTGTTGGAGTATTGGGTCACCAGCTTGCTGGCCACCAGTTGCCACGGATTGGCCGCCTTGCAATCGGTCTCCCGCTCCAGCAGCACCGCGGTGCAGGCATCGCCGAAGATAAAGTGACTATCCCGATCGCGAAAATTGAGGTGCCCCGAGCAGATCTCCGGATTGACCACCAGCGCCACGTTGGCGGTGCCTGCCGCCAGCATATCGGCGGCTGTCTTGATGCCGAAGGTGGCGGACGAGCAGGCCACGTTCATATCAAAGGCCATGCCGCTCGCCCCCAGATAGTGTTGCAGCTCGATGGCCAGCGCTGGGTAGGGGCGCGGCATGTTGGAGGCGGCGACGATCACCAGATCGATCTCTCCCGGCTCGCGACCGGCGGCGATCAGTGCCTGCTCGGCGGCAGCCACAGCCATCTCCACCATGATGGAGGGCATCTCGTCGGGCCGCTCCGCCAGCAGCGGTTGCATGATGTCTGGGTTGAGCACCCCCTCGCGGCTCACCAGATAACGACTCTTGATGCCGGAGGCCTTCTCGATGAACTCGCAGCTGGAGTGCTGCTTGGCGGGGAGCTGGCCGGCATCGATGGCGGAGGCGTTCTCCTCGTTGTAGAGATCCACATACTGGTTGAAGGCGGCCACCAGCTCTTCATTGCTGACGGCAAAGGGTGGGGTATAGAGGCCTGAGCCACTGATCACGATAGAGGTCATCTTTGCTCCTCGCCGGGTGCGTTCCCGGCTTGTCGGTTTATAGGGTAGAGAGGGTTACAGCTGGTCGATCGCCGCAGCAAGACCCGCCAGGGTCAGCGGATGCATCCGTCCGCCAACCACGTCATTCATCAGTTTGATGGAGGGATGCCAGAGCCACTCCCGCCGCGGGGTGGGATTGATCCACACCAGTTTGGGAAAGTGCTGCTGCAATCGGGTAAGCCACACCTGACCCGACTCCTCGTTCCACTGCTCGACACTGCCGCCCGGCCAAGTGATCTCGTAGGGGCCCATGGTGGCATCCCCCACCAGGATCACCCGGTAGTCGCTGCCATAGGTGCGCAGCAGCCGCAGGGTATCGAACCGCTCCTCAAAGCGGCGGGCGTTATCCTTCCAGACGAAGTCGTAGAGGCAGTTGTGAAAATAGAAGTACTCCAGATGCTTGAACTCGTGGCGCAGCGCCGAGAAGAGGCGCTGCACCTCGGCCACGTGGGCATCCATGGAGCCTCCCACATCGAAAAAGACCAATAGCTTCACCCCGTTGTGGCGCTCGGGTCGCAGCTTCACATCGAGCCACCCTTGGCGGGCAGAGCTTTTTATGGTGTCGTCGAGATCCAGCTCGTCCGGGTTGCCCTTGCGCACCCAGCGCCTGAGTTTGCGCAGTGCCAGCTGGATGGCGCGCTGGCCGAGCGGCGAGTCATCGCTGAAGTTGCGATAGTGTCGGGCCTCCCACACCTTGACCGCCTTACCGTGCTGCCCCTCTCCACCCATGCGCACCCCCTCGGGGTGAAAACCGCCGTGGCCAAACGGGCTGCTGCCACCGGTCCCCACCCATTTGTTGCCGCCGGCGTGGCGCTCTTTCTGCTCGCTTAATCGCTGGTTAAGGGTCTCCAGCAGCTTGTCGAGTCCGCCGAGGGATGTGAGCAGCGCCTTCTCCTCTGGGCTCAACAGTCGCTCGAACTCCTTGCGCAGCCACTCCTCGGGCAGGCTTTCCGGCAGCAGGGGGATGGCGTCCAGCCCCTCATAGTATTCGGCGAAGGCGCGATCGAAGCGATCGTAGTGGGCCTCGTCTTTTACCAACAGGCAGCGGGAGAGCTGGTAGAACTCGTCCATATCGACAGCGACCAGTCGGGCCGCCAGTGCGGCGTGCAAGTCCAGCAACTCGCGCAGGCTGCACGGGAGTTTGTGGCGGCGCAGGTGGGTAAAAAAGTCGATCAGCATGGGTCAGCTGCCGCGCCGGGCCAGAAAGGCGAGCTTCTCGAATAGATGCAGGTCTTGCTCGGTCTTGAGCAGGGCGCCATATAGCGCGGGCACCAGCTTGCCGGGCTCGCGGGCACGCATCGCCTCGGGGGCGATATCGTCGGCCAAGAGCAGGCGGATCCAGTCCAGCAGCTCCGAGGTGGAGGGCTTCTTGCGCAGCCCCTCTACCTCGCGCAGCTCGAAGAATAGCTCCATCGCTTCGCCAAGCAGGCTCTCCTTGAGGTCGGGGTAGTGGAGTTTGACGATGGCCTGCATCTCGGCCTTGTCGGGGAAGCGGATATAGTGGAAGAAACAGCGGCGCAGGAAGGCGTCCGGCAGCTCTTTTTCGTTGTTGGAGGTGATGATAACCACCGGCCGCTGGCGCGCCTTGACTCGCTCGCCGGTCTCGTAGACGTCGAACTCCATCCGATCCAGCTCCAGCAGCAGATCGTTGGGGAATTCGATGTCGGCCTTGTCGATCTCGTCGATCAGCAGCACAGGTCGCTGCTCGGCGCTGAAGGCCTGCCACAACTTGCCTTTACGAATGTAGTGGCTGATATCGGCCACTCTGGGGTCGCCGAGCTGGGAGTCCCGCAGCCGGGCCACCGCATCATATTCATAGAGACCCTGTTGAGCCTTGGTGGTGGACTTGATATGCCAGGCAATGAGATCGGTGCCGAGATGGTCGGCGACCGCTTCTGCCAGCACCGTCTTGCCGGTGCCCGGCTCCCCTTTGATCAGCAGCGGTTTTTCGAGGGTGATGGCGGCATTGACCGCCATCTTCAATGCATCGGAGGCGAGATACTGGCTGCTTCCTGAAAATCCCATAACGTCGGTTCCTTTGACGATTGGCGCCCGTAGTCAGGGGCCAGAGAGAATAAGCTCTATATGTTGTAATACCATATGGTTATAACGAATAGTCACTTCTCATTCAGAAACCACAGGGTAATCTTGTTTCATCGTCGTAACAAACACAGGGATAGCACCATGAGCAAAATTTTTGAGGACAACAGCCAGACTATCGGTCACACCCCGCTGGTTCGTCTCAACCGTGTTACCAAAGGCCGCGTGCTGGCCAAGATCGAGAGCCGTAACCCCAGCTTCAGCGTCAAGTGCCGTATCGGTGCCAACCTGATCTGGGACGCCGAGAAGCGCGGTATCCTGACCAAGGGTAAGGAGATCATTGAGCCCACCAGCGGCAACACGGGTATTGCTCTGGCCTTTGTCGCGGCAGCTCGCGGCTATCCCATCACCCTGACCATGCCGGCCACCATGAGCCTGGAGCGCCGCAAGCTGCTTAAGGCGCTCGGTGCCAATCTGGTGCTGACCGAAGGGCCCCTCGGCATGAAGGGGGCCATTGCCAAGGCCAACGAAATCCTCGAGTCCGAGCCGGGCAAGTATGTGTTGCTGCAACAGTTTGAAAACCCGGCCAACCCGGAGATCCACGAAAAGACCACCGGCCCCGAGATTTGGGATGCCACTGACGGTGAGGTGGATGTGTTTGTGGCCGGGGTCGGTACCGGTGGCACCATTACCGGTGTCTCCCGCTACCTGAAGAAGACCCAGGGCAAGGCGGTAGTCTCTGTCGCGGTCGAACCTGCCGAGTCGCCGGTCATCAGCCAGAAGCTGGCTGGTGAAGAGATCAAACCGGGCCCCCACAAGATCCAGGGGATCGGCGCCGGCTTTATCCCGGGCAACCTGGACCTCTCCCTTATCGATCGGGTGGAGAAGGTGACCAGTGACGAAGCCATCGAGATGGCCCGCCGCCTGATGGAGGAGGAGGGGATCCTGGCCGGTATCAGCTCCGGTGCTGCGGTGGTGGCTGCCAGCCGTCTGGCCGAGCAGCCGGAATTTGCGGGCAAAACCATTGTGGTCATCCTGCCGAGTGCGGCGGAGCGTTACCTCTCCAGTGCCCTGTTTGCCGGGGTGTTCAGCGAGCAGGAACTGCAGCAGTAACTGATCGGAATCTTTCAAAACAGCGGCGCTCCCAGGAGCGCCGCTTCTTTATGGGCTAGACTCAACCCCTGTTAGTGTCACTTGATCCTTATTTTTTGGGGTAAAATAACAAGTTCCGGAGTGAGAAAAAAAGCAGACATTCCGCTCTAAATCTCATATCCTGTGCGGCGTCACGCGGTGTTTGCTGGCTGGGTATCACAAAGTAACAAAGTGTTATTTTTCGTTATAAAATAATTTCAGGCCAGTCCTGATGCGGCTTGTAGCCCAATAACTGAAAATTGCCAACCAGCGCGCCGATTACTGCACAGAAACTTGACCTGGATTAAACCATTGCGGGTCTGCTTTCGTTACTTTACAACATATCCATACTGACACGGTGGGTCAGGTTGCTTCAAAAACGACCAATCCACCAAAAAATATCAATAATATGGGGTGAAACCATGTACGAGAAGTCTGTTGTTATTACTGCTGAAAACGGCCTGCACACCCGTCCGGCAGCTCAGTTCGTGAAAGAAGCCAAAGAATTCCAAAGCGAGATCACTGTGGTCTCCGGTGGCAAGTCCGCCAGCGCCAAGAGCCTGTTCAAGCTGCAGACCCTGGGCCTGACCAAGGGTACCAACGTAACTATCCAGGCTGATGGCCCGGATGCTCAGCAAGCTGTTGAGAAGCTGGTTGCCCTGATGGACGAGCTGGAGTAATCCAGCTTTAGATTCCTCCCCCACAGTCGTTTTAATAGGAAGGATTATGATATCTGGCATTCTTGCGTCCCCCGGTATCGCATTCGGTAAGGCGCTTCTTCTTAAAGAAGATGAAATCGTTATCAATCAGGGCAAAATCTCTGCTGACCAGATTGATGTCGAGATCAACCGTTTCCTCGAAGCTCGTACCAAGTCAGCTGCCCAGCTGGAAGCCATCAAAGAGATGGCCGGTCGCACCTTCGGTGAGGAAAAAGAGGCCATCTTCGAAGGCCACATCATGCTGCTCGAAGATGAGGAGCTGGAAGGGGATATCAAATCCTTCATCAAAGAGAACAAGGCTTCCGCTGACAAAGCCATCTATGAGGTGATCGAACAGTACGCCAAGATGATGGCCGAGCTGGATGACCCTTATCTGCGCGAACGCGCTACCGACTTCCGTGACATCGGCACCCGTCTGGTCAAGAACGTACTGGGCATCGCCGTTGTCAACCTGAGCACCATCGACGAAGAGGTGATCCTGGTCGCCAAAGACCTGACCCCGTCTGAAACCGCTCAAATCAATCTGAAATATGTGCTGGGTTTCGTCACCGATATCGGTGGCCGTACCTCTCACACCTCCATCATGGCTCGCTCCCTGGAGCTGCCGGCCGTAGTAGGCACCAACGACATCACCGAGCGCGTCAAGAACGGTGACATGCTGGTGCTGGATGCGATCAACAACCAGATCATCATCAATCCGACCGCTGAACAGTTGACCGAAGCCAAGAAGTTCCAGGCTCAGTTCCAGGCCGAGAAAGATGAGCTGGCCAAGCTGAAAGATCTGCCTGCCATCACGCTGGATGGTCACCAGGTCGAAGTGTGCGCCAACATCGGTACCGTCAAGGATACCGAAGGTGCCATCCGCAATGGCGCCGAAGGCGTGGGTCTGTACCGTACCGAGTTCCTGTTCATGGACCGTGACGCGCTGCCGACCGAAGAAGAGCAGTTCAAAGCCTACAAAGAAGTGGCCGAAGCGATGCCGGATCAGCCGATCATCGTGCGTACCATGGACATTGGCGGCGACAAAGAGCTGCCGTACATGAATTTCCCGAAAGAGATGAACCCCTTCCTGGGCTGGCGTGCCGTGCGTATTTTCTTCGACCGCGAAGACATTATGCACGCTCAGCTGCGGGCCATTCTGCGCGCCTCTGCCTTCGGCAAACTGCGCATCATGTTCCCAATGATCATCTCTGTCGAAGAGTTCCGTAGCCTGAAAGCTACCGTAGAGACGCTGAAAGCCGAACTGCGTGCCGAAGGCAAAGCCTTTGATGAATCCATCGAAGTGGGTATCATGATCGAGACCCCGGCCGCTGCCGTGATGGCTCATCATCTGGCCAAGGAAGTGGATTTCTTCAGTATCGGTACCAACGACCTGACCCAGTACACCCTGGCTGTCGATCGTGGTAACGAGATGATCTCCGCCATGTACAACCCGCTGTCACCCTCCGTCCTGACCCTGATCAAGATGGTTATCGATGCGTCCCACGCCGAAGGCAAGTGGACCGGTATGTGTGGTGAACTGGCTGGTGACGAGCGCGCTACCCTGCTGCTGCTGGGTATGGGTCTGGATGAGTTCTCCATGAGCGCCATCTCTGTACCGCGTATCAAGAAGCTTATCCGCAACACCAACTTCGAAGATGTGAAGGCAATGGCTGATCAAGCACTGAGCTTTGCCACCGCTGCTGAAATCGAAGCGTGCGTAGATAACTTTATTAAGCAGAAAGCAGTCTGCTAAGATCGGCTGCAAACAGCGACAAATCATCTCTAGGAGCTTTATATGGGTCTGTTTGATAAACTGAAGAAACTGGTTTCCGACGATAGCTCTGACACCGGCGGCATCGAAATCTTTGCTCCGCTGTCTGGCGAAATCGTGCCGATCGAAGATGTGCCTGACGTTGTCTTCGCCGAGAAGATCGTTGGTGACGGTATCGCCATCAAGCCGGCTGGCAACAAGATGGTTGCTCCGTGCGATGGCACCATCGGCAAGATTTTCGAGACCAACCACGCGTTCTCTCTGGAATCCGACTCCGGTATCGAGCTGTTCGTTCACTTCGGTATCGACACCGTTGAACTGAAAGGCGAAGGCTTCAAGCGTATCGCTCAGGAAGGTCAACAGGTCAAGCGTGGCGACACCATCATCGAGTTCGATCTGGCCGTTCTGGAAGCGAAAGCCAAGTCTACCCTGACTCCGGTTGTCATCTCCAACATGGATGAGATCAAAGAGCTGATCAAAATGACTGGTGCCGTGACTGTGGGCGAGACCCCGGTTATCCGTATCAAGAAGTAATGCCCGGCTGGCTCACGCCAGTTGCGCAGTAAAAAACCGAAGCCTTGTGCTTCGGTTTTTTTATGGCTGCGAGTCGGCTTTTCTTTCTGGTTATTACTCTATTCCGTCGAGATGACAACCCGGTTACGGCCCTGATCCTTGGCCTGATAAAGGGCCCGGTCGGCCATCATCAGCAGATAGTCGATGCTCTCCTGCCCCTTCATGCTGGCACACCCCAGACTGATGGTGAGTGATAGCTGCTTCCCCTGCCATGGCAAGCGGGTGATACTGACATGCTGGCGCAGCTGTTCGGCGCGCCGTGCTGCCTGTTCAATATCGCAACCAGGCAGGATCAGCAGAAACTCCTCTCCGCCCCAACGGGCCAGACTCTCCCCCGGCAACAGCTGGCCAGCCATGGCGTGGGCGACAGCGCAGAGCGCGGCATCGCCCGCAGGGTGGCCGTAGCGGTCATTGACCTGTTTGAAATGGTCGATATCTCCCAACACCACCGAGAGGGGCTCACCCTGCAACCAAAGGGCCTGCAGCTGTTGCTGGGCGCCACGCCGGTTGGTCAGTTCGGTGAGCGGATCGGTGCAGGAGAGGCGGCTTACCTCTTCCACCATACACTGCAGGTCGTGGATATCGCGAAAGGTGACGATATGGCCATCCGGGATGGCATCGGCACCCAGCTGGGCAGTGACGATAAACCAGCGCGACTGACCGCTCTTGCAGCGGATCAGCGCAGGCATCTCGGCGACCTCCAGCCCTTGCGACAAGCTCTGTTCCACCTGGGAGTGCCAGGAGTCGATGATGGTGCGGCGATACCCTTCATCCGGGTAGGCGACCTGAAACCAGGAGGCCATGTCCGGCAGATCGTCAAGGTTGTAGCCCAGTTGCTCAATAAAGGCTTTATTCAGGAAGCGGTGGCGCCGCTGCGGGATCATGTCGGGTGAGCAGCCATCGTGACGGGCAATGGATTCGGACACCAGAATAGGCAGCGGGATCACATCGAAGGAGCGAAACAGGATCTGTTGCAGTTCTCGGTCATTCATAGGAAAAGCGGCTCCACGATGCATCTTTTACATGCTTTACCATAGGTCAGACCTGTTTGGTGGTAAACCGATTTATAGCGGTTACGCCGCCGGTTTTTCAGCCAAAGGCAAAGGCGAGAAAATGGCGGGGTTGTGTGCCGTGGCCGTATCGGGTGAAAGCTGGACAGGCTGAGGAGAAGCTGCGGGGCAAAGGGTCAAAAAAACCCACATGGTCAGGCACATGTGGGTCGGGAAAAACCAGGCAGGGTAAAACAGACACTCCCTGTGTCGGTCATCTTCAGCTCAGGTGGAGGTGGTCCACCTGCTGGAGCTTTTCGGGCCAGGGCCCCTGCTGGTGGTCACCAAATCTTCACGCGCTCGGAAGGTGGCAGATAGAGCTTGTCTCCCGGCTTGATGGCAAAGGCGCGATAGAAGGCCGGCATATTGACGACGATGCCGTTGACCCGGTACTCCAGCGGCGAGTGGGGATCTGTCTTGAGCAGAACGGCAGCGAGCTCGGGCCGGTACTTCCCTTTCCACACCTGTGCCCAGCCGATAAAGAATCGCTGCTCGCCGGTAAAGCCATCGAGCATCGCTGGTTGGTGGTTGCCCAGGGCGAGCTGGTACGCCTTGTGGGCGATGGTCAAGCCGCCGAGATCGCCGATGTTCTCGCCAAGGGTCAGCTGGCCGTTGACATGCTCCCCCTTGATGGGCTCGAAACGGTCGTACTGTTTCGCCAGTTTTTGCGCTCTGGCGGTGAACTCCTTGAGATCGGCCGGAGCCCACCAGTTGTGCAAGGCACCGTTGCCATCGAATTTGGCCCCCTGATCATCGAAACCATGGCTCAGCTCGTGACCGATGACCGCGCCGATGGCGCCATAGTTGACCGCATCATCCGCCTTCAGATCGAAGTAGGGTGGTTGCAGTATGGCTGCCGGGAAGACGATCTCGTTGTTGTCCGGGTTGTAGTAGGCGTTCACCGTCTGCGGATTGTCGAACCACTCTTCCCGATCCACCGGTTGATGGAGGCGGGCAAGGTGCTCGTTGTAACGCACCCTGGCCGCTCGCTGGGCATTGCCGACCAGATCATCGGGACGGATCTCGATTGCGCTGTAATCCTGCCACTGGTCCGGATAGCCGATCTTGACCCGTACCTTCTCCAGTTTCGCCAGCGCCTGCTGTTTGGTCGGAGCAGACATCCAGTCGAGCTCGCCGATCTCCTGGCGATAGGCGGCGATCAGATTGCGCACCATGGTCGCCATCTGTGCCTTGGCCTCGGCCGGAAAGTAGCGCTCCACGTAGAGTTTGCCCACCGCCTGACCCAGATAGTCGTCCAGCACCTCCATGGCCTGCTTCCAGGGCTCCCGCTGCCGGGGGATGCCGCTCAGGGTCGTGCCGTAGAAAGCGAAGTGCAGGGCATTGCTCTGGCTGTCGAGATAGGGCGCATAAGTACGTAGCAGATGGAACAGGCAGTAGGATTGCCACTGCGCGATGCTGGTCTCCTGCATCACGGCGGCCAGCTTCTCCAGATAGTCCGGCTCACTGACGATGATCTCCGTTTCCCCGGCGATACCGGCCTCTGTCAGGTAGCGTTGCCAATCCAGGGGGGGCAGCAACTGACTGAGGCGGGCGAGGGGCAGTTTGTTGTAGGTGTGGTTGTCATCCCGCAGCTTGACTCTGTCCCACTGCAGGCTGGCGAGGCGGGTCTCCAGCGCCAGAATGTGATGAGCCTGTTCGCTTGTCCCCTCGACGCCGGCATGGTTGAGCAGGGCGCGAATGAACTGCTCGTAGCTGGCCCGCAGTGCCTTGCTGGCGGCATCTGCTTTCAGGTAGTAGTCCCGATCCGGCAGACCGAGACCGGATTGCTGCAGGTAGATCCCGTAGCTGTCAGGCTGTTTCTTGTCGGCCATGAACCCGATACCAAAGGGAGCGCCGCCCCCCAGCTTGCTGACCCGGGCAAAGTAGGTGGCCAGCGAGGCGCCATCATGGATGGCCATGATCTCGTCGCGCAGCGGCTGAATGGGGGTCAGCCCTTTGGCATCCCGCCCGGCCTGATCCAGATAGCTGGCGTAGAGGTCGGCGATCTGCTGGCGAGGGGTTCCGGCTTGTTGCGGGCGCTTGAGCAGCTCCTCCAGCAACACCTTGCGATCCTCCAGCGACTTGTCCGCCAGCAGATTGCCGATGGTCTGTCCCGGCAGGTCATCCGGTATCCGGGTCTGGGCCAGCCAGTTGCCGTTGACGTGGCGAAACAGATCGTCCGCCGCGCGCACGCTGTTATCCATGCTGGCCAGATCCACCCCGGAGTGGCCGCTGGCGGCACCGGCGCATGGGGCGAGGCCAAGCAAGGCCAGCGCAATGAGGCTGGCGATCATGCTGCGTTGCTGTTTCATCTTGTGTGTCCTGTATGGGGTGCCAGTAGTGAATTGGCTGTAACCGATGGTCAATCAGCTGCGAACGACCGAGAGGAAGCGCCCGTCGTGATTGAAGGTGCAGGTAAAGTCGACCGCATCATCATCGGTCTCGTACTGGCCATAGACCTTGTATCTGTGGCCGCTCTCTTCTGCCGACTCGGTGGTGATATCGCGCGGGGAGACATGGAATTTGCTGGCTGCTTCCCCCGAGCAGTAACGGGGCATCTTGCTGGTGGCCATATGCTGGTCATCGCTATCGTCATGCTGGCCATCATGCTCGTGTTTGTTATCGCTGTGCTTTTTCCCGGCGTAATAGCCAGCGGCGCCGATGGCACCCAGCGCAGCTGCACCTATCAGGACTTTCTTGGTGTCCATATTCTGGCAGCCGCTCAATGCCAGACAGGCGGCCAACCCCATTACCATCAAGGAGTGTTTCATCTCTCGGATCCTTTCAATTATCAAATGAGCAAGTCGGTGTCAGCCGAGTGGTGGTCACAGTGCCCGGCGCTGGAATGGCGCTACTTTGCAATGGTCAGGATGAAGAGGACACTCAAATAAAATTAAAAAAAGTTATAAAAGTCCGGGAGCCGGAGCGAGCGCGGTATGGGGGGGCGCGGTGAGGGGAGAAGGACATAGGTTTGATCCACGCAGCCAGTGGCTTGGTGACTTAAGTTATTGTTTTTATGCTTTTATTTCTCTTTATATTTTATCAAGGGTGATGGCTGCCTGTTGTGCGGCGGCCAGCCATGTTGGCAATGGATAACAGTCTCTATCTTCATAAACAGGGCATAAAAAAGCCGCTCACCAGGGTGAGCGGCTGTTGCCATCAGATTCATGCAGTTCGCTATCAGGCTGGCTGTTTGCCATCTTCTGCGGGCGGCGGCAGGGCGGCGGAGTTGGACTCCACCTTCTGCTCTTCGCCCTGCATGTTCTTGATGTAGACATCCATCTGGTTGAAGGCGATCTCGATGCCGTTCTCGCGGAACAGCTGGTCGATCTTGCGGTTCAACTCGTCCACCGCCGGGTTGCGATCCCCCAGTTCACTCACGAAGAAGCGCAGCTCGTGATCCAGCGTGCTGGCGCCAAAGGTGAGGAAGTAGACGATGGGGGCTGGATCTTTCAGCACGCGGCTGTTTTCGTCGGCCGCCTGTTTGAGCAGGGTGCGGGTCAGTTCCAGATCCGAGCCATACGCCACGCCCACCCGCACGATCACCCGGGTGACGGTGTCACTCAGCGACCAGTTGATGAGCCGCTCGGTCATCAGCTGCTGGTTGGGGATGATCACCTCTTTGCGGTCGAAGTCGGTCAGGGTGGTGGCGCGAATGCGGATCCGCGAGACGGTACCGGAGAAGGAGCCGATGGTGACGGTATCACCGATCCGCACCGGACGCTCGAACAGGATGATGATGCCGGAGACGAAGTTGGAGAGGATCTCTTTCATGCCGAAACCGATACCGACTGACAGACCACCCGCTACCCACTGCAGCTTGTCCCACTGCACGCCCATCATGGAGAGAGCGGTGAGGGAACCGAAACCGATCAGCACGTAGTTAAGCATAGTGGTGATGGCGTAGGCGGTCCCCTGAGCCAGGTTGAGCTTGGAGAGCACCAGCACCTCCAGCAAGCCCGGCAGGTTACGCGCCAGTGACCATGCACCGCCGAGCAGCAGGAAGCCGATCAGCACGTCACTCAGGCTGATGGGGAACAGCACGGCGTTGGCGCCGGTGCCTTCACTGCGGTGCCACAGCACCATGCTGTCGAGGTAGGAGAAGACCGCCACCAGATCGGACCAGAGCCAGTAGAAGGCGACGCCGAAGATCAGCATCAGCACGGTACGGGTCAGACGCAGGGACTGCTGGCTGACATCCTCCAGATCCATGGGCTGCTCTTCGATAGACTCGCCACCTTCCGCATCTTCCGAAGATTTGTGCTCACGCTTGGCCACCGCACGGCGGTAGGCCAGACGACGGGCTGCCAGCTCCAGACCACGCAGGGCGGTGCGGTAGACCAGGCTCCAGATGATGATGAGGTAGAAGGATTCGATCAGGCGACCGGTCAGCTTCAGCGCGGTGTAGTAGTAACCGAGCACCGCCAGCACGATCAGCGCCACCGGTGCCAGCGCCAGGGCGATGGCGATCAGCGACTTCTGCATGCTCGCCTCGCCCTTGATGCGGGCGCGGGAGATGGGGAACACCAGATAGGCGGCCAGCCCCAGCAGGGTCAGGGTCATGGCCTGGCCGATCACGTCGTTGCCCAGGGTGGAGGGTTCAACCACCGCCTTGGTCGCGAGCATGATGAGCGGCAGCAGTGGCAACCAGATGTAGCGCATGCTGTTGCGCTTGGCCTGCAGCTCCGCTTTCGGGATCCGGAAGTGGGTCTCGGCGATGCCGCCCGGGCGCATCACAGCCAGATAGACGCTGAACACCAGATAACCGAGGGCGAGGTTCAGGGTGATCTGGAACATCAGCTTGGGACTGAGCAGACCGCAGTAGGTGAGCAGCAGACCGCCAGCCAG
The DNA here is from genome assembly GCF_027705905.1 of Aeromonas sp. Y293-4. Lineage (NCBI taxonomy): Bacteria > Pseudomonadati > Pseudomonadota > Gammaproteobacteria > Aeromonadales > Aeromonadaceae > Aeromonas > Aeromonas sp. Y293-4. The sequence goes on along the minus strand of NZ_JAPDCI010000002.1, from coordinate 121,874 downwards.
AATGAACATGCTGCCCGGCAGGCGTTGCAGCACGGTATAGAGCAGGGCGCGCGGGGTGTGCCACTGGCTGTCCTGACGGAAACGGCCAAGGTCCTTGGTGATCTTCTTCTCGCGCTCAACCAGCGCCGGACGTTTCCAGACCAGCAGGCCGCCGATCAGCAGCAGCGGGAAGGCTAGCAGGGAGATCCCCAGCAGCTCTTCGCGCCAGCGTTTCCAGTCCGGTTTCAATACCCAGTCGGAGGCCTGTTTGTAGGCCTGGGCGGGCCAGCTGATAAACCACTTGCTGTCGATGGGCTTGTTGCTGCTCACCCAGAAGATGTGTTGCTGCAGGGTAAATTCGATAGAGGCATAGACCCGCGCCAGCTGCTGCTGGGTCAGCTGCAGGCTGATGGCGTTGGTGAGCTGGCTGTCGAGTTGGCGGTTGAGCTGATCGAGCAGATTGATGCGGGTGTCGAGCAGCTTGGCAAGGCTCTCTTTGTCCTCCTCGCTGACCGGATCCTTGCTGCCGGCGATCAGATTGTCCAGATAGAGGTTCTTCTGGAACAGCTGGTCACGCTGCTGGCTCAGTTCAAACTGGGCCAGATGCAGATCGGCGATCTGCTCTTCCAGGTTTTTGACAGCGATGGTGGGTGCCGCTTCCAGCTGCTGATAGAGCTGATAGAGGATGCGCGACAGCAGCAGATTGCCCTTGAGCATCTGCACCTGTTCATTGAGGTTGCGTTCGGTCTGGATGCCGCGCTCCAGCCAGCTCTTGGCTTGCAGGTTTTTTTGTACCAGCGAGTTGAGGCTGGTGGTGGCACCGATCAGCTGCTGGCTGAGCTGGTGGTTGAGCTCCTGCTCTTTTTGCACCAGCGGGCTGTCTTCGGTCGCCACCAGTTCACCGGTCTGCTCGGCGGTTTTCTCTGTGTCGCCAAGGCGCTTGGCGCTGCTCTGATCCTGCAACAGCTGCAGTTTCTGCTCTTCGCTGGCGAGACGGGCACTCTGGTAGTCGCGCTGCTTGATCGCCAGATCCTGCATGCTGGTACGGTTATCCAGCTCCTTTTGCAGGTGGGCCAGTTGCAGGTCGAGCAGGGCCAGTTCGGCACCGAGCTTCATCTTCTCGGCGCTGGAGACGCTTTCACCTGCGTTGAGGCGGGTACGGATCTCCTGACTGCGCTGGTAGGCACGGCTCATGCTGGCCTGGGCCCGTTCCGGCAGGGTCTGCAAGCTGGTGAGCTGGCTGCCGATGGCGCCGAGGGCCTCCTGCGCCGCCTGCATGTTGGCCAGCACTTCCGGCTGACGGCTGTCGAGCTCTGCCAGACTCATGCTGGCGTATTCGCTCTTGATCTGCTCGGCACTCTTGCCCTTGGTCAGGGCATCGAGCTTGGCGCTGATCTCTCTGAGTTCGGTGGGCAGGTTGCGGATCCGCTGGGCCTGAGTCTTGGCCTTTGCCTCTTCCTTGTCGATGCTGTCGAGCAGGCCGAGGGTTTCGGTCAGCAACTTCTGATCCGCTTGCTGACTGACGGTCAGGGTCTCTGATTTACCCAGACCATCAAGCGCTCGCTGAACTGCGTTGCGAGAGGGGACATCTTGCGCCATGGCTTGCGGGACGCAGAGGCTGGCGAGGAGACAGAGCAGCGGCAACAGGGTGGCCGAGACTCTTTTAAAACGTATTGAGGGCATATAACTTCCGGGTTATTACGCGATATTCGGGAGATTTCCCGCATAGATTAAATTCGCGTGGATTCTAACACCGGGCTTGTCAGGTAAGCAGGGGGGAGGGACAAAAAAAACGGCACCCGCAGGCGCCGTTTTCAACTCGTTCAGCTCTGATTAAAGAACGTGAACAGAAGCGGTGTTGGTGGTGCCGCTCGGTACCAGAGCACCGGAGACCATCACAACCACATCACCTTTCAGACCCATGCCGATTTCCAGCGCGGCTTCTTTACCGATGCGATAGAAATCGTCGGTAGAGGCGATGCTGTCAACCACGTGAGCAACCACACCCTTGGTCAGAACCAGCTGGGCAGCAGTTTTCTTGTTGGTGGTGATAGCCAGGATCCAGGCTTTCGGGAAGTACTTGCGAATGGCCTTGGCAGACTTGCCGCCTTCGGTAGCGACCACGATCAGCGGGGCGTCCAGCTTCTCTGAGGTCTCTACGGCGCCTTTACATACGGCTTCGGTGATGCGCAGCTTGTTGCTGTCGTTGGCAGCAGACAGGTTGGACGGCATCACGGCATCGGTACGCTCGCAGATGGTGGCCATGATGGTCACGGCTTCCAGCGGGTACTTACCCTTGGCGGATTCACCGGACAGCATCACTGCGTCGGTACCGTCCAGAATGGCGTTGGCCACGTCACCAGCTTCGGCGCGGGTCGGACGCGGGTTCTTGATCATGGAGTCCAGCATCTGGGTGGCAGTGATAACCACTTTGCGGGCTTTGTTGCACTTGGCGATGATCATCTTCTGGGCGAAGATAACTTCTTCAACCGGGATCTCTACACCCATGTCTCCACGAGCAACCATGATGCCGTCGGAAACAGCCAGGATCTCGTCGAAGTTGTCCAGACCTTCCTGGTTTTCGATCTTGGAGATGATCTGGATGTTCTCGCCACCGTGGGCTTTCAGGTGCTCACGGATTTCCAGAACGTCTTCTTTCTTACGGATGAAAGAAGCAGCAACGAAATCAACGCCTTGCTCGCAACCGAAGATCAGGTCGCGCTTGTCTTTCTCGGCCAGGGCCGGCAGCTTGATGGAGACGCCCGGCAGGTTAACGCCTTTGTTCTCGCCCAGGTCACCGTTGTTCAGCACTTTACAGATAACTTCGCGCTCGGTGATTTCGATAACGTCCAGACCGATCAGGCCGTCATCAACCAAGATGCGGTTGCCGACGCGCAGATCGTTGGCGAAACCGGCATAGGTCACAGCCACTTTGTCTTTGTTGCCAACCACGGTCTGGTCGGTGGTGAAGGTGAAAGTCTGGCCAGCGACCAGCGCGACGTCGTTGCCGCCTTCCAGCTTCATGGTACGGATTTCCGGACCCTTGGTGTCCAGCAGGATAGCTGCGTGCTTGCCGGTCTCGGCCATTACAGCGCGCAGGTTGCTGATGCGGCTGCCGTGCTCGGCGTAGTCACCGTGGGAGAAGTTCAGGCGCATGACGTTCATGCCGGCGTCCAGCATTTTGGCCAGCATTTCTTTGGATTCGGTCTTCGGACCGATGGTGCAGACAATTTTGGTCTTTTTCATGTCAATCTTCATGGTTAAGGAATTTCCGCCGAGCAATATACACCAGTTTTTGGAATCTTTTTATGATCCAGAAACAACGTTTTGACCAGATAACGTTTTCTTTTCAGGGATAACGTTTTCCTGTGAGTCACATTTTAGAGCATACGGCCACAGGTTCGGGCTGAAGGGATACAAATGTTGCCATCTGTGGTTGTTTGGCCGGGTTGAGGTTCAGATGTTGTAAAATGACCACCCGTCCGCTGTCACCGTCTTGTCACCGGCTTGCGCAAAAATGTTAGTTCATTGGCGCAAGGGTGAAGGAGGTCGGGATGAAAAACAGCCATGAAACCGGATGGGCTCTGCTCTTGCTGGGCGCCGCCCTGCTGCTGGTTCAGATGCTGCCAGCCCGCTACTGGCCTGACAATGCCGGTCTGCTGGCGATCTTCTCCCATCCGGTGAAAGGGGAGGCGGCCGCCGAGGGATTGGCGTGGCGAGAGTGGCAGGATCACAGTGCAGCGACCCGGATGGCGCTTCGTGTAGCCCGACCGCTGCCGGATGCGCCGCAGCCTTGATATCTATTGCCGATTCCCTGTCGTGAAGGCGTGTAATTATCAACCATTGGTTGATAGTGCTTATCTATTCTGCTGGATTGTTCACCTTTCATGGCAGGGGGATAATCGATTCCAACAGCGATATCCCCTCCGGTATCGCCCCCTGATACTTTGTTGGAGTCCGCTTTATGTCCCTCGCCCCCGTCTGGTTTATCTCCCACGGCGCACCGGATCTGGTGCTGCGTGAGCAACCCGCCACCCGCTTTCTGCGAACCCTGCGTCTGGGTGAGCTCAAGGGGTTGGTGGTCATCTCCGCCCACTGGTTCAGCCGCGAGCTGCAGATCAACGTTGAGCCCAAACCGGCCTTGATGTACGACTTTTACGGCTTTCCCGAGCCCCTCTACCGGATGCGCTGGCCTGCCAGCAGCCCCGAGTGGCTGCAACAAGGGGTGAGCGACCAGCTGGCACTGGCCGGACTGACCGCCAACCCGGTGCGGCGCGAGCTGGATCACGGAGTCTGGTCGCCGCTCTCCCTGATCGACCCAAACAGCGAGATCCCGCTGGTGCAGATCTCCATTCCCGCGAGTTTCACCCCGGCCCAGTTGTGGCAGTTGGGAGAGGTATTGGGGGCGCTGCGCAGTCAGGGGATTGGCATCCTCGCCTCCGGCGCCATCACCCACAACCTGCGGGCGCTGGCACCGGAAGGCTCGCCAGTGCCGGAGTGGGCCAGCCAGTTTGTCGACTGGCTGGAGCAGAAGATGGCCGACGAGGATCGTCTGGCGCTGCTCGACTATCGCCAGCAGGCCCCCGGAGCGGTGGAGTCTCATCCCCACGATGATCATCTGCGCCCGCTCTTTGTGGCGTTGGGGGCGGCCGATGGTGTGGCGCCGACCCGGCTGCACGAGAGCTGGGATGGCGGCAGCCTCTATATGGGCGCCTACCGCTTCGGCTGAATTGATTTTTATACTGGTAAGGCAAGGAATATCTTATCGGTTTGTCATATGGATAAAGATAGATGGCATAGGCACAAGTGTATTGAGCGTATTGACATTTATCTTGCGGTATTCATAAGGATAAAATTCCTCGCTAAAGCAAAAATACTAATAACAAACAAGATTGTTTTAGTTCAATTATTGAGCTGTTGACCCTGATTTTAACTTATTGTGTTGTGCGCACTAGGATAACTGTGTGGTTGTTGTTGTGAATGGCACTTTTTGTGGTTTAAAATTTTGCCGGGTTGTTTATTTGCTGTTTTCGTGAATTACAGGTAAAAGATTCATCTTGTCTTTTCATGAGACAAGATTCTTTTAGTTATTTATGGAAATGGATATGACATATCGGATGTTACTTTTTGGCACGGCCGCCATACTGTTATCACCGCTTGCGATCGCCGATGACAGCTCTTCACAGAAGGAGTCACCATGGGGCGGTCTGTTGGAAGCAGACTATACGAGCAACTTCTATAAAAGGGGCTCTTACCATGAGGCGAGGACCGTTGGTTTAACTGGTATTGTTGATTACACATTCATCAATGATAGCAAGTTGAGCTTGAACTTGGCTGGCTTTCATTCACTGGATAACCCAAAAGGGCAATACTGGCGTGATGCCTGGCTTAAGTATGGTCATTCTGAACTGTTCGACTTGAATAGTTGGGCTACATTGGGCATGGATGGCAGCATTCGTTTGCCAATGTCTGAGCAGAGTAAAAAAGATGATCTTCATACATCCCTGAGGGTTGCGACACCTCTAACGATTGATCTCGGTCTGCTTCTAACTTCACTTGAATTTACCTGGCAGCCTAGGGTAATGAAAAATTTTCATGAGTACAAAACTCGGGGTGGCCAGACCCTGAAAGAGTGGACTCTGGAAAATTTGCTGAGCCTTGATTATGCACCTTGGGACAAGTGGTCTTTTAATGCCAGCTTGGTGTTGAACAGTCATTGGAGCTACTCAGGCAACCGTAAAAAGGATGACTACATTCACTCGGAGAGTCTGTTCTACGAGTTTAACGAGTCATGGTCTGTTGGATTGATGTATTCCAATACCGGCATTGTCTATGACCTTGAACGAGGAGCTACAGGTTCTGTATCGCTATATGACAAGCAGAATGCCACTTGGTCTCTGTTAGTTGATTACAGTTTTTAATTAATAAAAATAAAATTAAAAGGAAGGATCCCTTTAATATGATGAAGCAAACAATCATAGCTGCCACAGTCAGCTTTTTTCTATTTGGATGTGGTGCTGGCGATGAGCCTTATAAAGAGGTTCCCAAGGCAGTAGAGCAACAGGCATGGCAGCAGTTTAATACTGATGAGCTTTGGCTTTATGTCCCTTCGACGGCAGATGCTCCGAGATATGCAGTGAACATGGATCCCTTCTTTCAGGGGGAGGAGAAAATTGTCAAACTGCAATTTGTTGAGGAGGGATTGCGGGTTGTTGAGGTCGATAGAGATACAACGGCTCCTGGACAACCACCACGTTGGAATGATGTTGCCCCCGTGTTGACTATTCCTGGCGATTATCTGGATTATCGCTGCGCGGAAGATGCTTATGGAGAATGCACTCGCAAGGAAGAGGTGAATAGCGATGCCAATGTACTTTGGGATCAGAAGCGCTATTTCCATCCCAAGTTCAAGGATTTGAAAGGACATGAAGTAAACACCATTGATCTCTGGTACAAAAATGACAACGTGCGGGAAACGGCTACTCCTCGGGTAGTACGGTGGGAGATGGATGCAGCCAAAGGTGTTATTAACGTTGAGCTGGAGCGTACATTTACCGTCAACCGCAGTGCGATGAGTGACTATCTCAATACTGGTTTCAACGACCTCTCTTTTAAAACGAGTTTTTACTATTCACTGGTCAAGCTCGACAAGATTGCATCCAAAGATTATCAGCCGATTCGTTATGCTTCGGCAGATGACGGTGTATTTGGATTTTTTGATTCAACTTTCGAAAAGCTCGATGAACAGGGGGCTGCGACAGATGGTAGTGAACGCGCCTATCTTAACCGTTTTAATCCTGGCAAAAGCACAATTGATTACTACCTGAGCGATACCTTCTTCAAACCGGAAAACAAACTGTTTCTGGATGTCACACTGAGCTCTATCGAGCATATCAACAAGGTATTGGCCGGCACCGGAGTGCCACCGATCAATCTGGTTAATCCGGACAAAGGGAGTGGCAAGCAGGTTGGTGATCTGCGCGTCAATATGATCAACCTGATTGACCGACCGTTGGCCAATGGTTTGCTCGGTTATGGTCCATCTGTTGCCAACCCGCTGACAGGTGAAATTGTCAAAGCGCATGTCAACCAGTACTCAGGAGTAATCCGAACTGCGGTACCGCGTACCTGGAACAGTCTTGTGCGTCATTTCAACCGCGGTGATTTGAAGTCTGTTGGTGAAGCAGTCACCGCCGGGGTGACGTTTGAGGCGGTGAACAATGCGGTGTTAACTGCGGAAGGTGGTCGCACCGAGTTCTTGGCGGACAGTGACTTCCAGCAAGTGCAGGATTCCCTGGCAAGCATGCCGCGCCAGAATCAAAAACAAGGGACATCGGCCACATTGGTACAGCCTGGTGTGGATTCGTCACTAGCCGATTTTATCAAGGCTGATGAAGCCAGAATTAAGCGCTGGTCTGAAAATAATGCATTTGGTGAAGATGCTATCTGGGTATCGTCGACCAGCAAGGGATTGGTATCGGGCATTGACTATCAGGATGCCAGCCTCTATCTGGATGATCAGAAGACTCGCCTTAAAAAATGGAAAGAGCTAAATAGCGAGCAACGTAGCAAGATCAGCGATGCGATTTCAGCACATATGTATCGCTCCACCTTGGTGCATGAGCTCGGGCACAATCTGGGGCTGCGTCACAACTTCGCCGGTTCGACGGACAAACAGAACTTCTATTCGGTGGATGAAGCGAAATCCCTGGGACTGCAACATGTTCCTGCTTATAGCTCCATCATGGATTATGCAGCGTCCGAGTTTGACGAGCTCCCTATTTTCGGCCCATATGACAGAGCTGCATTGCGTTTTGCCTATGCTCGTCAAGTAGAAGTGCCATATGGTCAGCCTGATGACGCTGGCCGTCGGCCAACCGCATTGCTGAGTTTGAGTGAGTTGGACACGGCCTATTTGCAGAATGACTACCGTGTGCGCTTTGGTCAGTTAACTGCGCTGAAAGATCATCTTAAAGATGGGATCCCGCTCTCTTCCTGGAGCAATCTAGACAGCTCTTTCAATACAGCGTTGCAAGATAAGAAGCTGGCGTTGAAAAGCTATGCCTTTTGTACCGATGGTAATGTTTCGCTCAACAGCGATTGTAAGCGATTTGACGAAGGCACCAATCTGGTCGAGATGATGCAGTTCAAACGGCAGTCCTATCTGGACAGCTATGAGCGCCGCAATACCCGCGAAGACAAGCAGACATTCCGTGATGACAACCTGGTTGATTACACCATTGGCCGGATGAGGACATTCTCTGAAGTTCGGGATCTACTGGAAGACTACAAGAATATTGACCGGGTATTTACCCAGCGATTCGGTATCGGTATCAAGCAATTGGCTGCCAACCCTGCTTATTGTAACCCACAGGGCTCCGCTGAAAGTGATTACTGGTTCTGTGATTACAGTAGAGCTGCTGTTGATGCGGCAGATTTTCTGCTGGGTGTGGTGGCCAGACCCGACAAAGTCTGTGAAGTCAAAACAGGGAATGGTGCGATTGAGCAGTTGCCACTGACCAAGCTTTACAGTGACGTGAAGTCATCGCTTCCCAAAGGCAAGTCTTTCCCCGCCAGCTGTTTTGATGTGGATTTCACGGTGGCACTGGAACAGGACTCCAGAGGTTATCAGGTGCTCTCTGAAACGCGCGATGGTGTACCACTGGATTCGGTAAGCCCGAATGATCCCAATCATAAGTACAGCAATGACCGGGATGTATTGGGGTCTTGGCCAGACAAGTTGCTGGCAATGAAGTATCTGGTACAAAGAAGTACGGATCGCTGGACAGACAATGGCGAAGCAATGGCTTTGGTTGATTTGCCGTTGGTGAAGGAGCGGTTGATTGCGCAGATCCGGGCGATGGTATTGGGTGAGGAGTTGCCACAATGGGTCTCTTTTATCGACAAGGATGGTAAAGAGGTGTACCCCTTTTCCCCATACCGCTGGGAGACCAAGCGCACACTTGAGAGCCTCAGTCCTAGCCTTATGTTGTTGAACCGCTATTTCGGCCTGCCATTCGACGCCAATACACGTCTGGATAAGGCGTTACTGACTCAAATTGAGAAATGGGGCAAGACAGATGATATTCGCTTCAGCGACACGGCGCGTACATTGATTGATTATGTCCGTTTGCCTGCTGTGACGACGGATGGATTGGTTGGACGCCAGATAGAGTACAAGGATGCGCGTTATCAGGTATCACCACGCAATGTGCTGGCCAGCGATACCATCAAGTACTACTTTAACAACACGCCAATTGGTGATACCAAGCGCATTGAGGAGTCCTTTAACCTGGTCAATTCCTTCCAGTTTGGTTTACGTATGCGGGATGTGTATGGCGATATGATCTTGGCGACTCAAACTCGTGATGCCTTCCCGCTTGAAACCAGACTGAATATGGTGAAAGTGGCTCATACCATTAACGCTGACATGTTGACTTATTTGAAGGATGCCTGGTCGGCGGGTCAGCCTTACCATGCAACCCTTAAATCGCTGGTTATCAGTGGTGCCGGGTTTAAGCTGGATGGGACCACTAAAACCTATACCGATGGTCAGCTGCAGCTTGCGTGGCGGACATTTGACAGCATAGGTAGCACTATCGATCAGAAGTACTGGGCGCTGGTAACCGGCTGGCTACCTGAATGGAGTGCCAAGATTGCAGCAAGACGGATAGACCCGGCACTTTCTGCAGAGGAGAAGAGTTTCTGGCGTGGTGATAGGGCTGTTATTGCCTATGTGTTGGCCCAAACCAATAATAAGGGTCTGCAAAATGAGCTGTTGAGCCCGCTTGAGGCGCTCCCCAGATAATATGTGGCCATTTTAATCACTGTCGTAGTGGTTGATAGCAAATGTCTAGTCCTGAAATAGGTTTACACATTTTCGGCTAGCGTTGCTCCACTCAGAACCCCCTATGTACCGCATCGGGGGTTCTGTATTTCAACGCATGATGCGGCCGCTCCGCGTTGTAAATATCCACCGCTTCACGCACCATCTCCCGCGCTTGCGCCAAATCCTGCGGGCTTTGCAACAATAACTCTCCTTTCAAAATCCCGTTCACCCGCTCCGCCAACGCATTCTGGTAACAGTCATACCCATCCGTCATCGAGCATTTCACCCCGTACCGTTCATGTAATGACTGATACAGCACCGAGCAATACTGCACGCCGCGGTCCGAGTGGTGGATGAGTTCACCGCTGCCACGCCGTTGCTTCAGTGCTTTCTTGAACGCCATCGCCATCGCCATCGCCACCGACTCCGCGTGCATTCCTTCGTGTACGTGGTGGCCTACTATCTTGCGTGAGTAGGCATCCGTCACCAGGCTCAGGTACAGCGGTCCGCTCCTGGCGGGCAGATAGGTGATATCTGCGACCCAGACCTGCTCCGGGGCCACCGGCGTGACCTGCTCTGGCCCCGCCTTGAGCAAGTTGGGATGACGGTAGAAACGGTGAAAACTGTGGGTGGTCTTGTGATACGCCCGCCTGGGCAGCACCAGCAGGCGGTGCTCGGCCAATATCTGAAACAGCCTGTCACGCCCGACCTTGAGCCCGCCATCACCCTGACCCTGCAGCAGATAATGCAGCTTGCGAGTGCCCACCCGCGGTTGTCGCAGTCGAACCTGACGCACAAAGCGCACCACCTGTAGCCCTTGTGCATGGCGCTCGTCGGCGACCCGATTGCGCTTGTAGTAGGCCTGCCGGCTTATCCCCAGAAACAGGCAAGCCCTGACAATGGTCAGCCTCTCGACTTGCCGCTGCGAGAGGACTTGCCGGGTCGCTTTTTTACGATGGAGACGCCGTAGTCATTCTTCAGTACATCGACGACGGCCTCAAAGAACTGGGCCTTCTGGCTCATCAGCGCCAGCTGTTGCTCGAGTTCCTTGATGCGCTGTTCGGGCGTCTGGTTGTCGGGGTCAGGCATGGTGATGCTCCTGCCGGCGCGTACAGAAGCCCCTTGGCTCCAATCTTGCCGACCATGTTTACGCAACCATACCAGAACGGTGGAGCGGCCCTGAATGCCATAACGCACCTGAGCCTGTTTGTAGGTGAGCTCGCCTTTTTCAATCTGCTCGACCAGTGCCAATTTAAAAGCCAGCGAGTAATCGCGCTGTGTCCGTTTCACACCTTGTCCCATCGGGTTCTCCATTTATTGGGAGGAAAGGTGTAAACCATATTCAGGACGGGACAAAACTTGGCAAAAGGCCCCATCTGATGATGGGGCCTTTTTCATGTCATGGTCTGGGCTCTCGCTTACGGGACGATCACTCGGCTCTCGCCGCCGCCGAGGGCTTCGACCCGTATCTGCACGCCAATCCGCTCCACCAGCGTCTGGACGTGGGAGATGACCCCGATCTGGCGGCCGGCGGCCTGCAGGGAGTCGAGGCTGGCGAGCGCCAGATCCAGACTGTCCGGATCCAGGGTGCCAAACCCTTCGTCGATAAACAGCGACTCGACCTGGGTCTGCCGTGACGAGAGGCTGGAGAGGGCCAGCGCCAGCGCCAGCGACACCAGAAAACTCTCGCCACCGGAGAGGGAGTCCACCGAACGCACCTCGTCCCCCATGTCGAGATCCACCACTTGCAGCGCCAGATCGGTGCCGGGTACTCGCTCCAGCCGGTAGCGCGGTGATAGTTCGGCGAGCTGGGCGTTGGCCTCCAGCAACAGGCGCTCAAGGGTGAGGCTCTGGGCGAAGGTGCGGAACTTGGCGCCGTTGGCCTGCCCAATCAGATCGCACAGCTGCTGCCAGTGGTCGGCCACCGCCTGCTGGGCGGCCAGCTCCTGTTGCAGGCTGCCTGCCTTGAGAGCGGCTGCTTCGGCCTGTGCCAGCTTGCTCTTGCACTCGAACAGCTGCTCTTCAAGGGCGCGACAGCGGGCATCGAGTGCCGCCAGCTGCTCGCTCAGCTTTGCATCCGGCAGGGCGGCCAGCTCGGGGTGGTGCTCGCGATAGCGATCCCGCTTGCTCTCCTCCAGTGCCAGCGCCCGTTGCCGCTCGGCAAGGCGGGTGCGCGCCTCGCCAACAGCATCCTCCAGCCCTTGCAGGGCGGCGCGGCGTGCCTTGAGCTCATCGGGGCTGATGGCCAGCAGGCGGCGCAGGTCGTACTCGGCAATGCCAAGGGTGCTGGCGTGGGCGGCCCAGCGGCCTAGCACCTCCCGCTTGCGGCGGCTGCTGGTCTGCTTTTCCTGCTCCACATGGGTGAGACGGGTCTTGAGTTCGGTCTGCCGCTCCCGCAGAACGCGGGCGCTGCTTTGCATCAGCTCCAGTTCGCTGGCGAGCTGTTGCAGACGCTGTTGCCAGCGGCTCTCGACCAGCGGGATCTCCTCGCCACCGAGACAATCGCTGCGGCTGGTGAGCAGCCCCTGCCGTTGCTGCTCGTGCTCCTTGTAGTCCCGCTCGAGTTTGTGCAGCAGCTCGCGCTGGGTCTGCAGGCGTGCCTCCTGCGCACTCAGGGCCGGGGTGAGGCTGGCGATCTCGCTGGCCAGCCGCTCCCACTCGCTCTGGCCGTGCAGCCAGGCTTCGCAGGCTCGCTGCCACTCGTGCCACTGCTGGCTGCCGAGCCACTGGCGCCACGGTTGGCCGCCCATCTGCTCGTCGAGGCGGTGGGCGCCCTGTTCGAGGCGCTGGCGCAGGGTCGCCTCCTGCTCGCCCATCCCCTTCACTTCCCCTTCCAGTGCGATGCGCTGGCGGTCGGCCTCTTGCCACTGCTGGTCAAACTGCTGGTGCTGGGCAGCCAGTTGGCTCAGTTGTTGACGCACCCCTTGCAGCTGTTGTTGGCCAAGCTGGGCCTGACGCAGCTGCTGCTGGCTCTGGGCCAACCCCTGCTCCAGCGCCTGGCCACGGCCAAGCAGTGTGCTCATCAGCTCGTTCCACTCAATGGGGCTTTGGCGCAGCGGCAGCGGATGGCCGAGCAGGGTATCGCCTCCCAGCTGTTGCCAGCGCTGGGTCAGCTGCTCGGCGCGTGCCTCCAGCTCCGGCAGATGTTGCTGGCGCACCGCCAGCTGACGGGCCAGCTCCTGACGCTCGCTCTCGCACTGAATGTATTGATGGTTGAGCCGCTCCCATTCGAGATCCAGACTGCGGACCCGTTCAGCCAACTGACCCAGGATCCCCGCCACCTGCGGCTGGCTCTGGCTGTAGGGGTGCTCCTTGGCGCCACACAGCGGGCAAGGTTCGTCATCGCTCAGAATGTGGCGATACTGCTCGAAGCTGGCGATGGCGCGGGACTGCTCCAGCGCATGGCGCGCCTCATCCCGCTGCAGGGCGAGCCGCTCGCGGGCTGGCGCCAGCTCTTCGCCAAGGGTGGCGAGCTTGCCCAGCGCCTGCTCCAGCTGGCCAATCTCCTGCTGCAAGCGGCCATGCTGCTCGCCGTGGTTGCGGCCATAATCGGCCAGCTCCAGCAGCTGGCGCAGCTGACCCAGTTGTTCAGTCTGCTGTTGCCACTGCTCTTGCGCCTTGGCGAGGCGGCTCTCCCACTGTTGCTCCTGCAGCTCGTTCTGTTGCTGTTGCAGTCGGTCTTGTTCATGTTGCCAGTAGTCTCGCTCCTGCTGACCTTGCTCCAGTTGGCGCTGCAACTGTTGCAGGGCGCGCAGCTTGTGATCGCGCAGGGTGAGCAGTTGCTGCAGCTTGTCGGCATCCTCGGCCCAATCCTGCATGGCGGTGAGCAGGGGCTGCCACTGGCGGGCAACCGGTGCCAGCTCCTTGTGCTCTTCGAGCCAAAGGCCCCACTGCTGGTGCTGCTGCTTGAGCAGCTCCACCTGTCGGCTCTGCTCGCGCCAGCCCTGCTCCAGCGTGAGTTGCACTTCTCGCTCCTGTGCCCCCTCCTGCTGGATCTTCTGCAACTGCTGCACTTTCTCCCTGATGCGGGTATCGAGCTCTTGTGCCCGCTTGAGTTCGGGTTGCAGGGCGCCCCATTCCCGCTCGGCGGCGATCTTCTCCGCCAGCAACTGCTGTTCGGTCAGCGCGCTCTGCTGGGTCTGCTCCTCGAGTTTGGCAAGCTCCGGCCCCAGCTCGGCGATCACCTTCTCCTGCTGCTGTACCTCAAGGGTGAGGCGGGCCAGCTCGTCGTGATCGGCTCGGGCCACCTGGGCCTGTTCGGCACGGGCAAACTCCTCGCGCTCGGGGGCCGCGGCGCCGTGGGCCTGCAGGGCGGCATCGAGCGCCGCCTGTCCCTCGGCGCAGCCCTGCAGCTGGGCGGCAATGCGGCTGTTGAGGTCGCGCAAGTCCTGCATCAGCAGCTGCTGTTGCTGCTCGTGCTTGAGGGTGGTGGAGAGGCTCACCTGCTGGCTTACCCACTGTTCGCGGGTCGCTTCATCCATCAGCGCCACGTCGCCGAGGCGCTGGGCGATGGTGGCCAGCTTCTGCTGCTCTTCCCGCGCCCGTTCATAGGTCTGGATGGAGATGGCGGAGTAGAGCTCGGTGCCGGTCATCCGTTCGAGCAGGGCGGAGCGCTCGTTGGCGTCCGATTTGAGAAAGGCGGCAAACTCCCCCTGCGGCAGGATCACCGCGCGGCGAAACTGCTCCCAGGAGAGACCCACCAGCTCGTCGATGCGATCCTGCAGCTCCCGCTTGCTGCCGGAGAAAACCTGGCCTGACTCCACATCGGTCAGGGTGCGCTCCTGCGCCTGAAAGCGCCCCTCCGAGCGGTTTCGCGCCCGGCGCACCGCCCAGCGGGCCAGCCAGATGCGACCATCGCAGCCACGAAACTGCACCTCGGCAAAACCGCTGGCGTGGCCACGGCTGAGGATGCCGCGCACGTCGTTGGCCTTGAGCTTTTCCTCGTCATCCATGCGGCCCACTTCGGCCACGTTCTTGCGATTGGCGATAAAGCGAGGCATCTCGTCGTATAAGGCCAGACAAATGGCGTCGAGCAATGTGCTCTTGCCCGCACCGGTATTGCCGGTGATGGCAAACAGACCCGCGGCGCCAAGCGCACCCCTGGTAAAGTCGATGGTGAAGGGGCCGGTCAGACTGGCCAGATTCTCACCTGACAGAGACAAGATTTTCATTGGTTTGACTCCTTCACCTGCTCCAGGATCTCTTCAAACGAGGCAACCAGCCCAGCCTCGGGCTCCCCTTCAAACTGGCGCTGATAGCAGAGGCGAAACACCTCGGTGGGAGAGAGCTCATCGAGCCTGCGCCGCTCGCGACCATCGGCCAGTCCTTCTCCCGAGCCCTGATACTGGGTGCTGATGCGGGCCAGGCGTACCGGCTTGTCTGCGATGGCCGCCAGAATCCGTTCGCGGATGCGGGCCTCGGGCTTGGGCAGCAGCAGCCGCACTTCGAGGAAAGGTTGTGCCTCTTGTGGACAATCAGGCAGTTCGAGCGATGCGATGGCGTTCAGCGCATCGTCGAGGGTGCTCTGGGGCAGGCGGATCATCTCCACCGCGCGGGGCACCGGGATCCGCTCCAATCCGGTCAGTTTGCCTTCTGCAAAGGTCACTTCCAGCACCTGATGGTTGTAGTTGGCTTCGGCAAGCGAGAGCGGTAGTGGCGAACCGCTGTAGTGCACCCCCTCGGCCGGGCTCTGGGCCAGATGGAGGTGGCCGAGCGCCGTGTAGTCTGCACCGGCAAAGAGCTCGGCGGGCAGGGCGTGCTGGTTGCCGCCAAGCACCCGCCGCTCCGACAGCTCGGAGAGCTGGCCCGCCGCCAGATAGGCGTGGCCCATGGCGATGAGCGGCAGATCCTCCCCGCAGCGGGCGCGCCCTTCGGCCAGCACCTCGGCGTAGACTTGCCGTACTCCTTCGATCAGCCGGTCCTGCCCCTCTGCCAACTGTTCCACCCGCAGATCGCTGCTGCGCAGGAACGGCACGGCGGCGCACCAGGCGGCGATCTTGCCCTCCCGGTCTTGCAGCGGTACCAGCAGACGGTCGGTCTCGAGCTTGCCCTCACTGTCGCGGCTGATGCTGCCCACCAGATGCAGATCAAAGGCCCGCAGCAGCTCGTGGGGGGCATCGAGCTTGGAGGGGGAGTCGTGGTTGCCGCCGATCAGCACCATGTTGAGTTGGGGCATCTCGGCGCGCAGCCGCGCCAGAAAACGGTAGAGCTGTTGCCAGGCGCTGGCGGGGGGATTGGCGGTATCAAACAGATCGCCCGCTACCAACAGGGCGTCGATCTCGCGCGCCTTGAGGGTGTCGCTCAGCCAGTCGAGAAAGGCATCGTGTTCAAAACGGCGGTCATGACCATGGAGTTGATGGCCAAGGTGCCAGTCGGCGGTATGGAGGATTTTCATTGGAAAGCAGCCCGGTTGCAGGGACGGTGCCTGTGGCACCCGATGAGGACAAGATGAGGATGCCCCGTGCTTTTTTCAAGTAAAACAGGGGGCTGGCATCGATTCAGGCAGGTTCGCAGCACATCCGGTATTGGGGGTGGCCGGTAAGGGGATCGGACTCCTCGGCCTCGATGACGAAGCCGTGGCGACGATAGAAACGCACCGCCTGATCATTCTCGACAAAGACCCGGGCGTGGAGTGACGCCCCCTGACGCTTGGCCTCCTGCAGCAGGGCGTGGCCGACGCCGCGGCCCTGACGGTCGGGGCGTACGAAGAGGGCGGCGAGATAGTTGTCCACCAGCGCCATGAAACCGAGCAGATCGCCACGCTCCTCGAACACCCAGATGGCGGCGCGATCGAGATAGCGGGTACGCAGATCCTCCTGGGCCTGCCACCAGCAGGAGGCATCGACGAAATCGTGGGCCTGCAGGGAGGCCAGCAACCAGATTTCGACGATCTCTTCCATATCTTCCGGGCGACTGGGCCGCAACATAAATCCATCCTTGGTAACAACTTGTACACTCGCAGTCTAGGGGAACTTGACGGCCGTTCAGGTGATATAAATGAGACCCTGTGAGGTCGATCGCCCTTTATTTAGCGAGAATGATTGGCTGATCACAAAGCGCCTCTCTAGTACAATGCCCGCCGGACAATCTAGAGACCGAGGACGCCATGTGGTTTAAAAACCTGCAGATTTATCGCTTTACCCGCCCCTTTGACCTGACCGTGGATCAGCTGGAAACCCAGCTGGAAGCCTGTGCCTTCACCCCTTGCGGCAGTCAGGACATCTCCCGTTTCGGGTGGGTCAAGCCCCTTGGCAAATTCGGCTCAACCCTGACCCACTCTGCTTCCGGCCACATCCTCATCTGCGCCCGCAAAGAGGAGAAGATGCTGCCCGGTACCGTGGTCAAGGAGATGCTGGCCGAGAAGGTAGAGGCGATCGAGTTCGAACAGGGTCGCGCCCTCAAGAAGAAAGAGAAGGAAGCGCTGAAAGAGGAGATCCTCCACACCCTGCTGCCCCGTGCCTTCAGTCGTACCAGCCAGACCTTCGCCTGGATCAATCCGGCCGACAATTTGATGGTGGTGGATGCAGGTTCTGCCAAGAAGGCGGATGATCTGCTGGCACTGCTGCGCAAATCCATCGGCTCCCTGCCGGTGGTGCCGGTGGCTCTCAAGAACCCGCCGGAGATCACCATGACCGAGTGGTTGAACGAGGGCAACCTGCCCGCCTCCTTCACTCTGGAAGATGAAGCCGAGCTGCGCAGCGCCATGGAGCACGGCGGCATCATCCGCTGCAAGCAGCAGGATCTGATGACGGATGAAATCAAGAACCACCTGGCCAATGACAAGCTGGTGACCAAGCTGGCCCTCAACTGGGGCGAGACCGTCAGCTTCGTGCTGGGGGATGATCTCTCCATCAAGCGTCTGAAATTCAGCGAAGAGCTGCGCGAGCAGAACGACGATGTCACCAGCGAAGATCCGGCTGCCCGTCTGGATGCGGACTTCGCGCTGGTCACCGCTGAGCTGGCCCAGTTTATCCCGGCGCTGTTTGCCGCCCTGGGTGGCGAAGAGCAGTCCATCTAAGCGAACTGGCTCTACCTGATCGAAAAAAACCGCCTTCGGGCGGTTTTTTTATATCTGTTACGGATAGCCATTATTGATAGATGAGTAAGATATTGATCTTGTTCAATAACTTGAGCTGTCAGCGCCAATCGTGACATAGTCCCTCTTCATGGTCATAAAACAGACAAGGAGAGTGTCATGTTGCGCAAACCTCTGGGGCTGGTTGTCGCCCTTGCCCTGCTGGCCGGTTGTGCCAGTGACAACGGCTTTCACTACACCCCGCCAGCCCAGACCCTGATCGCACCCGAAGCAGCCAGTGGCTGGACCGACAAGCAGGGTTGGCAGGGCCATGACTTCATGGTGGCGGCCGCCAACCCGCTGGCGGTGGATGCGGGCTACCAAATCATCAAGGCCGGTGGCAGTGCCGTCGATGCAGCCATTGCGGTGCAGCTGGTGTTGACGCTGGTGGAGCCGCAATCCTCCGGGATTGGCGGCGGGACGCTGCTGCTGGTGTGGGATGGCCGCAAGGTGAGTGCGGTGGATGGCCGCGAGACGGCGCCGGCCGCTGCCACCGACCAGCTGTTTATGCAAGATGGCAAGCCGCTGGCGTTTTATGACGGGGTGGTCGGGGGCCGCTCGGTCGGCGTTCCCGGCACCCTGCGCGCTCTGGCACTGGCCCATCAGCGTTATGGCAAGCTGCCCTGGGCTGCGCTGTTCGAGCCCGCCATCACGCTGGCAGAGCAAGGATTTGTGATAAGTCCACGGCTGGCCACATTACTGGCCAAGGATCCCTATCTGGCAAGGGATCCGCAGGCGCGAGCCTATTTCTATCAGACGGATGGCAGCCCTAAAACGGCAGGCACCCGGCTGACCAACCCGGCGCTGGCCAAGGTGTTGCGCACTCTGGCCACAGAGGGGGTGGATGCCTTCTATCAGGGGCCGCTGGCGGATGCCATGGTGGCCAAGGTTCGCCAGCATCCCACCAATCCCGGGGTACTGGCGGCCACCGATCTGGCCAGCTATCAGGCCAAACTGCGGGATGGCCTCTGCTTTGACTATCGCCAGAGCAAGATCTGTGGCTTCCCCACTCCCTCGTCCGGCACCTTGGCGCTCGGCCAGATCTTCGGCATGCTGGAGAGCCGCGATATGGCATCCCTCAAGCCGATCACTACGAAGGAGGGGGGACTGGCTGCCTCCAGCGAGGCCATCCACCTCTACAGTGAAGCGGCGCGTCTGGCCTTCGCCGATCGCAACCAGTACGTCGCCGACAGCGATTTTGTCAGCGTGCCGGTGAAGGGGCTGCTGGACAAGGGCTATCTGGCCGAGCGCGGCAAGCTTGTCGGTCAGCACTCCATGGGGATTGCCAAGCCCGGTACGCCGCCACTGGCGCTGGCGCGCGGCAAGGATGCGACCCCGGAACTCCCCTCGACCAGCCATGTCTCGATCGTCGACAAGGCGGGGATGGCTATCTCCATGACCAGCTCCATCGAGGATGGTTTCGGATCGCGTCAGATGGTCAACGGCTACCTGCTCAACAACCAGCTCACCGATTTCTCCTTCACCTCGGTAGATGCTGCCGGTCTGCCGGTGGCAAACCGGGTGGAGCCGGGCAAGCGGCCCCGCTCCTCCATGTCACCCCTGCTGGTGTTTGACAAGCCAAGCGGCGAGCTGACCATGACGCTGGGCTCTCCGGGGGGCTCCGCCATCATCAACTACGTGGGCAAGACCCTGCTCGGCACCCAGGATTGGGGCCTGAACCTGCAACAGGCCATCAATCTGCCCAACTTTGGCAGCCGCAACGGTCCCACCGAGCTGGAAGTGGGACGCACCCCCATGTCGGTGGTCGAGGGGCTGAAGGCGAGGGGACATGAGGTGGTGCTGAACGAGCAGACCTCCGGCCTGCAGGGGGTTGAGCGCAATGGCGGTGGCTGGTTTGGCGCCGCGGATCCGCGCCGGGAAGGGATCGCCAAGGGGGAGTGAGGTTCCCATAGCAACAAGGCCAGCATGATGCTGGCCTTGTTGTTGATGGAGCGTGACGGAGCGCTTACTGGATACCCAACAGCTCCACGTCGAAGATCAGGACTGATCCCGGCGGGATTTTGCCAGCGGCACGGTCGCCGTAGGCGAGGTTGGCGGGGATGTAGAAACGGGTCTTCTCACCTTCCACCATCAGCTGTACCCCTTCGGTCCAGCCAGCGATCACCTGATTGAGGCCAAATTCGATGGGCTCGCCACGGGCGACCGAGCTGTCAAAGACGGTACCGTCCAGCAGCTTGCCCTCGTAATGCACCTTCACCTTGCTGGTGGCAGTGGGGTGAACGGTGCCGGTGCCCGGGGTCAGCACTTCGTACTGCAGGCCGGAGGCGGTGGTGGTCACCAGCGGCTTCTCCTTGTTGCTGGCGAGGAACTCGGCGCCAATCCGCACGTTGTCGGCCGCCAGCTTCTTGTTGTTGCTGCTGGAGTAGAAGTAGTAGGCCACACCGGCGATGAGCAGCGCGATCAGTATGAATTTCATCGGTTTTTCCTGTTCCATGAAATGTAAAAAGTGCAATGAGGACGCCATCTTATCGCGCACCGCCCCTGATGGCGAGCCACAGGGCGGGAGGATGTGAGCGGGCAGGCAAAGCCCGGCGAGCTGGACGCAAAAAGGGGCGAGTCGGTGACTCGCCCCTTGTCATGGCGGCGGCGCTTACTTGGCGGCCACCATCATCAGGGCGGGCAGGGCGAAGAAGAGACCTGTCACATAACCCAGAGCCAGCAGCTTGTTCTCGCTGCCTACCCGGGCCAGCCCCTCGGCGGCGCGTACCGGCAGGTCGCGCAGGAAGGGGATGCCATAGATGATGACCACGGCAAAGAGGTTGAACAGCACGTGGACCAGCGCGATGGTCAGGGCCAGCTGGGCACCGGCTCCGCTGATGGCGGTGGCAGCCAGCAGGGCGGTAATGGTGGTACCGATATTGGCCCCCAGGGTGAAGGGGTAGAGCTGACGGGTGCTGAACACGCCGCCGCCGGCCAGCGGGATCATCAGGCTGGTGGTGGAGGAGGAGGATTGCACCATGATGGTCACCAGCGCACCGGAGGTAATGCCGGTCAGCGGGCCACGGCCCAGCGCCTTGTGCAGCACCTCTTTGGCGCGGCCAACCAGTACCTGTTGCAGCACTTTGCCGAGATAAGTGACGCAGGCGAGGATCAGCAGGATACCGATGATGATGGTCGCGATGGCGGCACCCTTGCCCGGCAGGAAGGCAACGGCGCTGTCAATCAGCTGCTGGGCCGGTGCGGTCAGCGGCTTCATGAAGTCCATGCCCTTCATCGACATGTTGGCGGAGCCTACCAGCAGGTTGGCCAGCCACTCGGCGCTGTGTTGCAGCAGACCGAACATCAGTTCCAGCGGCAGGAAGATGAACACCGCCAGCAGGTTGAAAAAGTCGTGCACGGTGGCGGCGGCGAAGGCGCGACGGAACTCGGCGCGATCCCGCACATGGCCCATGGAGACGATGGTGTTAGTGATGGTGGTACCGAGGTTGGCACCCATGACCATGGGGATGGCCATGCTGATGGGCAGGCCGCCAGCCACCAGACCGACGATCACCGAGGTGACGGTGCTGGAGGATTGCACCAGCGCGGTAGCGAGAATACCCAGCAGCAGGGCGACAAAGGGGTTGTTGGCAAAGGCGAAGATCTGGGCTGCGCCCTCGGCGCCGCCGGAGAAATCTTTGAAGCCGTGGGAGATGGCGCCCACGGCAACCAGGATCAGGTAGACCAGTACGATGACACTCATCCAGTTGAACAGGGCGCGGGTCGCGGGCGGCTGTGACAAGGAGTGATGGTGTTGCATAAAGCCTCTTGAGACGGTCGTTCCGTCTTGGGTTGTTGATGACCCGCGCATTTAATCAATGGTTAATGACAGAAATATGACAACGTGACATTTCGATGATGTTTTTATGACGACGAACTGCGGCGACAGGCGCTGACCGAGCCGGTTGGCTCTGGGGTGGCAAAAGGGGGGACGAAAGCTCTGCCGCCTTGTCAGCCGGAATGTGATCGCTACACTGCGCCCCTTTATTGGCAAGCAGGAGTAAACAAGATGATGCGTGCATGGATCCTCTCTCTGTCGCTGGGGCTGCTCTCGGCAGGGGCACAGGCCAGCCTGTTGAAAACCGACTGCAACCTCGACAAGGCCCTCAAAAACGAAGCGGTGAATGCCACTCTGGGGGTCAAGGGCAACTGTGATACCAGCAAGCTGGTGAAGCAGGAGAAAGAGAAGGTGAAAGCTGAGGTGCAAAAAGGCCGCAACGACCTGCTGGGCGAGAAGCGTGCCGACCTCAAGGAGAGCGGCAACGGTATGCAGCAGAAGATGGACAAGGCAAACCAGCAGCTGCACAAGGCGGAGCAGGATGCCAAGACCATCGCTCGCGATCCGCTCAAGGCTGCGGCGACCGCCGTACTGGATAAGTAGTAAGCAGACCGGGCCCAAGCCCGTGTGACCGGCCACAGACCGGCAGCAAAAAGGGGAGCCATGGCTCCCCTTCTGTCTATCCGTTATCCGCAAAGGATCAGGCGTCAGCTGCTTCCTCGTACTGACGGAACGGGATGCGGAACACCGCCAGACGCAGGAACAGATAGGTTGCGCCGAGGCCAGCCCAGATCAGGCCCAGCTCCAGCGAGCTCTGCTCCAGGTTGATCCAGAGAGCACCTATGGTGGCGGCGCCGAGCAGCGGCATCAACAGGTAGATGACGTGATCCTTGAGGGTCTTGTTGCGCTTCTCGCGCACCCAGAACTGACCGATCACCGACAGGTTGACGAAGCTGAACGCCACCAGTGCGCCGAAGTTGACCAGCGCCAGTGCGGTATCCAGATCAAACGACACGGCGGAGAGGGCCAGACCGCCCACCATCAGCACGTTGATAGCCGGAGTACGATATTTCGGGTGGATGTAGCCAAACACCCGCTCCGGGATCATGCGGTCACGCCCCATCACGTAGAGGATGCGCGACACACCGGCGTGAGCCGCCATGCCGGAGGCCAGTACCGCGACCGTGGTGCAGACCAGCACCACGGACTGGAAGAAGGTGCCGCCAACGTAGAGGGCGATCTCCGGCAGTACCGCATCCGGATGCTGGAAGCGGGCGAGGCTCGGGAAATAGAGCTGCAGGCAGTAGGAGACCACCACGAAGATGATGCCGCCGATAAGGGCAGTCAGCACGATCGCCTTGGGGATCACCTTGCCAGCGTTCGGAGTCTCTTCGGAGAGGGAGCTCAGACCGTCAAAGCCCAGGAACGAGAAGCAGAGAATGGTCGCACCGGTAAAGAGCGGTACCAGCTGTGCTGACTCGAAGTGGAACGGACGGCTGCTCATCAGGGTGCCAGCCCCTTCACCGTGGTAGATGCCCCACGCCATCAGGCCGATAAAGAGGGTGATGATGGCCAGCTGGATCACCACGATCAGACCGTTGAAGTTGGCCACCAGATTGATGCCACGCAGGTTCAGGAAGGTCATCACTGTCACCAGACCGAAGATGAACACCCAGGGCTCGACGCCCGGGAACATGGCGGTCAGGTAGATCTTGGCCAGCAGGATGTTGATCATCGGCATGAACATGTAGTCGAGCAGGGATGACCAGCCGACCATGAAACCGACGTAGGGGTTGAACACCTTCTGGGCATAGGTATAGGCAGAGCCCGCAGAGGGGAACTTGCGTACCAGATGTCCGTAGCTGAGAGCGGTGAGCAGGATGCCACCCAGAGCCAGCAGATAGGCGGTGGCGACCCTGCCGTCGGTGATGTCACCGACGATGGCGAAGGTGTCGAAGACAGCCATGGGGGTCAGATAGGCCAGACCCATCACAATCACTTGTGTCAGGGTAAGGGTCTTGAGCAGCTTGGCGTTTTGCGATGCCATTACGCTTTCTCCTCAATCAGTGCCGCAGCACGTGCTTGCAACGAGCGCAGGGATACGATGGATTCGCAAGCCTGTACATCAAGGGCGCCGGGGAGGCGCATACCGGGCTGTACCGGCAGGAAAGCATTAAAACGCCCCATTGTTATCCTCTCAACGTCGGGAGATTGTTTGGCAATCTCGAATATCACTTCCGGAAACGTTCCGGCCTCTTGTGGTGGGTTTGTACTGCACTTCAAAAATACAAAAACCGATGTCGCAGTGAACATCGGTCCTTTATTGGCGGCGTATTGTGCATTCGGTCAGCCCCCTTGACAAGCAAAAAAGGGCGGATTAACGCATTTTTTTTGCATACGCACGGGGCAGGTAAGTGGTCACTCGCCCCCTGCAGCCGTCCCCGAGCCGCTCCCCCTTTTTCGGGGGGGAAGAGAACACTGTCATGGCGTATGAAAAATCGGCAAATCGGGTCTGCAGGGTGCATAGCGCCTCAACATTGATCCTGATCATATTTGGCGGCGTTCCCCTGGGATCAAGTCCAGCGAGCTTATCGGCTGGCGGGGGATGGGAGGGGGTGAAGTGGAAAAAGAGAGGTTGCATATCCATTCACATTAATGACTGAGGATAGAAGGCAACGCGGCTTGAGCCATGGCCCGGCGAGCAGCCCGGCTGGGTAGTTATTTGAAATCAGTCACACTTCCTGCAGAAACCGCATTTCTGGCAACCCGTGCAGCTGGCAACCAGAGCATCGCAAAAACAACAAGGAGCCCGCAGGCTCCTTGTTCTCTATCGGGGAGAGGGGCGCCAGTAGTTACTGGGCGATCTCCACCTTGTCGGCAGTATGCAGCGGGATGCGGAACACGGTGAGGCGCAGGAACAGGTAGATGGCCCCCAGCGCCGCCCAGATCAGCCCCAGCTCGAAGGAGGAGGGCTCGAGGTTGAGCCACAGTACCCCGATGCAGGCGGCGCCACAGAGCGGCAGCAGCAGGTACATCAGGTGGTCCTTGAGACACTTGTTGCGACCCAGCTTCACATAGAAGTGGGCAATTACCGCCAGGTTGACGAAGGTGAAGGCCACCAGGGCGCCGAAGTTGATCAGCGCCAGCGCCATCTCCAGATCCAGCGACACCGCAGAGAGGGCCAGCAGGCCGACCAGCAGCACGTTGAACGCCGGGGTCTGCCACTTCGGATGGATGTAGCCGAAGAAGCGGGCGGGCAGGGCGCGATCACGACCCATCACGTAGAGCAGGCGCGATACACCGGCGTGGGAGGCGAGCCCGGAGGCCAGCACCGCCACAGTAGTGCAGACCAGCACCACCGCCTGGAACAGCTTGCCGCCGACATAGAGGGCGATCTCCGGCAATACCGCATCTGGATGCTGGAAGCGGGAGATGTCCGGGAAGTAGAGTTGCAGGAAGTAGGAGGTGGTGACAAACAGCACGCCGCCGATCAATGCCGTCAGCACGATGGCGCGGGGGATCACCCGATCCGCGTCCGGGGTCTCTTCCGACAGGGTACTGATGGCGTCAAAACCGAGGAACGACAGACAGAGGATGGAGGCCCCCATCAGCAGCGGTGACACCTGGATCTGCTCGGAGAAGAATGGACGGCTGCTGGCCACGGTACCCAGCCCTTCACCGTTGTGAACGCCCCAGGCGATCAGTCCGATGAAGATGGCGATGATGCTGAACTGCATTACCACGATCAGGCTGTTGAAGTTGGCCACTAGCTTGATGCCGCGCAGGTTGAGGGCGGTCATCACCGTCGCCAGACCGAAGATATAGGTCCAGGGCTCTACGTTCGGGAAGAGGGCTTCCAGATAGATCTTTGCCAGCAGCATGTTGATCATCGGCATGAACATGTAGTCGAGCAGGGAGGTCCAGCCCACCATAAAGCCGACATAGGGGTGAAACACCTTCTGGGCATAGGTATAGGCAGAGCCGGCTGACGGGAACTTGCGCACCAGATGGCCGTAGCTCAGGGCAGTGAACAGCATGCCGATGAGGGCAAACAGGTAGGCGGTCGGCACATGGCCTTCGGTGATCTCGGTAACGATGCCGAAGGTGTCGAACACTGCCATGGGGGTGAGGTACGCCAGTCCCATAACCACGACCTGCCACAGTTTGAGGGTCTTTTTCAGACCAACCTGCTGGGCCGCCATTATGCATGTTCCTCATGCAGTGCCAGAGTGGCACGGTCCATCAACGAAACCGGGAGAGAGGCCCGGGAATCAAGGGCGCCAGGGCGGCGCACACCGGCCATGGCCGGTTGGAAAGCATTGAGATGCCCCATGTTGTTCCTCACTAGACTTGGTGTCGGGAGACTGCTGCCAATCTCGCTATCTTTTCCGGGGGTGATCCGGCCTCGTTTATGGGTTTGTTCACTGTCTAAAAAAGAACCGATGCCATTGTTTTACATCGGTTCTTTCAGTGGCGGCGCATTGTGCATTTGCAGGGCCCCCTTGACAAGAAAAAAAGGGGGCAAAATTGCATTTATTTGCACAGGTAAGTGGTCACTTTCCTGCTGGTCAGGCCAGCACGGCCTCCAGTGATTTTTCAAGGAGTTGCAGCCCCTCGTCAATCACTGCCGCAGGGGCTGTCAGGGGGGCGAGAAAACGGATGACATTTGCACGCACCCCGCATGAGAGCAGGACCAGACCGCGTTTGCCCGCCTCGGCCACCAGACGTTTGGTGAGGTCGGGATCGGGCTGGCTGGCATCACGGCGTTTCACCAGCTCCATGGCCACCATGGCACCGGGGCCGCGAATTTGACCTATGCAGTCAAAACGCTCGGCTATGCGTTCCAGCCCCGCCTTGATCTGCTCCCCCTGATCCAGCGCTTTCTGGTTGAGTTTCTCCTCGTCGATCACCTGCAATACCGCCAGCGCGGCGGCGCAGGCAATGGGGGATCCCGCATAGGTGCCACCCAGTCCACCCGGTTTGGCCGCGTTCATGATCTCCGCCTTGCCCACCACGGCTGATAGGGGGAAGCCACCCGCCAGACTCTTGGCCAGGGTCATGATGTCCGGCTCGATGCCGGCATACTCGGTGGCGAAGGTCTTGCCGGTGCGGCAGAAACCGCTCTGGATCTCGTCGCAGATGAGCAAAATACCGTGCTGATCGCAGACGCTGCGCAGCTTCTGCATAAAGCTTGGGGAGGCGGGATAGAAGCCACCTTCCCCCTGTACCGGCTCGATAATGATGGCGGCCACTCTGCTTGGCTCGATATCGGCACTGAAACAGAGCTCGAGGGCGTGCAGGGCATCCTCTTCACTTACCCCGAGATAATCGGCGGGGAAGGGGATGTGGTAGACCTCGCCCGGGAAGGGGCCAAAGCCGGTCTTGTAGGGCACTACCTTGCCGGTGAGCGCCATTCCCATCATGGTGCGACCGTGAAAGCCCCCCTTGAAGGCGATGGTGCCGCTGCGACCGGTGTGGGCGCGGGCAATCTTGATGGCGTTCTCGACCGCCTCGGCGCCGGTGGAGAGAAACAGGGTGCGTTTCGGCGTCGGGCCGGGCACCAGGGCGTTGAGCTTCTCGGCAAGCTCGATATAGCCGGGGTAGGGGGTGACCTGAAAGCAGGTGTGGCTGAATTTTTCCAGCTGATCGCGCACCGCCATCACCACTTTGGGGTGGTTGTGACCGGTGTTGAGCACGGCGATGCCGGAGGCAAAGTCGATGTAGCGGTTGCCCTCCACATCCCACAACTCGGCATTTTGCGCACGGTCGATGAAGACCGGCAGCAGGGTGCCAACGCCGTTGACCACGGCCGCTTCGCGGCGCGCTTGCCACGCCTTGTTTGATTCTGACTGACTCATCTTTCCTCCCTGAGGGGCCGCAGCCCCCGATATTCCCTGAAAATGTGGCAGGCGTTGTGGCGCCCATCACCGCCGATCAGCCCATCGGGCCAGATCGGCGGCGCCTTGTTTCTCTGTTGCTGCCCTAGCGAATGGCGCCAAAGCAGAGGTATTTGGTCTCCAGATACTCCTCCAGTCCCTCGGCTGCCCCTTCCCGGCCCAGCCCCGACTCCTTGATGCCGCCAAAGGGGGCCAGCTCGGTTGAGATGATCCCCTCGTTGATGCCGACCATGCCGTACTCCAGCTGTTCGGCGACGCGCCACACCCGGGCGATATCGCGGCCATAGAAGTAGGCAGCCAGGCCATAAGGGGTGTCGTTGGCAATGGCGATGGCCTCGGCTTCCGTCTCGAAGCGCACCAGCGGGGCGACTGGGCCGAAGATCTCCTCCTGCAGGATGGGGTTGGTTTTATCCACCTTGCCCAGAATGGTGGGGCGGTAGAAGAGGGGACCAGCGGGGTGAGCTTCGCCCCCCAGTAGCGCTTCGGCACCGGCGGCGACCGATTGCTGCACCAGTTCGGCGACCTTGCTGGCGGCGGCCGGGTTGATGAGCGGGCCGATCTGGGTGCCCTCACTCATGCCATCCCCCACCTTGAAGGCGGCAACGGCGGCAGTCAGCTTCTCGGCGAAGGCGTCATAGACGCTGGCCTGCACCAGAATGCGGTTGGCGCAGACGCAGGTCTGCCCGGCGTTGCGGTATTTGGAGGCGAGCGCCCCTGCCACCGCGGCGTCGAGGTCGGCGTCGTCAAAGACGATAAAGGGGGCGTTGCCACCCAGCTCCAGCGACAGCTTCTTCATGGTGTCGGCGCACTGGCGCATCAGCAGTTTGCCGATGCGGGTGGAGCCGGTGAAGGAGAGCTTGCGCACCACCGGATTGCTGCACAGCTCGTTGCCCACCGCGCTCGCCTGATGGCTGGTGACGATATTGATGACACCGGCGGGAATGCCCGCCTGCTCGGCAAGCAGCGCCAGTGCCAGCGCGCAGAGCGGGGTCTCGGCGGCGGGCTTGATGACGATGGTGCAACCCGCTGCCAGCGCCGGGCCCGCTTTGCGGGTGATCATGGCAATGGGGAAGTTCCACGGCGTGATGGCGGCGACCACACCCACCGGCTGCTTGATGGTGGCCAACCGGCGATCGCCGCTAAAGCCCGGGATGGTGCGGCCATAGGCGCGCTTGCCCTCCTCGGCGAACCACTGGATAAAGCTGGCGCCGTAAGCCACCTCGCCTTTTGCTTCCGCCAGCGGTTTGCCCTGCTCGCAGGTCATGATGCGGGCCAGTTCATCGCTGTGGGCGGTGATGGCGGCAAACCAGGCGTAGAGCTTGTTGCTGCGCTCCTTGGCGGTCAGCGCCGCCCAGGCGGGTTGCGCCGCGTGGGCGGCCGCGATGGCGCGGCGGGTATCCTCGGCATCCATGTCGGGTACCTGGGTAATCACGGCCCCGCTGGCGGGGTTGGTGACCTCGAAGGTGCGGCCGCTGGCGGCCTCGCACCACTGTCCATCTATATAGGCGCGGGATGTGATCAAGCTGGAGTGGGATGTTGTTCCTGACATGAGAAGCCTCGAGTGTGGGTCAGAGCAGCTGGTTGCCGGAGTGAGCCGACCCTTCCTGCGCCGCTGCCGTATAAAATAATAAGCACAGGAAGACCATAATTTGAGCTGAAATGTTTTTCAAGTGTTAAATATATTTGAATTGCTGGGGGGCGCCATGCTAGAAAATGGGCTGTGTAGCGCGCTTTCTCCGGTTCGCTTGCAGGCTGTAAGTGGGCAAACGACCGGCAGATGGTAAATCAGGTGTGCAAAATAATGAACGGCTGTGCTGTGTAACATAGTGAACGGCAAGGGAACGCTGGTCGGCTATTTTAGCCAGCAGGGTAAACAGGCTGCGCCTGATCCGATGCGATCACGCGCAAGCAGGAGAGGCTGATGATGCAAGGATGCAGACATAGCGCAGCAGGGGGCCTTTCATGAGCGGGCCACAGAGTCGGGAGGGCGTGGCTCGACCGTTGAGTGCGGCTGACGCCGGGGCGAGCACCATGGGGGAACGGCTGGCGGCGGTACGCCATCAGCTGGGGCTCTCCCAGCGGCGGGCGGCCGAGTTGAGCGGCCTGACCCACGGCGCCATCTGCATGATCGAGCAGGACAAGGTGAGCCCCTCGGTCGCTTCCCTGCAAAAGCTGCTCACCATCTACGGCCTGCCGCTGTCGCGCTTCTTCGCCGAGGAGGAGAGCCGCACTCCGGAGGTGGTGATCAAGGCTGATCAGCTGATCGAGCTGGGCAGCCAGGGGGTCTCCCTCAAGCTGGTGCACAACGGCAACAACCGCCGCCAGCTTGGCTTTATGCTGGAGACCTATCCCCCCGGCACCGACACCGGCGGTCAGGTGACCCATCAGGGGGAAGAGGTCGGCACCGTGCTGGAGGGGTCGGTGATCCTGACGGTGGCGGGCCAGAGTTATCAGCTGGAGGCGGGCGACAGCTATGTGATCGACACCGGCGAGCCCCACAGCTTCAGCAATCCGTCGGGGGAGACCTGTCGCATCGTCAGCGCCCACACCCCGGCTAGCTTTTAATCCTGACAGTAGTTTGGCAACCGAACCGGTAAGGAAACAGGGATCATGACCGAACATGTAAACAGTTACTACGCAGCCAGCGCCAATAAACACGCGCCCTATCCGACATTGACCGAGCAGCTGGAGTGCGATGTCTGCGTCATCGGGGCGGGCTATACCGGCCTCTCCAGCGCCCTGCATCTGGTAGAGAAGGGCTACAAGGTGGTGGTGCTGGAAGCAGCACGAGTCGGCTTTGGCGCCAGCGGCCGCAACGGCGGCCAGATCGTCAACTCCTACAGCCGCGACATCGACACCATAGAAGCGAACTGCCCGCCGGATCAGGCCAGGCTGCTCGGTTCCATGTTGTTTGAGGGGGGACAGATCATCCGCGAGCGGATCAAGCGCTACAACATCCAGTGCGATCTGCAGGAGGGGGGGGTCTTTGCCGCCGAGACCGAGAAGCAGCTGCACGAGCTCAAATCCCAATACGCCCGCTGGCAGAAGTGGGGCAACGAGCAGCTGGAGCTGCTCGATGCCAAGGGGGTGCGCGAGGTGGTCGCGAGCGATCGCTACGTCGGCGCCCTGCTCGACAAGAGCGGCGGCCATATTCACCCCCTCAATCTGGCGTTGGGGGAGGCGGAGGCGATCCGCATCCAGGGCGGGCAGATCTTCGAACAATCCGCCGTCACCAGCATCACCCCGGGGCAGCCAGCCTTGGTCAAGACCGCCAAGGGGGCGGTGAAGGCGCGCTTTGTGGTGGTGGCGGGCAATGCCTACCTCGGCAATCTGGTGCCGGAACTGGCCAGCAAGAGCATGCCCTGCGGTACCCAGGTGATCGCCACCGAGGTGCTGGGAGAGGAGCGGGCCCGTTCACTGCTGCCGCAGAACTACTGTCTGGAGGATTGCAACTACCTGCTCGACTACTACCGTACCTCCGGCGATCACCGGCTGCTCTATGGCGGCGGCGTTGTCTATGGCGCGCGGGATCCGGCGGATATCGAGCGGCTGATCATCCCCAAGATGCTGAAAACCTTCCCGCAACTGGCCGACGTCAAGGTGGAGTACACCTGGACCGGCAACTTCCTGCTCACCCTGTCGCGGCTGCCACAGTTTGGTCGCATCGGCCCCAACATCTACTACATGCAGGGCTACAGCGGCCACGGCGTCACCTGTACCCATCTGGCGGGCAAGCTGCTCTCCGAGGTGCTGAGCGGTCAGGCGGAGCGCTTCGATGCATTCGCCAAACTGCCGCACTACCCCTTCCCGGGTGGCCGCCTGTTCCGCATCCCCTTTACCGCCGCGGGCGCTGCCTGGTACACCCTGCGCGATCGGTTGGGGGTATAAGAGCCGCTCTGCGAGAAATGTGGGCTGGTGGCTGCCGCTTAGATAACGCTGACGCCAGCACCAATACCGGAAACAACAAGGCCACCGCGAGGGTGGCCTTGTTTATCACGCAGCAGCGCGCTGATTAGCTGTAGAAGGCTTCAACGGTGCCCTTGAGCTTGATCAGGATGGGCTGACCACGGCGATCCAGCGCCTTGGGGGAGGGGATCTTCACCCAACCTTCGCTGATGCAGTACTCCTCGACATCGGTGCGCTCTTTGCCGTTCAGGCGAATACCGATCGGGTGCTCGAAGCAGGCGGCCACATAGTGAGGGCTGCGGGGATTGCAGGAGAGGTGATCCGGCAGAGCCGGTTTGGTGCTGGTATCGCTCATCGATATAACCCGAAATGAATAAAAAGTGGGTCATTGTAGAGAATGCCGCCATGGCATTCAAGGCGGCCACAAAACAGGCAAAGCGTGCTCGCCATCGCTATGGGCGACCCGCTTATCCTCGTTGCCAATGCATCACCAGCTCGGGGCGACCGCTATGCTCGCACAACTGCTGCTCACCCTCTTTGAAACCGTTGCGGGAATAGAAGCGCCGCGCCTGCTCATTTTCGGCATAGACCGTCAACTCGAGCCGGTCATATTGGGCTTTGAGGTGTTCGAGCAATTGGCGACCCAACCCGTGTGCTTGGTGATCTGGGGAGATAAACAGGGCGGCAACAGACCCCTGATACCAGGAGATAAAGCCCAGCAGCTGGCCATCCTCCTCATAGACCCAGCTCTGGCTGGCGGGCAGATAACTATCGCGCATCGCTGCCTGTTGCTCACGCCAAAAGGTGGCGGGAATAAAGTCGTGGGCTTGTACCGATGCCTGATACCAGAGCTCGACGGCGGCATCCAGATCGGTTGTTAATAATGGGCGGATCATAGTTGCCTTAATAACAAAGGGTGGAAGTAACGCAGGCTCGATAAGCGCAGCGTAATCGGGCATTCGCGGTAGCGAGAGGGGGGAGAGTTCTGCTCCACTCCCGGTTCGCCACCTTGGCCAAAATGGCAAGGCTGTGATTTATGCAATCCCTGTTACCGTATAGTGTCGCTCGACATTGACGGTAATTTCACCCCAGCGGGAGGATTTGACTCTGGCCTGATGGGCTTGAAAAACAGCCTCATCAACAAACTCTTCGTATACATCGAATCGGCAGGGATTGAGAGGGTCTTGAGTCACCTTAAAGATTAGGCAGCCTGTTTCAGCACGAGTGAGCTGGATATGGTTATCAAGCTCATCCTTGACCGCAGCCAAATCGTTGGGGGGAACGATAATAAATCCTTTTAATATTGCGTGGCTCATTAATTATTCCTGATTTCGCATGTTATTGATTTATCGCTGTCAATCTTTAATATCAACGTTAAACAATAGCTGTGATATGTCTTGAGGCGAAATGGATTTATCTAATATCCCATTTGAACGTCTAATTTCTAAGCACAGATTGGTGAATGCTAAAATTTCTTGTTCTGTTTGCAGGGTGCCACCTAAGCGTAAGAATTTAGCAAGATTATGAATTACGGTTGGCTCACCATAAATACAAATGCGAGATTTTGCATCTGCTAGTTGAGATAGTGCATCTCTGATTTCTTTTGAGTCATTTTTTCTCTGTGCAACAGCGATTCTTGAAATTGAATTCAAAAAATCTGCATAAGATTTGTTCTGTAGTTCAGAAAGATGCATTGATCTTTGATTTCTTCTGCCAAGAGCTGCTTGAATTATTGCACCGATTATTACTCCACATAAACCGATAAGTGGGACGATGAAAATATAATCTCCCAAAACCACCTCCATTAATAAAAATACTGTTATGAATATATTTTGTAAAAAATGCCGCCGCCCCTGGCTTGCTGCTTTTAACCCATGTTCTGCGGATAACTCCCTTCTGACAGCGAATGCTCATGGCGTAGATCCGTAAGAGGCTTTGTGCCGCGCTTCCATGATACCGATTGAAGCCGGTGGTGGAAGGGCAGAGGGGCGATAATCAGTGCCGGATCAATAAATTAAAACAACTTGGGTGGTAGAAACGACAAGGCACCCGAGGTCGGAGGCCTTGTGGTAGGGCCATCACTGGTGAGGCTGGGCAGGGTAATGCCGATTAGGGCAGATCCAGGGTAAAGCGGGCGCCGCCGAGGGGGGATTCATCGACCCGGATCTGGCCGCCGTAGCTGTGGACGATTTCGGTCACCACCGCCAGACCTATGCCCTGACCGGGTGAACTGTCTGCCCGCACGCCGCGCTGGAAGATCTGCTCCGATTTGGCCGGATCGATTCCCGGGCCATCATCTTCCACTTCGATGCGCAGCCGCTCGAGATGGCGGCGCACCGTCACCTTCACTTCGCTGATGGCAAACTTGCAGGCGTTGTCGAGCAGGTTGCCCATCAGCTCCATCAGGTCGCCCTGTTCGCCGTGGAAGAGGGCGTCATCATCGAACTTGAAGTGGGTTTGCAGCTTCTTGTGGCGATAGACCTTGGTCAGGCTGGCCAGCAGTTTTTCAATCAGCGGCACCGGCTCGGTGCCCTTGCTGGCAAGGCGCTGGCGGCCGGTCACGGCCCGTCTGAGCTGATACTGGATCATCTGATCCATGGTGAGGATCTGCTCGTTGATGTTGTCGTGGATCTCCCGCCCCAGCTTCACTTCGCGGGTGGTGATCTGGATCAGCGCCAGCCGGGTTTTAAGGCTGTGGGCGAGATCGTTGAGGGCGTGCTGGTAGCGCTGTGTCTGCTGGCGTTCGTTTTCCAGCAGCTGGTTGATGGAGTCGGTCAGCGGGGCCAGCTCCCGCTCAAAATCGCTCGAGAGGTCATCGCGCTTGCCGGCCCGAATATCGTCGATCTGACGGGCGATGGTGCGCAGGGAGCTGAGGCTCCAGAAGGTGGTGAGCAGCAGCAGCCCGGCCAGCAGCATATAGGCGAGCAGCGCCTGTTTGGCGGTCTGGTAGAGGTAGGTGCGGGACTCTTCGTGGTAGCGTTTGGCCGAGTCGATCATCACCACGTAGTAGGCGGTGGTGCCGCTGCCGGGATTGCGGATAAACCGCAGGCTGTAGACGAAGTAGCTCTCGCCGTTCTTGATGGTGTGCTTCTTGAAGAAGTAGTCGAGATCCATCCCCCCCAGATACTTCATCAGGTCGCCGCAAATGGTCTGTTTGGCCTTGATCACCTCCGGCATATGGAGGCTCGACCAGACCAGATCGCCATCGGCGCGGCAGATCAGGGTATCGAGGTTGCGATCCCCCGCACCACGGGATATCCGCCCCAGCTCGACGTTCGATCCCTTGTCATCCGGTTCGGTGGAGGAAAACAACTTGGCCAGGTTCTCCTGCATCCGGGCGCTGGCCTTCTGGGTCTGCTCCTCGACATGGCCAAGATAGAGGGCGTAGACGGCAAACCCCATGATCAGCGCGATGACCAGCAGCGAGCTGAGCAGCAGTTTGATGTGCAGTGAGCTGCGGATCATCTTGATGGGGCGCGGCAGATGAAACTGCATCAGTTACAGGAGAGGTTGAAGATGTAACCCTGACGCCGGATGGTGGAGATGGGTTGAATCTTCCCTTCCGGATCCAGCTTCTTGCGCAGGCGGCTCACCATTACCTCGATGGTGTTGGGGTCCCCTTCGCCATCGCCGTAGAGCTGGTCGAGCAGTTGCTGCTTGGAGACCACCTGACGGGCGTTGCGCATCAGGTACTCCAGAATGAGGTATTCAAAGCTGGTGAGCACCGCCACTTCTCCGGCGATGGTCAGCTCCTTGCGGGAGAGATCCAGCTCGTAATCACCGGCCTTCACTTTGGGCGAGATAAAACCGGCGCTGCGGCGCACCAGCGCATTGAGTCGGGCCAGCAGCTCATCTTTCTGGAACGGTTTGACCAGATAGTCATCAGCACCTGCTTCCAGTCCTTCGACCTTGTCCTGCCAGTTGCCACGGGCGGTCAGCACAATGATGGGGAAGGGGATCTGCCGTTCGCGCAGTTGCCGGATCAGTTGCAGGCCGTCCATATCGGGCAGACCGAGGTCGATGATGGCCACATCAATGGGATAGTCGGCGGCGTAGTGCAGTGCAATCCCGGCCTGGTCGGTGCTGTAGACCTGATTGTCGGCTTCGGTCAGCAGAGAGGAGAGGTGGTGATTGAGCAGCTTGTCGTCTTCGACCAACAGAATTTTCATGATGTGAGCGGTCATAGGGATCCAGGCTGTCAATTAGAAAGTGTATGTCGCTTCGAGTCAATTCGAATCCTAATGCATCCCGGCTGTATCGGGACTGAATCAGCGGGACTTCAGAGTTCGCGTCAACTGGTCGTTTAACCATGGTCCGGGTTGTCGATGGCATGCTGGTCGGCAGCCATGCTGCGAAAGGTTTGATGTGATGAGAGAGATGGCCGGGAGGCTGCTGGCGCGACTGCAACAGCGTGAGCGCAGCGACCTCCTCTATATTGTCTGGCTCTGCTGGGGGGCAGCCTTGCTGCTCTACGTGCTGGGGTTGCCCTGTTTTCTGTGGCCAGTGGCGCCGATGCCGCTGGTTCTGCTTGTGTGGTTGGTGGAGAGAGTACGGATGTTTGGAAGAAACAAAGGTGGTGCGGCTACTGGGTCGGCCGGCGCCACCGTGATTGCAGCCGGTGCCCGCTTCAAGGGCGAGTTGCAGGTTGAGGGGGATCTGGAGGTGCGCGGTCAGATCAATGGCACCATCCAGCTCATCGGTGGTGTGCTGCGCATCATGCAGGGTGGTAGCGTTGAGGGGGAGGTGAGTGCTCCCCACGTGATCATCAATGGTCTGCTGGAAGGCACCTGTACCTCCGCCGAGGTGGAGATCCTGGAGAGCGGCAAGATGCAGGGGATCTTCAAGGGGGGCAGTCTCTCCATCTGCAAGGGCGGCAACTTTGTTGGCCAGTCCCAGCCCACCGTGGCCGGCAAGGCCGATCCCGTGTTGCAAGCCTTGTCTGAAAACAGTTCGTCTGGGAGCAAGCAGCCGGAGAGCAAGAACAATGTGAAAAAGCTGCCGCACGAGCCGAAAGGCAAGCCGACCGAGGAGCTGGCCAAGCAGGCGTGATGCCGTTTGCCAGTAGTGCAGATGACGGTTGTTCAGGAAAACAGAGAGGGGGCCACGATGGCCCCCTCTGCATTTCCCCGTTACCCGTTAGCTGCGGCGTGGCGGCAGCATATTGGTGAGGGTGTTGTCTTTGAGAATATGGTGGTGATAGAGGGCCGCCACCGTGTGCAGGCCGATCAGGGCGTAACCGATATTACCCAGCGTCTCGTGTACCTCCTTGATCAGCCCCTTGAGGTCTGGACTTGGGGAGAGCAGGGCAGGCAGCTCAAGCCCGAAGAAGGGGATGGGCTTGCCCGCGGCGCTCAGCAGCAGCCAGCCAAACAGCGGGGTGAGAATCAGAAAACCGTAGAGGGCGAGGTGGGCCAGTTTTGCCAGCTTGTGCATGAGCGGGGAGAGCTCGGGCACGATACGCGGCGTCGGGCTCATCCAGCGCAGGGCCAGTCTGACAAAGACCAGGGCGAAGATAAGCAGCCCCAGCATAAAGTGCCACTCCTTCATCAGATCCCGGCCAGGGTCCCCTTTGGGGAAAATATCGCGAAATTCGATCAGGGCGTAGACGGCGATCATGGCCCACAGGGTCAGCCAGTGCAGCCCGATATTCAGGGTGCCATAACGTTGTTCACTGTTCATCAGCATAGGTTTGTTCCTTCGAAGTGCTGTCACATCCGTGTGGCATCCCCGCACTCAAGCGTGTCGGGGCGAGGCCAGATCCTTTGGCGGCAACAGGCTGGCTGCCATGCTTGCCATCAACCGGCAGCCTGCGGCTGACCTCAGTCAGAGAGGAGATGCCCTCTGCTGTGTGCATGGTATCACTGGCAACCGGGTGGATAGTCTGATCAATGCCACACAATTTACAGGCTCATTAAGCCCCTTGTGACGTGAAGAAGGCGTGAAATAGCATCCGTGATGTCGGCCTGCCAAGGTTCAGGCGGGCTCGATGGCCAGCACCACGCAATCCGGCTCGCTGATGCGAAAACGGACGTTGCAGTCAAACAGCCGCACCCCGTACTCCTTCTCATCGGGCTTGCCCTTCTTGTAGGCCGGGCGCGGATCTTGCGCCAGCACTTCGCTCACCAGCTGGCGCAGCTCGGGGTGAGCCTTGAGCCAGGGTTGCAACTGCTGCTCGGCCTCGGCAGTGAAGCTCACCGCCAGCGGCGGGGTGGGGGCGTCGGGGGCAAAACCACCACGGGCATCCGGCAGGCTGTCGGCATAGGGAATATAGGGTTTGATATCGACGATGGGGGTGCCATCGAGCAGATCCACCGCCCCCAGCTCCAGCCACAGCTTGCCACGCTCACGGCCGATCCCGTACAGCTCGACCACCGAGAGACCTAGCGGATTGGGGCGGAAGGTGGAGCGAGTGGCAAAGACGCCGACCCGCTCGTTGCCGCCAAGGCGCGGCGGACGCACCGTCGGATGCCAGCCCTGCGCCATGGTCTGGTGAAAGACGAAGCTGAGCCACAGATGGGAGAACTGCTCGATGCCGCGCAGCACATCCGGCTGATCGTAAGGGGGGAGCAGCTCGAGGCGGGCGCGGGCCGATTTGACCAGTCCGGGCTGGCGGGGGATGGCGAACTTCTCCTTGTAGGGAGAGCGGATGATCCCGAGGGTGTCGATTTCGAACTTCATGGCGGATCCTGACTGAAAACCCCGGCAATTTAGCACAGACAGCCCCAAAACGCAGGCTTGGCCTCGATACGCCCTTTTCTGCGGCGCTGCCGTGATCCCTGTCCCATCCCGGCCAGTCGGGGGCTGTGCCCGCGCACCAAGTTGCGTAGGGTGGAGGCAACAGGCGTGTCAGGATGAAATGTGCGCACTCGCGCCGAAGGGGGAGGGAGAGGGATGAAACTGCTGATTATCGGTGGCACCGGCTTTTTGGGGCGTCACCTCACCGCGCTGGCGCTGGATTGGGGCCATGAAGTGACTCTGTTCAATCGCGGCCTGCACCAGCATCCAGACTGGCGCGATCTGGTGCAGCTCACCGGCGACAGGGACAAGAGCCTGAGCGCCCTGCAAGGGGCCGGGTTGCAGTGGGATCTCGTCATCGATACCTGCTGCTATCGCCCCGAGCAGGCTGCGAGCCTCTCGGCAGCTTTGCTCGGGTGCTGCGCGCGGCTGATCTTTATCTCCACCATCAGCGTCTATCGCGATTTCTCAATGCCCGGGATGGATGAGTCGGCGCCGCTGCATGCTATCCCCGAAGGTGAAATGCCCACTGACTATGGCCCGCTCAAGGTGTTGTGCGAGCAGGAGTATCGCGCCCGCTGGGGTGAGCGGCTTTGCATCCTGCGCCCGGGCGTGTTGTGCGGCCCCCATGATCCTACCGGGCGCATGGCCTGGTGGATTAAGCGGGTGCAGCAGGGCGGGCCCTGGTTGCTGCCGGGCAGTGGCGAGGATCGCTTGCAGTATCTCGATGTGCGCGACTGTGCCGAGTTTGTGTTGCGTGCGGCCGAGCAGCAGCTATCGGGCATCTTCAACCTGCTCAAACCCGGCATTACCCTCTGCGACTGGCTGGAGCGGTTGAGCGCCCGGTTGCAGCCCGCCCGCCCCATCCAGCCCGAGTGGTTGCCCTGGTCCACCCTGATGGCAGCCGGAATCGAGCCCTGGCAGAGCTATCCCACCCTGCTGCCCTGCGCGCAGGCGGAGTTTGCCGGTTACGGCTCTATAAGCGCCGAGGCGGCCATCGTCCACGGGTTGAACTTCCGGCCGCTGGAGGAGACCGCCGCCGACCTTGCCAATTGGCTGGCCATCGAGCCTGCCGCCGGGGTAGCGGCGAATGCCATGACTCAGGCCGAGGAGACCTCGCTGCGGCAGCAGTTGCTGGAGCCCAGTCTGCAATAGGAGAGGGGGCATCGAGCCGCTGCTGCCGAAAATTGCTGCGATAGCGCGAACACAACGAGAGAGGGCATCCCGCGGGATGCCCTATCTGTCTATCCATGTCTGATGGTTGCCGAATACAGGCTGACGCGATTCCCCATCACATCGCTGTCGCTCACCGAGTTAGCGAATGGCGGCCCCCGCGGCTATCAGCAGCTCTTTCAAGATGGTGCGATGGCAGCGGGACTCCTGCTCGCAGTAGCAACCGACCGACAGATTGGTGGTGTGGAAGAGGGCGGCCAGCAGCGCCAGATCGTGCCTGGCGGCAGGTTGCGCCATCTCGGCCTTGTACTGTTTGCCAAACGCCGCCCACTGGGCGGGTGTCTCGGCTGCCTGCCCCAGCTTCATGGTATCGCTGCTGGGAGCAAGGTTGGGAAACCAGACGTCATACCAGTTCTGGCTGGCAAATTCGCTCTTGGGTACGCCGCGGGGCGGGCGGCGCACCGTGCCGATCCGCAGCCCCTCATCGGGCAGGCGCGGGCTGCCAAGGCGAACGATGGCGAGGGCCATGACAGCGAGTTACTTCTCTTCGGCCACTTTCAGCGCCTGCCCGTAGCAGATCACCTGTTTCAGGCAGCCCGGGGTGTCGCTGAATTCGGCGCATTTGTCGATGGTGACGCCGTTGCCGCCCATGTCGGCTGCGCGGCGGCGGGCCAGGGTGCGCGCTTCACCGGCGTTGGGCACCGGCTGGTTGGCATCGGCCTGGCAGGATTCACCCTCGATGGTGCCGAGGTAGAGGTAGTTGAGGTCAGCCAGCTCATCCTGTTCATAGATGCGCACGCTACCGGGTTTGAAGTATTCGTCGAAGTTCTCTTTATCCAGATTGCTGTTGAAGGCGTAGTTGGCACAGCCGGAGGCAATCAGGGGCATCATCAGGATCAGGCGTTTCATCGTCTCGTATCTTGTGTCGGTGATGAGGACAGTAGAAATGCGCAGGCGCTCCATGTCGGCATCTTGTTGAATAATGAGGGGGACATTATAGGGGCCAGCCGCCTGCGGCGACCAGCCCCGTTTTGCGCCCGGTTGTCAGGGGGTGAGCCCCATCAGGCTGATATCAAACCGGAGCCAGTCGCTGATAGAGGCTGCGGTAGTAATCATCCGCCAGCAGCTCGTTGTGAGGGGCGCAGAGGCGGATCTGTCCCTCTTCCATCAGGGCAATCCGGTCCATCTGCTCCATCCCCAGCAGGCGGTGGGAGATGAGCAGCAAGGTGCGATCTGCCCCAAGCTTGAACAGCAGATCCATGATCTCCCGCTCGGTCTGACCGTCGAGCCCTTCGGTCGGTTCGTCCAGCAGCCAGAGCGGCGCATCGTGCAGCAGGGCGCGGGCGATGCCGATACGGCGACGCTCACCACCGGAGAGGGGGCGGCCGCCGTCACCGAGCCAGGCGTCGAGGCCCGCCTCATCTTCCAGCAGATTGGCCAGTCCGACCTGGGTCAGTACCGCAATCAACTGCTCGTCAGTGGCGGTCGGGGCGGCCAGTTTGAGGTTGCCCCGCAGGGTATCGGCAAACAGATGCACCCGCTGGCTCACCACTGAGATGGAGGCGCGCAGCGCCCCTTCGCTGTAGTCGGTGAGCGGCTTGCCACCCAGCAGGATCTTGCCTGCTTGCGGGCTCCACTCCCGGGTCAGCAGCCCCATCAGGGTCGATTTGCCGCAGCCGGTCTGGCCCAGCAGCGCCAGCTTCTCACCGGCGTGCAGCTGCAGGGTGCAGCCACGCAGCACCGGCTGAGGGTTGCCGGGGTAGCCAAAATAGAGGTCATTGATCTGCAGCGAACCAACGGTGGCATGGGTCTGTTCGTCGCCCCACGCGGGGGCTTTTGCCTCTTGCAGGATCTCGTTCAGGCGGCGTGCCGAGGTGAGGCTGGTGGAGAGGTGCTGGAAAGCCCCCGCCAGCGGCATCAGTGCCTCGAAGCTTGCCAGGGTGGCAAAGACCATCAGTGCTGTGATGGGGTCGGGCGCAGCACCCGCTACCCCATGACCGGCCAGCCAGAGCATCAGGGTCAGGGTCCAGCCGCTCAGTAGTTGCACCGAGAAGTTGGCCAGCCCGCTCACCTTGGCCATCCGGGCCTGCGCGACGACCAGCGCCTGTTCGGCTTGTTGCAGCTCAACCAGCGCCTTGGGGGCGGCGGCAAACATCTGCAGTTCGGCCTGACCATCCAGATAGTCCACCATCCGGGTGCGCAAGGTCGATTTTTCGGCAATCAGCGCCTGACCGGGGCGACGGCCGAGGAAGTAGAACACCAGCGGCAGGGCAATCATGCCAAACAGCAGAATGGCACCCAGGGTGAGGGCGAGGCGACTGTCGAAAAACGACAGGAAGAAGACCAGTCCGGCGGTGCTGAGCAGGGCCGCGCCTATGGGGGTGATCAGCCGCAGATAGACGTGGTCCATCGCATCGATGTCGGCCACCAGCCGGTTGAGCAGATCCGCCTGACGGAAACCGGCCAGAGTACCGGTGGAGAGCGGCGAGAGTTTCTGCCAGAACCAGACCCGTAGTCGGGTCAGTACCCTGAAGGTGGCGTCGTGGCTCACTACCCGCTCACCCCAGCGACCGGCTGTGCGGACGATGGAGAAGAAGCGCACCCCGCCCGCGGGGGTCATGTAGTTAAAGGCATGGGTCGTCGCAACTGTCATTCCCGCCACGGCGGCGGCGGAGAGGAACCAGCCGGAGAGGGAGAGCAGCCCCATGCCGGCGGCCAGGGTCACCAGCGCCAGCAGCAAACCAATGGTGAGGCTGAGCCAGTGTTGGCGATAGAGGCGCAGAAACGGCAACAGATCACTCATCGAGAGAACCTCCGGAACGTTGGGAGAGCAGGCGGGCAAAAGGTCCCTGCCCAGAACTAAGTTGCTGGAAGCTGCCTTGCTCCACCAGCTGGCCGCGGGCCAGCACCATTATCTTGTCCATCTTGGTAAGCTGGTCGAGGCGGTGGGTGATCATCAGCAGGGTCTGGCCAGCCATCGCCTGCTCGAGGGTGGTCATGATGGCGCGTTCGGAGTGGCGATCCAGACTGGCGGTCGGCTCATCGAGCACCATCAGCTGGGTCGATTTGAGCAGGGTGCGCGCCAGGGCGAGACGCTGGGCCTGACCGACCGAGAGGCCGCCGGCCTGATCGCCGACCGGATAGTCGAGCCCCTTCTCCATGGCAAATTCCCACGCCTGCGCCCGTTTCAGGGCATCTTCCAGCTCGGCATCGCTGGCCGTTGGTTTGGCCAGCAGCAGGTTGTCGCGCAAGGAGGCGTGGAACAGCTGCGGGTTTTGCGAGAGCCAGCCCAGTTGCAGGCGCCACTGGCTCATGTCGAGGGTGGCAAGCTCCTGCCCGTTGACCTTGAGCTCACCGCGATAGGGGGCAAAGCCGAGCAGGGCATTGACCAGCGAGCTCTTGCCTGCGCCGCTGACGCCGATGAGGGCGGTACGTGAACCGGCTTCCAGGGTGAAGTCGATGGGGCCGACCAGCACCTTGCCCTCGGCGCTCAGCACTTCAAGGCCTTTTGCTTCTATCTTGACCGGGCTGTCGGCATGGAACGGCGCCGTGCCTGCGGCCGGTTCGCTCACCTCGGCTTCTAGAAATTCAAGCAGCTGCTCGGCAGCGCCGATAGCCTGCGCCTTGGCGTGGTAGTGGGCACCCAGTTCCCGCAGCGGGGCGTAGAACTCGGGGGCGAGAAACAGCACGAACAGACCGGTAAAGAGGGTGACCTTGACCCCATAGCTACCAAAGTTCAGATGGTCGATATAAGAGAAGCCGAAGTAGACGGCGACCAGCGCGACTGAAATGGCGGCGAAGAACTCCAGCACGGCGGTGCTCAAAAACGCCAGGCGCAGCACTTCCATGGTGCGCTCGCGAAAATCTTCCGAGGCGTCGCGAATAGCGTCACCTTCTGCCTGGGTACGCATAAAGAGTTGCAGGGTACGCAGCCCCTTCAGGCGATCGAGGAAGTGGCCGGAGAGACGGGCCAGCGCCTGAAAATTGCGGCGGTTGGCATCGGCGGCGCCCACACCGACCAGGATCATAAAGATGGGGATGAGGGGGGCAGTGCCCAGCAGGATCAGACCTGCCGCCCAGTTGACCGGGAACACGGCCACCAGAATGACCACCGGAATAAAGACGGCGATGGCCATCTGTGGCAGATAGCGGGAGAAGAAATCCTGCATGTTTTCAATCTGTTCCAGCAGCAGGCTGGCCCAGCTACCGGCCGGACGGCGCTGAATATAGGCAGGGCCGAGACGACTCAAGCGAGTGAGCACCAGCTGGCGGATGGTCTGGCGCACCGCGCTGCCCGCCTTGAAACTGGCCACTTCCCGGCCATAGGCCAGCGCCGCTTTGCCAAGCGTCACCAGCAGCAGGGTAATAAAGAGCGTGATGGATTGCTCAGGCGTTGAGCCTTCGATGATAAAGCCGTGCAACAGGGTCGCCAGCAGCCAGGCTTGCGCCACCATCAGAATGCCCTGGCCAAGGCCAAAAGCGATGGATATCGTGATCCAGCGGCGACCGTGACTCGATTGCTTGCGCAACCAGCCATAGAGACGTTTTTGCGTTTTTTTATCCATTACCACCATCCTCGCGTCGAGTGGCGCAAGACTATCCTTGCCGTTTGGCCTTGGCAACCTTGTAAATTATCTGTGTTGAAAATGTTTGATTGAAAAAGCAACCGTCTGTTCAATCCTTGTCCGAACAGATTGATTTATTGAAAAAAGTGGCAAAGGCGCCATTGCGCTCGGCGGCAAAATGCATATAGTAGGAGCCCTGACGCGGGTGTAGTTCAATGGTAGAACGGTAGCTTCCCAAGCTGCATACGTGGGTTCGATTCCCATCACCCGCTCCAAATTTCAGATGCCA
The DNA here is from genome assembly GCF_027705905.1 of Aeromonas sp. Y293-4. NCBI lineage: Bacteria > Pseudomonadati > Pseudomonadota > Gammaproteobacteria > Aeromonadales > Aeromonadaceae > Aeromonas > Aeromonas sp. Y293-4. Next base: position 77,649 of record NZ_JAPDCI010000002.1, on the reverse strand, counting down.
AGCGGGCATCGTATAATGGCTATTACCTCAGCCTTCCAAGCTGATGATGCGGGTTCGATTCCCGCTGCCCGCTCCAGCTTCAAAACAAAAAGCCCACTCCTGCGAGTGGGCTTTTTGTTTTTCATCTATCCTGTGCGCCGTTCGACGTCACGCTCACCGTTTCTCAGCTTTAAGGCAAACCGCAGAGACAGAAAAGGCGCCCGAGGCGCCTTTTCAGATCAACAGCGTAGCGGGAGCTTATTCCTGCTCCAGCTCACCACAGAAACGGTAGCCTTCGCCGTGGATGGTGGCGATGATCTCCGGAGTATCGTTGACGCTTTCGAAGTGCTTGCGAATGCGACGGATGGTCACATCGACGGTACGGTCGTGGGGCTTGAGCTCACGGCCGGTCATCTTCTTCAGCAGCTCGGCACGGGTCTGGATCTGGCCCGGGTTTTCGCAGAAGTGCAGCATGGCGCGGAACTCGGAGCGCGGCAGCTTGAACATGTCGCCAGTCGGGCTGACCAGTGCGCGGCTGTTGATATCCAGCGCCCAGCCGTTGAACAGGTAGCGCTCAACCAGCTTCTTCTCTTCGCCACCGGCTGCCACGTTCATGGTGCGGCTCAGCAGGTTGCGGGCACGGATAGTCAGCTCGCGCGGGTTGAACGGCTTGGTGATGTAATCATCGGCGCCGATCTCCAGACCCAGGATCTTGTCCACTTCGTTGTCACGACCGGTCAGGAACATCAGGGCGATGTTGTCGTTCTCACGCAGCTCACGGGCCAGCAGCAGGCCGTTCTTGCCCGGCAGGTTGATGTCCATGATCACCAGATTGATGGTGTGGGAAGTGAGGGCCTGGTGCATTTCGTCGCCGTTGTTGGCTTCGAGCACGATGTAGCCTTCGGCTTCAAAAATGCTTTTCAGGGTATTGCGTGTGACCAGCTCGTCTTCGACGATCAGAATGTGTGGTGTTTGCATGAGTATTCCCAGATTCTTATCAGTTAATTATCTTAAATTTAACACTCTTTGGCGTTTCAAACCGATTTCCTGACTGATCCTGAAAATTTATTACGTCATCCTGGGTATGAGAGTCAGGTCGGAATATCGCGAATTAGGCATCAGTACCGGCAAGTATCCCTGTGCCACTTATAGGTTCCCGACAAGTCTGGTCGAGCAGAGCCTGGAAAGGTCGTCCATTACGAAAGTGGCCGCATTTTATCAGTTAACAGGAGCATAACAACACTCTTTGCCGTCAGATAGCAACTTTTTAACTCTGATTTGATATAGGTCAAACCCTGGTACAGCAGCATCATACTTGGCCTGAACCGGGTTTTCGCCCCTACAAAATGTAATGGAATGTAACATGTGATTGACATGAATTTGTGGGAAAACTACAAGAAAATCTGCTTTATCGCGCCATTTGAGCCACCAGACTGGTCTGCCTTTGCCATCATCACAGCCTGGAATCCGGCCAGCCAGTGGGTCACACAACGACGCAATATGCGGCGGGAACGGGCGCTGTGGCGCCATCTGATCGTGGATTTGCAGGTGCCCGTGGTGGGGCCGTTTTGGGGATCTGACCCGGACGAACGCTGGCAGGAGTCATCGCTGGCGGTGGCGCTATCCCTGCCACAAGCCCGTCAGCTGGCTGTTCGTTTTGGCCAGAACGCCATCTACTGGGTGGAGGATGGCCAGCTTTGGCTGACACCAGTATTGATGGATAAATCAGCAGTTTATCTGGGCAATATTGAATCCTTCTGGATTGCCAGAAACCTTGCCTGATGAAAGAATGAACACCTTCATGTATCTGAAAGGAATCAAATCATGCTGGATCTCCTGCCCGACCTCTGCGATCAACATGGCGACTTGCTGCAAGTGGCCGACCCGGTGTTTCAGGATTTTGGCGGCAAGGCCCTCTTTTATGGTCGCGCCGTAACGCTCTCCTGTTATGAAGACAACAGTCTGGTGCGGGATCTGGTGACCCGCCCCGGTCACGGCAAGGTGATGGTGATCGACGGTGGCGGCTCGCTGCGCCGTGCGCTGCTTGGCGATCAACTGGCGGTCAAGGCGGTGGAGCAGGGGTGGGAGGGGATCCTGATCCACGGCGCGGCGCGGGATGTGGGCACCCTGGCGACACTGGCGCTCGGGGTCAAGGCGCTGGCGGCCTGTCCGGTCAAGACCGAGAAGCGGGGATTGGGAGAGCTGGGGGCCGTGGTCAGCTTTGCCGGTGTGACCATCCACGAAGGGGATTACGTCTATGCGGATCGCAACGGCGTGGTGGTGAGTGCCACGCCGCTGATCTGATTCAGAAGTTGAAACCGACCCCCAGGCTCAGTGCCTGATCGGCAGTGATGGCGCTGACGCCGTAGTTGGCGGTGAGGGAGAGTCTGGGGGTCAGCAGCAGGCTGGAGTTGAGCTCCAGCAGGGTGCTGGCCTTGTTGAGATCAAGATGCTTGATCTGGCTGCCGATATTGAATGCCGGAGAGAGCTGGTAGCGTACCCCCGAACTCATATTGAAACCGGATGTGCGATTTTGATCCGCCACCGCCGGGCCTGCTTCCATAAAGAGGGTCACATCATCCACCACCGGATATTGATAGCCGCTATTGACCAGCCAGAGATCAAAACTGTCGCTGTGATGGCTATGGCCATTGAGCAGCACACCCGAGTAACTTTTGACATAGAGAGACGGGTTGGATTGCGGCTGAACCACTGCCCAGTCGGCGGCCTGTACGGCCATGCTGGCGCAGGTTGCAAGCAGTGTGATGATGAGAGATTTGACCATTCGTTTCCCCTCCCTGGGTCCGGAACTGAGCCTAAGCATGGCACATGCCAGCTGGTAGTAAAGTGAAGGGAGATCACAATAAAATCCTTTGGCATGGGCGCCAGCCATGATAAACAGGCTGCCGTATTGATGGCTCTAATCATTAAGAGGTGAATCCATGAACAAGAAACTGACTCTGCTGGCCGCGCTGGCACTGGGAGGCTGCGCAATGGCAACAGGTTCCAGCATGGCTCAACTGCAAGCATCCAGCTGGCAGCTGCAAGGCGCCACCGGCGATACCTTCACCCTGCAAGTGGTCGACGGCAAGGTGGCGGGCAAGGGCGGCTGCAACCGCTATTTTGGCGGTATCACCAAGCAGGGTGACGGTGTCTTGACGCTGGGCGCCATGGGCTCCACTCGCATGATGTGCATCGGCGACGCCATGAACAAAGAGACCGAGTTCCTGCAAAAGCTGGAGAAGGTGGCAACCTACTCCATCAACGGCAACCAGCTGACTCTGAGCGATGCCAACAAGGCGGCCCTGCTCACCTTTAACGCAGTGCCTGCTACCAAATAAGGGACGCGTTCGTCTGATTGCCCCGACAGCTCTGACTGTCTGATACGCCCTCCCTCTGGAGGGCGTCTGTTTATCTGCGACGAACCCTGCGTGGTCGTCCGCTACTGTTGTTCACTCGTCGATTCTCCAGTCAGCCCGGTTTGATACCAGAACCTCGTATCTTCGCTTCGGTACGTATCTTGATCATTTCAATGATTCTTGTATAGTTGAAATGAAAGGTCACACCAAGGGGAGTGAAGATGAACAAAGAGATGGCCACCAAGGTCTTTGAATCGCTGGCATCCGGCATCCGGCTCGATGTATGGCGGCTGCTGGTGAAGGCCGGGCTGGAGGGGCGAGTCGCCGGTGAACTGGCCAGCGAGCTCGATATTGCCCCCAATACCCTCTCGTTTCACCTCAAGGCGATGCTCAACACCGGTCTGCTGTCGGTGGAGCAGGAGGGGCGCTTTCTGCGCTACCGCGCCAATATTCCCCTGATGCTGGATGTGATCGCCTACCTCACCGAGGAGTGCTGTGCCGGTCATCCCGAGGCGTGCGGCGTGATGCGTGCCGAGTCAGCCTGCTCCCCTCATGTTCTGCCTGCGCAGCCCTGCTGCAACAAGGAGTAATGCCATGTCCTCCATTCAGATTTTTGATCCCGCCCTCTGCTGCTCCAGCGGGGTCTGCGGTACCGAGGTTGATCAGGCTCTGGTCACCTTCGCAGCCGACCTTGCCTGGGCCAAGGAGCAGGGCGTTGCCATCGAGCGTTTCAATTTGGCCCAGCAGCCGATGCAATTTGCCGAGACACCTGCCGTCAGCGCTTTTCTGACCCACGCCGGGGAGGAGGGATTGCCACTGGTGCTGGTGGAAGGGCAGGTGGTGTTGACCGGCCGTTATCCGAACCGCAGCGAGCTGGCCCGTTATGCCGGGCTGCCTGCGCCGCAAGCGGCTATCAAGGGGATCGTCAAGGGTGGCTGCTGCTCTGGCAGCGGTTGCTGCTGAGTCGCGACGCACCATTCAGGAGAGGCTATGTATCATTTTCTGACCAATCCACCGCCGTTTCTCTTTTTCACCGGCAAGGGCGGGGTGGGCAAGACCTCGCTGGCCTGCGCCAGTGCGGTGGCTCTCTGCGATATTGGCAAGCGGGTGCTGCTGGTGAGCACAGATCCTGCCTCCAACGTGGGGCAGGTGTTTGCCACCGAGATCGGCAATCGCGTCACCACCATCGCCGCTGTGCCCGGTTTGTCGGCGCTGGAGATAGATCCCCCCGCGGCGGCCAAAGCCTATCGGGAGCGGATCGTCGGGCCGGTGCGCGGCAAGTTGCCCGAGAGCGTGGTGCGCAGCATCGAGGAGCAGCTCTCCGGCGCCTGCACCACCGAGATTGCCGCCTTTGACGAATTCACCGCGCTGCTGACCGACCAAACACTGCTGGCCGAGTATGACCATATCGTCTTTGATACGGCTCCAACCGGTCACACCATCCGGCTGCTGCAACTGCCGGGCGCCTGGAGCGAATTTCTGGAGCAAGGCAAGGGGGATGCCTCCTGCCTTGGCCCGTTGGCGGGGCTGGAGAAGCAACGCAGCCAGTATGGCGAGGCGGTCGCCGCCCTGGCAGATGCCACTCGCACCCGCTTGGTGCTGGTGGCGCGCGCCCAGCAATCTACTCTGCGGGAAGTGGCCCGCACCCACGAGGAGCTGGCCGCCATCGGCTTGTTGAATCAGCAACTGGTGATCAATGGCCTCTTCCCCGAAGGCGCCATTGCCGGAGATCCGCTGGCAATGGCGCTCTGGCAGCGTGAGCAACAGGCTCTTGTACAGATGCCGCAGGGGATAAAGGGGCTGGCGCAGGATCATATCCCGCTGCTGGCCACCAATCTGGTGGGGCTCGACAGTTTGCGCCAGCTGCTGCAACCACAGGATGCTGGTGGGCAGGTATCACTGGCAACGTCAGCTCATCTGCCAGCCCAGCCCGAGTTGAGTTCGCTGGTGGACGAGCTGGCCGCCGACGGTCACGGCCTCATCATGCTGATGGGCAAGGGCGGGGTAGGCAAAACCACGCTGGCGGCCGCCGTGGCGGTGGAGCTGGCGAGCCGCGGCCTGCCGGTGCACCTCACCACCTCGGATCCCGCCGCGCACCTGAGCGAGACGCTGGCAGCTAGTCTGCCCCATCTGGAGGTGAGCCGCATCGACCCCCACGCCGAGACCGAGCGTTACCGCGCCCAGGTGCTGGCCACCAAGGGGGCGGCCCTGGACGAGCAGGGGCGGGCACTGCTGGAGGAGGACTTGCGCTCCCCCTGTACCGAGGAGATCGCCGTGTTTCAGGCCTTCTCGCGCATTATTCGCGAGGCGGGCAAGCACTTTGTGGTGATGGATACTGCCCCCACCGGCCACACCCTGCTGCTGCTCGACGCCACCGGCGCCTACCACAGGGAGATCGCTCGCCAGATGGGAAACAAGGGGCTGCACTTCACCACCCCCATGATGCAGTTGCAGGACCCCAAGCAGACCAAGGTGCTGATTGTGACGCTGCCCGAGCCGACGCCAGTGCAGGAGGCTGCCAATCTGCAATCCGATCTGCGCCGGGCTGGCATCGAGCCTTGGGGCTGGCTCATCAACCACAGCTTGCAGCAAGCTGCGGTCAGCTCGCCGCTGCTGCAACTGCGGGCCGAGCGCCAGTTGCCCCATATCGAAGCGGTCGAGCAGCAACACGCCAGCCGCTACGCCGTGGTGCCGCTGCTTGCCGAGGAGCCGGTAGGGCCCGATGCCCTGCGCCGCCTCTGCCAGCACCATTGAGTCGCCACCCCGGCCGGCTGCCGGGGCGGCTTGAATATGCCGTTACTTGTTATAAACCCGTGTGTTGAACCAATAGAAGATGCGGGATTGCGCCGCATCGGGAGCTGTGATGTCTGCAACATGTGATGCCAAGGCCGTGCCTGCCATCGGCTTTTTTGAACGTTATCTGACCGCCTGGGTCGCCCTCTGCATTCTGGTGGGGATTGGGCTCGGGCAGGGTTTGCCGGATCTCTTCAAGGCGATCGGTGCCATGGAGGTAGCCAAGGTCAACCTGCCTGTGGGGCTGCTGATCTGGGTGATGATCATCCCCATGCTGCTCAAGATCGATTTTGGCGCCCTGCATCAGGTGAAGGGGCATCTCAAGGGGATTGGGGTCACCCTCTTTATCAACTGGCTGGTCAAGCCCTTCTCCATGGCCTTCCTCGGTTGGCTCTTTATCCGCGTGCTGTTTGCCGACTGGCTGCCGGCGGATCAACTCGACAGTTACGTAGCGGGGCTGATCCTGCTGGCTGCGGCCCCCTGCACCGCCATGGTGTTTGTCTGGAGCCGCCTCACCAACGGCGATCCCTACTTCACCCTGTCGCAGGTGGCGGTGAACGACCTCATCATGGTGTTTGCCTTCGCCCCGCTGGTGGCGCTGCTGCTCGGAGTCTCCAGCATCATAGTGCCGTGGGATACCCTGCTCACCTCTGTGGTGCTCTATATCGTCATCCCGGTCATCATCGCCCAGCTGTTGCGCAAGGCTTTGCTGAAAAAGGGAGAGGCCCATTTTGACGGCGTCATGGCCCGCATCCAGCCCTGGTCGGTGGCGGCCTTGCTGCTCACTCTGGTGCTGCTGTTCGCCTTTCAAGGCAACGCCATCATTGAGCAGCCGCTGGTTATCGCCCTGTTGGCGGTGCCGATCCTGATCCAGGTGCTGTTCAACTCGGGATTGGCTTACTGGCTTAATCGCAAGGTGGGGGAGAAGCACTCGGTTGCCTGTCCTTCCGCCCTGATCGGCGCCTCCAACTTCTTCGAACTGGCGGTGGCCGCCGCCATCAGCCTGTTCGGCTTTCACTCCGGCGCGGCGCTCGCCACCGTGGTCGGGGTGCTGATCGAGGTGCCGGTCATGCTGCTGGTGGTGCGGGTGGTTAACGCCAGCAAACCCTGGTACGAAGCGGGGCTGAGCCGTTAACTGATGGCCGCTAACAGCTGGCCGCGAACTGATGCTATCGATTTTCTATTCACTTGATTAATGAGAGACACGCAAATGAGTGCAATCACCATCTATCACAACCCGGAATGTGGTACCTCCCGCAACACCCTGGAGCTGATCCGCAACAGCGGCGTGGAGCCCACTGTCATCCACTATCTGGAGACGCCCCCCTCACGCGACCAGCTGGTGGCGCTGATCGCCGCCATGGACATGCCGGTGCGCGATCTGCTGCGCAAGAACGTCCCCCCCTACGAGGCGCTCGGTCTGGCGGAAGATCGTTTCAGCGATGATGAACTGATCGATGCCATGCTGGCCCACCCTATCCTCATCAACCGGCCTATCGTAGTCACCCCCCTCGGTACCAAACTGTGCCGTCCGTCGGAAGTGGTGCTCGATATTCTGCCCGATCAGCAAAAAGGGGCCTTCGCCAAGGAAGATGGCGAGCAGGTGGTGGACGCGAGCGGCAAGCGCCTCAAGTAATCATCTGAGTGCTCAAGTACGGATTGAAACAGGGCCAGCTTCACGCTGGTCCTGTTTCGTTCTGTGAACAAGTTGAAAAAGTTATTCCGGCCAATCGTTTTACCGCTTTTTCTGTGACGATGATCACTGTACCATCGCCGCCCGACCTGCCACCCGGCCGCATCTCCCCCTGCGACGGCGCTGGCGTCACCCGATACATGCTGTCACCCGGAACGTGAATGACCCCAGGATGGGACCCGCCACTAACCTGTAGGTTTGTGGTCTGCGTGTCGCGTGGGTCGGCACCTCTCCCGCCGGATCGCCCGCGACACCTGTCTGCAGACTTGCCATATGAAACTCCTCTCTTCATAGGTGCAAGATGACACTGTTATTGAGTCTGGTCGGTATGCTGGCCCTGATGTTTATCGCCTGGTTGGCGAGTGAAAACCGCCGAGCCATCCGCTGGCGAACCGTGCTGGGTGCGCTCGCCCTGCAAACCGGTTTTGCTGCCCTGGTGCTCTATTTCCCCCCCGGACAAATCATGCTCGGTGCCATGAGCAATGGCGTCTCCGCCCTGCTCGGCTTCGCCGACAGCGGCATCCGTTTCGTGTTTGGCGATCTGGCCAGCAATGGCTTTATCTTCGCCGTGCGGGTGCTGCCGCTGGTGATCTTTATCAGCGCGCTGATCGCCGTGCTCTACCACTTCGGCATCATGCAGTGGGTGATCCGGGTGCTGGGCGGTGCCATTCACCGTCTGCTTGGCACCAGCCGCGCCGAATCACTGGTGGCCACCGGCAATATCTTCCTGTCGCAAGGGGAGTCGCCGCTGCTTATTCGTCCCTTCCTCGCCGGTATGACCCGCTCCGAACTCTTTGCGGTGATGACCTGTGGCATGGCTTCGGTGGCGGGCTCGGTGCTGGGCGGTTACGCCGGTCTGGGGGTGGATCTGAAATACCTCATTGCCGCCTCCTTTATGGCGGCGCCGGGTGGCCTGCTGATGGCCAAACTGCTGGTGCCGGAGCAGCAGCAGGTGAGCGATCAGACCGAGATCACCCTCGACAAGAGTGACTACAGCAATGCCATCGATGCGCTGGCGGGCGGCGCCATGGGCGGCATGAAGATCGCCGTGGCCATCGGCACCATCCTGCTCGCCTTTGTCAGCGTCATCACCATGATCAACGCCGGTCTCACCACCGTCGGCGAGTGGTTTGGCTGGGCCGATCTCTCCCTGCAGCAGCTGCTGGGTTATCTGTTTGCCCCGGTGGCCTGGCTAATTGGTGTGCCCGCCAGCGAGATGATGGCGGCAGGCTCCCTGATCGGTCAGAAGGTGATCATGAACGAGTTTGTCGCCTATCTGGACTTTGCCAATATCAAGGCTGACCTGAGTGCCCACACCCAGATCATCATCACCTTCGCCCTCTGTGGTTTCGCCAATCTGGGCTCCATTGCGGTGCAGCTCGGCTCCATCGGTACCATGGCACCGGAGCGTCGTCACGATGTGGCCAATATGGGCTTCAAGGCGGTGCTGGCGGCGACCCTGGCCAACCTGATGAGCGCCACCCTGGCCGGGATCTTTGTCTCCCTCTGATGAGATAAAGCCAGGCTGCGCCAGTAAAAAAGCGCCCGCCCCATCTGGGGCGGGCGCTTTGCTTTATGGGCAGGGGGCTAGCGAGCGTTCGCTTCCCCCAGCCGTGGGTTGAGGGAGAGGATACGGGTCTTGCTGACCCGGTGGCGATAGATCTCTCGCAGATAGAGCAGCGCCTTTTTCACCGATTCACGGCTGAGGCGAATATCGTTGATGGAGACGAACTTCTCTTTCTCGCGGATAAGCTCCCGATATTTCTTCTCATACATGGGCTTGATGGCGTACCAGTTGGTATCGAGGATCTTGGCCGGGTTCTCGAACTCGTTGAGCATGCTGTCGAGCAGCGCATCGTTCCACTCCTCATTGCAGATCATCTCGATCACCGCTTTGTCCAGATGCTCATCGAAGCGATAGTGATCCTTGGCAAAGCAGCGCTTGATAAAGGCCACGATCAGGGTCAGGAAGTCATCGCTCAAGCAGGGGCTCTTGACGATCAGGGTGGTGAGGGAGATGTTGGCCGACGCCCCTATGACCAGCGCATAGCGCTTGAGGGTGGTATTGGGGAAGAGCCCGTTGAGGTGAGACTTGAGCCGGTTGAGATCCATATAGGAGAGCTTGTACTCCTTGGGTAGGGAGATGATCGACACCACAGAGGAGCAGTTCTTGAAGAAGTGCAGCTCGTTGAGGTGGGCCGGGTCATGGCCACTTTTCACATAGTCGTCCAGATACTCCCGATAGTTGCCCGCCTCGATGGGCAGCAGACTGATCCCCTCGATGGCCTGGGTCATCTTGTTGAAGTGGGGCAGCTCGATGGAACGGGTGAAGAGATCATCCACATTGAGCCCGTCCTCCTTGTCAAACAGGCCGCCGGGGGGAGATATGGACTCGGCATACGCCACCGCCACCGGCCCCGCCAGACTCATAAAGAGGTCGTTGGCATCGAGTCGAATGGTCTCGCTGATATCGATGCCCGCCCGGCGAAAGTAGTTCTCGTCGTAGTCGGTGGTGACGGCCTGGGCGGTAAGAATGTTGAAGATCTGCTGGGAGATGTACTGGTTGGCGTACTTCTCCATGGTGTTGACGTCAACATGCTGGATCTCGCCATCGTCGCTCTCTTCGGCGTAGCGCATGATGTCGTTGGAGATCAGCATCATGGCATTCCAGGGTCTGATCCGCTTGAGCATGCTGGCATCGCACGCCTGCTCGTTGTCGAAGTGATAGGAGAAGTCCCACTCCTCGGCCAGATACTTGCACAGCAGGCGCCCCGCGTTGATGTGCAGCGCTTCCGAGATCTCGATACCCCGATCACAGATATTGGGCAGGATGCAGATGCCGCTGGTGAAGATGGGATCGAACATAAAGTGCTCCCCGAGGGAGAGGTGCTCCTCCTCTTCTGACGGGGGTGAAAAGGTCTTGCTCATGTAGGAGTACTGCTGGGCCAGTCCGAACTCGGAGGCCATGCCGGAGCCGGTGCCGCCCCCGGCGCTGAAGATGTAGAAATAGAGGCGGGACTGGTTGGCCTTGATACCGCAGGAGTCCACCAGATAGGTATGAATGGCCTGCCACTCGGAGTTGGCGAAGTAGTGGGGGCTCTTGTTGAGGATGATCTTGGCCAGATACTGGCCAAGGATGGGGGCGTTACCCGCGCCACCCGCGTGGATCTCCGACAAGTCCATCACCCGCATCTTGGCGTAATCACGCAAGGAGCCACCTTCGCCGCTGCGATTGGAGTGACGGATGCGGCCATCAATGTCCTTGTCCAGATCCCCCAGCATCACCATGGGCTCGATCAGAAAGACCGGCCGGGCCCCGTTGTTTGGCAGCCGCAGGTTGCGCCGGATCCAGCTCACCGGACCAAACTCCTTCTCCCGCTTGCGTTGCTCTTCACTGTTGAACTCATTGAGATAAAAGCTGCGGGCGTTGTAGACCAGCGAGGCCACATCCTGCGCGATGTTGGAGCCGCAGCGTCCCAGCCCCACCAGACAGACGGACGGAAAGTTGTGGGGCACGGCGGCGCCCGTTTCACTCTCTCCGATGGCGGCCGGAAACACCGCGTGGCGCAGCTGCTCCAGATTGGCGAGAATGCGGGCCAGATCCCCTTCGGTGTAGTAGAGGTAACGGTTGCCTGCGTCCTGCTCATCATCCGTGCTGATAGGTAGCAGATCGATATGCTCGGTCATGAAAAAAGATCCCTCTTGGCGGCGAATGTATATAAATCAGCAGCTTTGGACTGCCCGCTAACTCTAGATGATAAAAAGCGGGGGCGCGGTGAGAGGAGGGCGAGAGTTGTGACTGTGTGATCATGGGCACAGCAACACCCCGGAAATCTGCCGGTACCCCTTACCGGGCTGATTGGGTGATGGCGCCCCATTCCCCTGAAAAGGGGGCGACCACACTCAACAACGTGTTGGCCGCGTGCCGGATTATCCCGCTCTGAGCGGCCTGTTTTCCTTGCGCTGGCGTGGTGGCGCTCGCATGAAAAAGAATTTTTAGATTGGTTTTGGTACTTCCAATCGATTATTTGATTGGGCAGTAACGGCATTAGCGGTGTCAGATTAGGGGAGCAGGTTGGCCAACGCGCCGTCAGCCAGTCTTTACGCGGTCACACAAGGAGACACTCTGATGGAAACACTTGACCAGAAAATCGACACCATGCGAGAAGCATTTATGCAGCAGGAGCGCAAACAGGCCCACGACAAGTGGCAAGCCAGGGTCGAAGAGCTGCTACAGATACGGGGTGAGGAGAGACAACCGGAGGAGCAGGAAGAGTAGTGCTCGCTCCCGGGCGAAAGTTGAGGTAGCGCACATTTCGTATCGGCTACCCGTTATCTACCACCGATAAAAAAACCACCGACCTTTTGCAGGTCGGTGGTTTTTTTATGGATTGCTGCCGATTGGATGGCCTGACTTCCGGGCCGAGCAATGGGGTCACATCCAGGGGCGTAGGGGCGCGACTATTTCGAATGGGTGACGGGCTCTTCGGAGAGCAACTCGTTGACGAATCCAACTGCTAAATGAATATTCGACTCCATCTTGTCGCCGTCCACCGCGTTCGCTTTCCACGATTCGGGGGCTTCGGGGTGTGGCCCGGAAACGGCCACCTTGCCTTTGCCATATGAGCTGATCAGCGCGGCAATCTGATGGTTTTGAAACTGGGCGATGACCTTGACCTGCTCGGGGCTTGGCACCGGCGTAAATTGCGGGCCGGCCTGGTAATACATCTGGCGATCTTCGCCAAGCCAGGTGATTGGGAAGATCCTGGCGCTAAAGTCGCCGTCATAATCATCGGATGTGGCAGGGACAAGGCCCAGCGCCGGCACAAAGCCCTCCTCCTCAGACCAGCCGGCGGATGCCACAAAGGCCCCCCCACAGACCCCGAGGTAGCGGCCACCATTCTGCAAATAGGTTTTTAACGCCGAACGAGCGTCCGCGGTGAAGGCGTTGAGGAGCGGCTCAACATCGTCCTCAGTGCCGCCAACGATAAACACCCTGGCATTATCGAGCTCTGCAGGCAGCGCCTCGATATTGGAGAGATACCTGACCGGCAACCCCACCTGCCTGACCACATCCGCAATCGCTCTGGTGCTATCCCCATCAGAAACAGGCCCGTTATAGATCAGCGCGTACGGCTCTTGCTGCGGCTGCGCAGAGGCGGCCTCTGCCATGCATCCAGTCACTAACCAAAGGCTGATAACGCTCGCAATCAGCCTGATGCCTTTTGATATATTCATCGCTGCCACTGTCCGTGTGATGTGAACCGAAGAGACTACTTATCACGATCCCGTTCTGTATGTCAGCCGCAGTTAAATGAACATTTCAAGTTAATGCGCTAACGCTGATTGGGCCTGCGTTCGACACACAACGAACGAGCCAATACAGAGGGACAAACCACAGGATTTCGGCCCCCGCTTCAGAGCGCGTGCAACAGCCGTCTCACTTCTTCCTGTGTGACGCCTCTTCTGGCTGATGGATAAGGATTCGAGGGAGGAATCAAGCAACATAAGAGGGCGCACTTCACCTTCACTTCACCGAGCGGGGGTAGGGTAGGCTCACGTTTTCAGTTGGAGCTTTATTCTATGCCGACCATAGTCACTCACGCCGCCGTACCTCTCTGCCTTGGACTGGGGCTTGGCAGCCGGATTATCCCGCCACGCCTGCTGCTGGCAGGGGTTGCCATCGCCATGCTGCCCGATGCCGATGTGCTCGCCTTTAAACTGGGGGTCGCTTACGGCCATGTCTTTGGCCACCGCGGCTTTACCCACTCACTGCTGTTGCCCACACTGGCCATGCTGTTTCACCGCCAATTTCGGGCCAGTGCCGCCACCGTCTGGTCGTTTTTGCTGGCCTCGCTACTCTCCCACAGCCTGCTCGATTCCCTCACTACCGGCGGCAAGGGGGTTGGCTGGCTCTGGCCGTGGCGTGACGAGCGTTTCTTCGCCCCCTGGCAGGTGATCCGGGTTGCCCCCTTCAAGCTGGAGGCCTATCTCACCGCCCGAGGTGAGGCGGTGATCCTCTCCGAGCTCTACTGGGTCTGGCTGCCGGGGGCTGTATTGATGCTGGTGTTGATGGGCTGGCGGGGGGCAGTGAGTGTTTGCCTGACATAGTTGATTATTACAATTTGCCCTCAAAATTTTTTACATGAGGTGTTAGAGCACCTCATGTAATGCGTGATTACAGCCTTAATTGTTTTTAATTAGTTGGGCTCTTTGTCGCGTAGTGCCTTTACTTTAGTAACTAGCTTTTGCAGAGCGGGATCATTGTTGGTGCCAAAGCGTTGGATTAGCTCGTCATATACCGTGATTGCGTCTTCTGAACGGCCTAGCTGGCCTA